>DATJLQ010000201.1:0-23231 GCA_035509415.1 Alphaproteobacteria bacterium
AGCTCGGCGCCGAGCTTCTCGCAGGCGCGGCACTTGGCATCGTCGCCCGCGGTCGCGAACACGCGGGCGCCGCGCGCATGGGCGAGCTGGATCGCGGTCGTGCCGATGCCGCTCGAGCCGCCATGGATGAGGAACGTCTCGCCGCGTTGGAGCCGGCCGCGCTCGAACGCGTTGGTCCAGACCGTGAAGTAGGTCTCCGGGATCGCCGCCGCCTCGATCATGGAGAGGCCCTTGGGCACCGGAAGACATTGGGGCGCCGGCGCCACGGCATATTGCGCATAGGCGCCGCCCGCGACGAGGGCGAGCACGGGATCGCCGAGCTTCCAGCCTTCGACACCCGCGCCGAGCGCCGCGACGTGGCCCGCGAGCTCGAGGCCGGGGAGGTCGCTCGCGCCCGGCGGCGGCGCATAGAGGCCCTGACGCTGGAGCACGTCCGGACGATTGACGCCCGCGGCCGCGACCTCGATCAGGAGCTCGCCCGGTCCCGGCCGAGGCACCGGCCGCGTCGCCGGCACCAGCACCTCCGGGCCGCCCGGCTTTTCGATCTCGATCGCGATCATGGTCGGGGGGAGACGCTCGGACATTTGCCGCTCCGCTTGGCTGCTCGCACGGGGTCCACGCGCGCGTGGGCGCACCCGTCTTTTCGCGGGCGCGGCCGAGGTCTAGTATCTTCGCCGGCCCCTGACAAGCGCGGCGCGGGATCGCGCGCCAGAGAGAGCAAGATGGACATCGAAGATCTGGAGCCGCGCAAAGCGAAACCCAAGCCCAAGAGCCTCGACCCGCTCTCGGTCGACGAGCTCAACGCCTACATCGCCGAGCTCGAGGACGAAATCGCGCGCGTCAAGGCCGAGATCGGGCGCAAGCAGGCCCATCTCAACGCCGCCGCCGCATTTTTCAAGAAATGACGCGATTTTGCCCATCGCTCGCTTGGGTGCGCCGCAAAAAGAGAACGGACCGGGATCGTATCCTGACAGGCGAGCGAATCCTCCTTGACCGCCGCGCGCGCCCCAAATTAGTCTCGGCGCGGCGGTGAGTTGAATGGGGTTGGGCACAACAGGATAACAAGCTGCGCGAAGCAGCATTGGTTATGACGAGGGCCGCGCCGCGCGGCCCTCTTTTTTGTGCGCGTCCGCACGCGGCCCTCTTTTAGGTGCGCGGCGCGCGCTGGCGGGACGGCCCGAATGATCGACCCGAAGCATCTCAAGTTCGATACGCTTTCGCTCCATGCCGGCCAGCGGCCCGATCCCGCGACGGGCGCCCGCGCGGTGCCGATCTACCAGACCACCTCCTACGTGTTCGAGGACGTGGACCACGCGGCGGCGCTTTTCAACCTCGAGCGCGTCGGGCACATCTATTCGCGCATCTCGAATCCGACCGTGGCCGTGCTCGAGGAGCGTCTCGCGTCGCTCGAGGGCGGTATCGGCTCGGTCTGCACCGCGAGCGGGCAGGCGGCGCTCCATCTCGCGGTCGCGACCCTCATGGGCCAAGGCGGGCACATCGTCTCGTCCTCGTCGATCTATGGCGGCAGCCACAATCTCTTCCATCACACGCTCCCGCGCTTCGGCATCACCGCGAGCTTCGTCGATCCGCGCAAGCCCGACGCGTTCCGCGCCGCCATCCGGCCCGAGACGCGGCTTCTCTATGGCGAGACGATCGGCAATCCCGGGCTCGAGGTGATGGACATCGCCGCCATCGCCGCGGTCGCCCATGAGGCGCGTCTGCCGCTTCTCGTCGACAACACTTTCGCGACCCCCTATCTCGCGCGTCCCTTCGAGCAGGGCGCCGATCTCGTCCTCCATTCGGTCACCAAGTTCCTGGGCGGCCACGGCGTCGCGATCGGCGGTGCCGTGGTCGATTCCGGGCGCTTCGATTGGGACGCCTCGGGCAAGTTCCCGACGCTCAGCGAGCCTTATGCCGGCTATCACGGGCTCGACTTCGCCGAGGAATTCGGGCCCCAGGCCTTCGTCATGCGCGCGCGCGCCGAGGGCTTGCGCGATTTCGGCGCCTCCATGAGCCCGCAGAACGCGTTCTATCTCCTGCAAGGGGTCGAGACGCTGCCGCTCAGGATGGAGCGCCACGTCGCGAACGCCCAGCGCGTCGCCGAGTTCCTCGCGGGTGCCAAGGAGGTCGATTGGGTGAGCTATCCGGGCCTCGCGTCCCACCCGGATCATGCGCTTGCGCGCCGCGTCTTGCCCAAGGGTGCGGGGGCGATCCTGAGCTTCGGCATCAAGGGCGGGCGTGCCGCCGGCCGGCGCTTCATCGAGGCGCTGAGGCTTTTCTCCCATCTCGCCAATGTGGGCGACGCCAAGTCCCTCGTGATCCATCCCGCGAGCACCACGCACCAGCAGATGGACGCGGCGGCACTCAAACAGGCGGGCGTGGGCGAGGAGCTGGTGCGGCTCTCGATCGGGCTCGAGGACGCGGCCGATCTCATGGAAGACCTCAAGGCGGCGCTCGCCGCGTCCCAGAAGGGCTGACCATGGAGCTCGAGGTCGCGGGCGTGCCGATTTTCGCGGCCACGGGCGGGAAGCCGTTCGACGCCACGCTCCCGCTCGTCGTCTTCGTCCATGGTGCCGGCATGGATCACACGGTCTGGGCGCTCCAGACGCGCTATTTCGCGCATCACGGAAAATCGGTGCTCGCCCTCGATCTCCCCGGCCATGGGCGCTCGGGCGGCTCGCCGCTCCCGTCCATCGAGGCGATGGCCGATTGGCTCGGCGCATTCATCGCCGCGACCGGCGCCGGCCGCGCCGCCCTCGTCGGCCACAGCATGGGCGCACTCGCGTCCCTCGAGGCGGCGGCGCGTCATCCGGACAAGATTTCGGCGTTGGCGCTCTTCGGCGCGGCGCTCGCCATGCCGGTCCATCCCGATCTCATCGCGGCCGCCCAAGCGGACGATGCCCATGCCTTCGAGCTCATCACGGCCTGGGGCTACGGCAAGCCGGCCCATCTCGGGTTGAGCCCGACGCCCGGCCTGTGGATGCTGGGCGGCGGCAGGCGCTTGCTCGCGCGCGCGCGGCCGGGAGCGTTGGCCGTCGACCTCAAGGCGTGCGACGCCTACCGCGGTGCCGCCGCCGCCGCGGCGCGTGTTCAGAGCAAGACCCTCGTCCTCGTGGGCACCGAGGACCGCATGACGCCCGCCAAGGGCGGGAAGGCGTTGGCGTCGGCGATCGCGCATGCGCGCGCGGCCGAGCTTCCGGGTGCCGGGCACATGATGATGGTCGAGCGCCCGGACGCGACGCTTGCGGCGCTCAAAGCCTTTCTTTAGTGCACGGCGCGCAGCTCGGATTCGTGCCGACCATAGGTCATTGACCGATAGGAGGGGACGGCGTAATTTGCCCCTGCGCACGATCCCGGTGACGGTGAGCGAAACCACGGCGTTTCGACGCTCAGCGTCGGCGATCATGGCGCCCGACGAGGTCGAGTCGTTGATCGACCGTCTGGCGCGCCAGCCCGATGCCGGCACTCTCATTCCCGGTACGGGCGGCGTGCGAAAGCTTCGATGGCGGCTGGCCGGCATCGGTAAGCGCGGCGGCACGCGGGTGATCTATTATTATCACGACGATACGATCCCACTGCTTCTGCTGCTTGCGTACGCTAAGAGCTCGGCATCGGATATCACGGCAGACCAGCGCCATCGCATCGCGGATTTGATCGAGAATTTCGTGCGGACGCACAAGAAGCGGAGGCGGGAGCCATGAGGAACGCCAAGGGCGAAATCGGCGCCCGGATCATCGAGGCGCTCGAAGAAGCGGTCGAGGATGCAAAGGGCAAGCCGTCCGGGATCCGCACGCGCGTGGTGCGCGTGCCAAGGGATGTGGACGTGCGGCGAATTCGCCGGCGTTTGGGCATGTCACAAAGCCAGTTCGCCCGGGCTTTCGGCTTCTCCTTGGGCACGGTCCAGAATTGGGAACGCGGACACCGCCGGCCCGAGGGCGCCGCGCGCGCTTTCCTGACCGTCATTGAAAGACAGCCGGAGATGGTCGTCGCGGCATTGTCCGGCTAACGCCTATCGAGCGCCCGGACGCGATCCTCGCGGCGCTCAAGTCGTTTCTCTAGGCGAGCTTCGAGATCGCCTTCGCGATCGACGGGCCGAGGGCGATCACGGTGAAGACGCGCAAGGTCTGGAGCGCCATGACGAACGGGATGTCGGCATGGCTGCCGATCGCGATGATCGCGACCGAATCGAGCCCGCCGGGGGCGGTCGCGAGATAGGCGGTGAGCGGTTCGGTGCCGAGGAGCCAGGTCAGGAGCCAGGCCGAGAAGGCGCAGAGGCCGATCAGCATCGCGGTGCCGAGGACGAGCTGCGGGATGGCGCGGAACGCGTAGCGGATCACCGCGCGGTTGAAGCCGAGTCCGATATACCAGCCGATCGCCGCATAGGCGACGCCCAGGAGCCAGGTCGGCAGCGCGAGCTCCACGAGCCCCGCGATGTGCAGCGCGGCGCCGATCGCCATGGGCACCAGGAGGCCGCCCGCCGGCACGCGCAGCACCCGGCCGAGCGTCGCCCCCACACCGGCGATCGCGAGGGTCTCGGCAAGCGCGAGCGGCGGGGCCTCGAAGATCGCGGCGAACGAGTTGGGCACGGTCGCGAACGCCGTGGCTCCCGCCGCACCCAGAAGAAGGTGCGACACGAGGGACGCCGTCAGCACCACGATGATGACGCGCAGATATTGCATGAAGGCGACGAGGCGGATGTCGGCGCCATAGGCCTCGGCCATGACGATCATCGCCGAGGCGCCGCCGGGCGACGAGCCCCAGGCGGCGGTGGTGCCGGGGAGCGAGCCGAAGCGCACCAGCACCCAGCCGACGACGCCCGCGGCGACGACCGTGGTCGCCACCACCAGCAGCATGATCGCCCAATCGTGGGCGACGGTCGCGACGATCGAGAGGCTGACCGAGCTCGCGATCAAGCAGCCCACGATCGATTGCGCGCCGACGAAGCCGAGCCGCGGCAGCTCGAGCCGGGCGCCGCCGACGCCGAAGCCGATCGCGGCGACCATGGGCCCGAGCAAGAGCGCCGCTGGAAACGCCGCATATTCGAGCGCCGTCGCAAGCGCGAGCGAGAGCGCGGTGAGCGCCGCCCATTTCCAGCCGCGCTCGGCAAAGGCGCGCTTGAGATGGGCGCGTTTGAGCTTGGCCGGGTCGAGCCGGAGGAAACGCGCCATCGGCGCTAAAAATTGGCGCTGCGAATCGCGTCGATCACGGCCGCGGTGACCTGGGCCGTGGTCGCGCGCCCGCCGAGATCGGGCGTGTGCAGCGCGGCCTCGGCGGTCACGCGCTCGATCGCCGCCATGAGGCGCCGCGATGCCTCACGCTCGCCGAGATGCTCGAGCATCATCGACGCGGTCCAGAAGGACGCGATCGGGTTCGCGATGCCCTTGCCGGTGATGTCGAACGCCGAGCCGTGGATCGGCTCGAACATCGACGGGAAGCGCTTCTCGGGATTGAGGTTCGCGGTGGGCGCTATGCCGAGCGAGCCCGCGAGCGCGGCCGCGAGGTCGGAGAGGATGTCGGCGTGGAGGTTGGTCGCGACCACGGTGTCGATGGTCGCGGGCTTGAGCGTCATGCGCGTGGTCATGGCGTCGACCAGCTCCTTGTCCCAACGCACCTCGGGGAACTCGCGCGCGACTTCGGCCGCGATCTCGTCCCACATGACCATGCCGTGGCGCTGGGCGTTGGATTTGGTCACCACCGTGAGATGCTTCTTGGGCCGGCTCTTGGCGAGCGCGAAGGCGAAGCGCATGATTCGCGCGACGCCGGTGCGGGTGAATACTGCCGTCTCGGTCGCGACCTCCTCGGGCAGGCCGCGATGGACGCGCCCGCCGTTCCCGGCATATTCGCCCTCGCTGTTCTCGCGCACGATGACCCAGTCGAGCGTCTCGGCCGTCGCCGCGCGCAGCGGACTTGTGATGCCCGGGAGGATGCGCGCGGGCCGCACGTTGGCGTATTGGTCGAAGCCCTGGCAGATGGGAAGGCGCAGGCCCCAGAGGGTGACGTGGTCGGGGATGTCGGGAGCGCCGACCGCGCCGAAATAGATCGCGTCGAAGCCCGCGAGCTGCTGGAGACCGTCCGCGGGCATGAGCGCGCCCTGGCGCTTGTAGCGCTCGGAGCCCCAGTCGAAGCCCGTCACCTCGAGGCGAAAGCCGCCCGCGCGCGCCTCGAGCGCTTGCAACACCTCGAGCCCGGCGGGAATGACCTCGTTGCCGATCCCGTCGCCCGGGATTGACGCGATCCGATAGCTGCGCATGATGTCCCCTCGGGCGTTTTTCGGTTCCGGCGTCGGTTCTTCTTAGCGGCAGCCTTGCCCGGGGACAAGGGCCGCTTCTTGCGGCTCCCGGCGAATTATGCGTTCCTTTGGGCCGAGTGGACATGAAGACCCGGACTGGTCGGAAGACCGCATCCGGGCGAGCGAATGAGGCGATCGTGGCCGAGCCGAAGATCATCCGAGCCCATTATCCGCATTTCCTCGCGATCCCGACGCGCTGGATGGACAACGACATTTACGGCCACGTCAACAACGTGGTCTACTATTCCTACTTCGACACGGTGATCAACGAATACCTGATCCGCGCGGGCGGGATGGACATCCACGCGAGCCCCGTGGTCGGCCTCGCGGTCGAGACCTTCTGCCAGTTCAAGCGCGAGCTCACCTTCCCCGAGACGGTCGAGGCGGGCCTGCGCGTGGGGAAGCTCGGGAATTCGAGCGTGCGCTACGAGATCGCGCTGTTCGGGCCCGGCCACGAGGAGCCCGCGGCGGTGGGCCACTTCGTCCACGTCTTCGTCGAGCGCGCGACCCATCGGCCGGTGCCGATCCCGCCCAGAATCCGCGCGGCGCTCGAGACGCTCGTCGTCTGACCGCGGGCCGAACGAAACGGGGCGCTCCATCAGGAGCGCCCCGTCGATCGTGAGAATTTCGAGCGACGGCGTCAGGCCGCCTTCTGCTCGAGCTTCTGGGCCGGGGCCGCGTTGATCTTGATCTCGCGCGGCTTGCGCTCCTCGGGAACCTCGCGCACGAGGTCGACATGGAGCAGGCCGTTGGCGAGCTCGGCACCCTTGACCTTGATGTGGTCGGCGAGCGCGAAGCGGCGCTGGAAGGCGCGGCGCGCGATACCGCGATGGAGATACTCGGCCGCCTTCTCCGACTCGCTCTCCTGCGACTGGCCCGAAATGACGAGGCCGTTGTCCTGCGCGACGACGGTCAAATCCTCCGCGCCGAAGCCGGCCACCGCCATGGTGATGCGGTAGGAATCCTCGCCGGTCTTCTCGATGTTGTAGGGCGGGTAGGAGAGCTGGCCGTCGTCGATGCGGAGAGCCGCGTCGAGCACGCGCGAGAGATTGTCGAAGCCGACGGTGGAGCGGAAGAGGGGGGAAAGATCGAAGCTACGCATGGCTACACATCCTCCTGTGAGCAAGGTGTAGAACGAGGCCCAGCCGGATGGCCTGGGCCCGGGGTTGCACGATGGCGGGGACCCGGACTTGGCGTCCCGCGCCGACCAGGGATTTGGGAACCGCGCGCGTTTCTGTCAAGAGCCGTGCAAGCCGCGCGCCCGGGCGCCGCGCGCAAATAAAAAGGGCGCCCGAAGGCGCCCTCATGCCGATCTCCCGGAGCCGCGCTTACTTGAGCCCGAGGCCCTTGAACTTCTTCGCGAACTTCGCGAGCTGGCCGCCCGAATCGACGAGCCGGTGCACGCCGGTCCAGGCCGGATGGGTCTTGGGGTCGATGTCGAGCTGCAGCGTCGCGCCCGGCTCGCCATAGGTCGAGCGGGTCTTGAACTGGCTGCCGTCGGTCATCACCACATTGATCTCGTGGTAGTCCGGGTGGATGCCCTTTTTCATCGTCGGTCTCCGGCGTCGGGGAGCGCGCGTTATAGCCAAGGCGCGCGCGCGGCGCAAGGGTTCGAAACCCTAGAACGATTAAGCATTGTTGCAAATCCTGTAAGTATTTTGAAATGTCATTAGCTAATATACTGTGGGCTTTCAGACCGGTAGCGCGACTGCTATGCTCCGAACCCGGCCGGACCGTGGGGGAAAAGTTCGGCAGCCAGGGTATCCGGAGCGGCGCAGCCAATGCGATTTCTCATTGTCGACGACGATGCGACCAGTCGCTCGTTGATCGAGGCTCTCTTGAAGTCGGACGGGATCACGGTGGAGCAGGTCAACGACGCGGTGGCGGCGGTGACCGCCGTGCGCCACAAGCAATACGACCTCGTGCTCATGGACGTGAAGATGCCCGAATTCAGCGGCATCAAGGCGACCCAGTGGATCCGCGCCATTCCCGGGAGCCACGGCCAGGTGCCGATCATCGCCGTCACCGGCAACAGCGCCGAGGAATTCCGCGAGCGCTGCCTCGCCGCCGGCATGGACGGGTTCCTCTCGAAGCCGTTCCGGAAGCAGGACTTGCTCCAGGCCGTGCAGGACGCGGCCGCGAAGCGCCGCGCGAGCGCCTGACGCGATCCAAGTCGCGCGCCTCGACCTTCAGTGCTGGGTGAGCTTGAGCTCGATGCGCCGGTTCTTGGCGTAGGCGGCCGGCGTGTCCGCGGGATCGATCGGCTGATACTCGCCGAATCCCGCGGCCGAGAGATGGTCGGCCGGGACGCCGTCCGCGACCAGCGCCTTCACGACCGCGATCGCGCGCGCGCTCGAGAGCTCCCAGTTGGACGGAAAGCGCACGGTCGAGATCGGGCGCTTGTCGGTGAAGCCGTCGACCTCGAGGATCCAGTTGATGTCCTTCGGGATCTTGGGCTCGATCTGCTTGAGCGTCGAGGCGAGGCTTCCGATCGTCTGGAGGCCGGCGGGCGAGAGCTCGGCCGAGCTGCTCGGGAACAGCACCTCGGACTGGAACACGAAGCGGTCGCCGACGATGCGAATGTCGGGCCGCGCGCCGAGGATCGCGCGCAGCTGGCCGAAGAACTGCGAGCGGTAGCGCGCGAGCTCCTCGACCTTGCCGGCGAGCGCCACGTTGAGGCGCTTCCCGAGATCGACGATCTGCACGTCCTTCTTCTTGTTCGCGGCCTCCGACGCGTCGAGCGCCTGCTGGATCGAGGCGAGCTGGTCGCGCAAGGCCGCGAGCTGCTCGTTCAGGAGCGCGACCTGCTTCTGCGCCTCCGAGGTGAGCTGCTCCTGGGCGGCGAGCGAGGATTTCCCCGCCGCGACCGATTGCTGGGCCGCCTCGAGCTGCTCGGTGAGCTTGTCGCGCTCGCCCGAGAGCTCGGAGAGGCGGCTCGCGAGCGTGTCTCGCTTCAGGTTCGAGCTTTGCAGCTCGGCCGAGAGCTGGGCGAGCGAGCTCTTGAGGTCGGTGTTCGCCTTGCGCTCGAGGCTCAGCATGTCGGCGAGCTCGCTGACCTGGCGGTTGAGGCGCTTCAAGGCCGCGTCGCGCCCGGTCAGCACCTCCGAGAGGGTGAACTGCGCCACCACGAACACGAGGAGGACGAAGATGAAGGCGAGCACCAGGCTCGTCAGCGCGTCGACGAAGCCGGGCCAGATATTGACGTCGCGCAGGGCGCGTCTGCCTCTCGGCATGGGTCAGGTCCGCCAAAACATGATCGTATGGAATCGAGCCGCACCCCCACCCAGCTTCGGGTAAGGCTCGGCTTCGCCTCGCCGACCCTTCGCAGCCCTCCCGCGTTGAGGGGGAGGGTAGGGCGGGGGGCGATGCTTCGACATGCGCGGATAATGCCTTAGCCGTTGCGCGCGGATTCTTCGGCCAGATTGGCGATGGTGCGCGCAAGCAGGCGGATCTCCGCGCGCAGCTCCTCGACCGTGCGCGTGCGCCCGCTCGAGGTTTCCTCGACCAGGCGCGCGAGATAGACTTCCATGTTGCGGATGTGGTTGCGCGTCGCGTCGTCGATGCCGCCGCGCGCGGCCGGGTCGGCGAGGCGCTGCAGCACGGGCTTGAGCTCCATCTGCCCCTCGACCAATTTTACGAGCAGCGCCTGCTCCGCCTTCATCTGGTCGGTGAGCGCCGAGAGCCGCTCGGTGAGCGCGTAGAGATGGGGCTCGGACGCGGCGCGGCTTTCCTCGCCGCGTTGGATCGTGCGCTGGAGCCCGTCGAGGCTGTCGGCGGTCTTCTCCAAGAGCGCCTCGATATAGGCCGGCACCGACGTCTCGCCCTCGGAAATGCCGCTGCCGCTCGAGAGCCGCGTGAGCCCCGAGAGCCATTCCTCGAGGTCGTTGTAGAAGCGGTTCTGCGCCTGGCCCGCCTGGAGGTCGAGGAAGCCGAGCACGAGCGAGCTCGCGAGGCCGAACAGCGAGGACGAGAACGAGGTGCCCATGCCGGCGAGCGGGCGCGCGAGGCCGGCCTTGAGGTTGTTGAAGATGGAGGCGACGTCGCCCGAGCCGATCGCGAGACCCTGGATCACGCCGCCCACCGAGCTCACCGTGTCGAGCAGGCCCCAGAAGGTGCCGAGGAGGCCGAGGAAGATCATGAGCCCGATGAGATAGCGCGAGATGTCGCGCGCCTCGTCGAGACGCGAGGAGATGCCGTCGAGCAGCGTGCGCATCGCCGTGGTCGAAAGCGAGAGCGCCTTGTCCTTGCGCTCGCCGAGCATGGTCGCCATGGGGGCGAGCATGCGCGGCCGCTCGCGCGAGAGGGGCTCGCGCCCCTTCTTGTAGGCGTCGATCCAGCGGATCTCGGGCGAGAGCTGCAGCACCTGGCGGAAGATGTAGACGACGCCGATCACGCACGCGCCGAGGATCATGCTGTTGAGCGGCACGTTGTGGAGGAACACGCGCTCGAGCTCGGTAAAGAGCAGCGCGCACACCGCCGCGACCGTGGCGAGGAACAGGAACATCCGAATGAGGTAGCGAGTCGTCGGCGTCATGCTGCTCTCTGCCGCTTCCCGATCGCGCCGCGCGCCCGCGCGGAGCCCGGCCGCGCTATTGCCCGGTGAGCACGAGGTCGACGCGGTCCGCCGGACCGCTGCCCTCGACCTTGTTGCCCAGCGCGCGCACGTCGATGCGGGCGCTGCTGATGCCCTGCTCGATGAGATAGGTGCGCACCGAGAGGCCCCGGATCAAGGAGGTGCGGCGCGACTGGCTCACATCGTCGGCGCCGCCCGAGGCGTAGGCCAGAAGCTCGACGCGCTCGGCCGGGTTCTTCTTGAGCGCGTCGACGATGCGCGTGAGGGCGGTCTTGTCGTCGGCGCCGAGATCGGTGGCGCCGGCCGCGAAATTGACGCTCAGGGAGGGCTTGCCCAACGGGCCGGCGGGGATCGGCGCTTCCGCGGGCGCCGAGGCGACCTGCTTGGGTGCCGGCGCCGGTGCCGGCGAGGGCGGCGGCGATGCTTGGGCCGCGGGCGGCGCTGTCGGCGCTGACTTGGTCGGCTCCGGCGCCTTGGCGGGCTCGGGCGGTGGGGACGCGGCGGCCATGGGAGCCGGCGGCGCCGAAGGCTGGGCGGTCGCGGCCGGCGCCGGGCTGGGCATGGCGGGCGCCTTGCCGAGATCGCTCGCGGGTGGCGGCGGCGGCGGTGGGGCGGACGCCTCGCTGATGCCCGGCGTGTTGCCCGCAAGCTCCTTCTCGGGCGCGGGCCTCTTCGCCTTGGGCGCCTTGGTTGCGACCTTCCGCGGCGGCGGCGTGTGGGCGGGCGGGTGGACGACGATCGGGCCCGGATGCGGCACCTCGCCCGCGGCAAGGCCGCTCGGAAGACGCGGCGCCGGCCCGAGCTGGTCGAGCGCCTTCAAGTCGACGGTCACGTCGCCGCCGGTGCGCGTGCCGACGAAGACCGACTCCTGCGCCGCGGCGCCTCCGCACGACAACGCCAAGGCCAACGAGCCCACGAGGGCGGCGGCGACGATCGGCATCCGGCAGGGATTCGAGGATTTGGCGGCGCGCTGGGTCGCGGCAGGTCCCATCGTTCCTCGCACAGTGGCGCCGTCGACGCGCGCGGGTGCCGCGGCCGACGCTCGGGCGCACAATAACGCAGGCGTTGGGGTACCACAACCGATTCGCCGCCGAAGCGTCCCGGATTCCGGGCGATTCGGCCGCGCCACCCGAGCGCGGCGCTAAAGCGCCTGGCGCTGCGGGGCGGCGCCGATCGCGTGCCGCAGGAGATCGCCCAAGGGCTTGTGGAGCTTATCGTTCGAGGCGAGCACGTTGCCGCTCTCGAGCGGGTTGCGCCCGCCCTCGATCTCGCTCACATAGCCGCCCGCCTCGCGTACCAGGAGGATTCCGGCCGCCATGTCCCAGGGCTTCAAGCCGAATTCCCAGAATCCGTCGAGTCGCCCCGCCGCCACATAGGCGAAGTCGAGCGACGCGGTGCCCGCGCGCCGGATGCCCGCGACCTCGGGCATGACGCAAGCAAAGCTCTTGAGAAACTGCGCATGGTCGCCGTAGCCCGCAAACGGGATGCCGGTGCCGATGAGCGCCTCGACCAGGGTCGCGCGCGCCGAGACGCGGAGGCGCCGGTCGTTGAGATAGGCGCCCTGGCCCTTTTCGGCCCAATAGAACTCGTCGCGCGTAGGCTCGAGCACCACGCCGGCCACCAGCTCGCCCGCGGCCTCGAGGCCGATCGAGACGGCGAAATGGGGAATCCCGTGGAGAAAATTGGTGGTGCCGTCGAGCGGATCGACGATGAAGCGGTGCACGCCGTCGCCCGCGACGTTGGAGCCTTCCTCCATCACGAGCCCGTAGGTCGGCCGCGCCTTCAAGAGCTCGTCGCGGATCGTGCGCTCGGCCTTGATGTCCGCGGTCGAGACGAAGTCCGCCGGGCCCTTCTTAGAGACCTGGAGCTGCTCGACCTCGCCGAAATCGCGCAACAGCGCGCGCGCCGCCTTGCGCGCGGCGCGTTCCATGACGTTGACGTTGGCGGAGCGGAGGGCCATGGGGACCGGGGTGCGCCTCAGTCCTTGGCGCGCTCGACGTAGCTGATGTCGTCCGTGTTGACCACGACGCGGGTACCCGTTTCGACGAAGGGCGGCACCATGATCCGGAGCCCGTTCTCGAGCAGCGCCGGCTTGTAGGAGGAGGACGCGGTCTGGCCCTTCACCACCGGGTCGGCCTCGACGATGCGCATGGTCACCTTGTCGGGGAGGGCGACCGAGGCCGGAACGCCCTCGATCAGGTCGATCGACACCTTCATGCCGTCCTGGAGGAAGGCCGCGCGCTCGCCCAGCACGTCGCGCGGCACGGTGAACTGGTCGTAGGTCTGGTCGTCCATGAAGGTGAGCGTCTCGCCGTCGCCGAAGAGATAGGTGCACTCCTTCTCCTCGACCTGGAGCTTCTCGACCGTGTCGGCGGTGCGCCAGCGCTCCTGGGTCTTGAGGCCGCTTTTGAGGTCGCGCATCTCGACCTGGATGAAGGCGCCGCCCTTGCCGGGGCTGATGATCTGGATCTTGAGCACGGCGCATTGCTTGCCGTTGTACTCGATCACGTTGCCGGGGCGGATGGTGTTGGCTTGAATCTTCATGGCGCGCGCGCTCGACGGTGGGCTGGGGTTTCGGGGGGTCGGAATCGGCGCGGACCCTATCAGGCGCGGGCGCGCGAGGCAACCCGCGCGGGAGCGCGCGAATTGGGTCGGTGCGTCGGCTCAGCCTTCGGGCGGATAGGCGTGGCGCCCGCCCCAAGGATCTTCGACCCAATATTTGTCTTCGACCCAATATCTGTCTTCGACCCGACGGGATCCGGCCCCCGCGTCGCGCTCGAGATAGGTCGGACCGATCGGCACCTTGCCGTAGCCGCCTGGAATGTCGAGCACGTAGGCGGGCTGGCACAGGCCCGAGACCCGGCCGCGCAAGCGCCCCATGAGCGCCTGCCCGGCCTCGATTCCGATCCGGAAATGGCCGGTGCCGGGGGCGAGGTCGGGATGATGCAGGTAATAGGGCTTGATGCGGTTCTTGACCATCGTGCGCAGCAAATCCTCGAGCGTCGCCGCGTCGTCGTTGACGCCCGCGAGCAGCACGCTCTGGCCCAGAAGCGGAATGCCCGCGCGGTTGAGCTTGCGGCACGCGGCCGCGGCGGCGGGCGAAAGCTCGCGCGCATGGTTGCAATGGATCGCGACCCAGACCGGCGTTTCGGCCTCGAGGGCCGCGACGAGCGCCTCCGTGACGCGGCCCGGATCGCTCACCGGCACGCGGCTATGGAAGCGGATCGTCGCGACGTGCGGGATCTCGTCGAGGGACGCGACGAGCGCCGCGATGCGCGCGGCCGGCAGCATGAAAGGATCGCCGCCTGTCACCACCACTTCCCAGATTTCCTCGTGGGCGCGGATGTAGTCGAGCGCCGCCTCGAGCTCGGCCTCGCCCAGGACACCCTCGTCGCCGCCCACGCGCTCGCGCCGGAAGCAGAAGCGGCAATAGACCGGGCAATGGAGCAGCGGCATCAGAAGCGCCCGGTCGGGGTAGCGATGGACGATGCCCTTGACCGGCGCATGGGTCGCATCGCCGATGGGATCGGCGCGGTCCGCGGGCGAGGTCTCGAGCTCGCGTCCGTCGGGCACGTATTGGCGCGCGATCGGGTCGGCGGCGTCCGCGCGATCGATGAGGGCCGCGATATCGGGCGTCACGGCCACCGCGTAACGCGCGGCGACCCGGTCGATCTCGGCGCGGCGCTCGGGCGGGACGAGGCCGGCCGCGATCAGATCGGAGGCGTTGCGCAGGCTGCGCGGGCGTGGTGGGGCCGTGTTGGGCCCGATGGCGGCGTCTGGCATGATGGGTCTCCGGAATGCGCCCTCCGCGGCGCGCGCGAAATCGGCTATACGGGAGCGAGCGAGGCAGCGCAATTCATATAAGGAATCCCATGCGCGGCAAAGCCTGGTGGCGGAGGGACGCGCTCGAGCGGCGGCGACGTGCGCTCGCGCAACGCGGCGCGGCACTCGCCGCACTCCGCGCCTTCTTCGCAAGCCGCGGCTTCGCCGAGGTCGAGACGCCGGCCTTGCAGGTCTCGCCCGGGCTCGATCTTCATGTGCGCGCCCTCGGCGTCGAGCTCGCGGACCCGCTCGGCGCGCGCCGGCGCCTCTATCTCCACACCTCGCCCGAATTCGCCATGAAGAAGCTGCTCGCGGGCGGGATAGAGCGCATTTTCCAGATCGCGCGCGTATGGCGCGACGGCGAGCGCTCGCCGCTCCATCATCCCGAATTCACCCTCGTCGAATGGTATCGCGCGGGGGCGACCTACGACGCGTTGATGGAGGATTGCGCGGCGCTTCTCGCCGAGCTCGCGCGCGCGGCGGGCGTCGAGCAGCTCGTGCGCGGCACCCGCGCCTGCGACCCCTTGGCCGCGCCGATACGTCTTTCGGTCGCCGATGCGTTCGCGCGCTTTTGCGGCATCGATCTTTTGGCGACCGCACCCGATCCGGCGCGGCCCGACCGAGTGCTGCTCGCGGCCGAAGCGCGGCGCATCGGCCTCTACGTGTCCGACAACGACACCTGGGAGGACGTGTTCCACCGCATCATGCTCGAGCGCATCGAGCCCAAGCTCGGCGATGGGGCCGCGACCTTCCTTTGCGATTATCCGTTGGCCCTCGCGTCCCTCGCGCGGCCGAGTGCGCGCGATCCCCGCATTGCCGAGCGCGTCGAGCTCTATGCCTGCGGCGTCGAGCTCGCGAACGGATTCTCGGAATTGCGCGATCCCGTCGAGCAACGCGCGCGCTTCGAGCGCGACGCGGCCGAGAGGAAGCGCCTCTACGGCGTCGACTATCCGATCGACGAGGATTTTCTCGCGGCCTTGTCCGAAATGCCCGAGGCGGCCGGCATCGCCTTGGGCTTCGACCGGCTCGTCATGCTGCTTACGGGGGCCGAGACGATCGAGGACGTGCTTTGGGCGCCGGTCGCGGAGTAGCGCCGAGCGCTTCGTACGATAGCGCCCCCTCACCCGCTCGCTTCGCGCGCACCCTCTCCCGATTTCGGGAGAGGGCTCGTCTTGCGCTCGCCCGCAAAGCGGGACGAGACTCACTCATCCCTCGCCCGCAATGCGGGAAAGGGATGGGAGGGTGAGGGGGTTGTTTACGTCGCCGCCTTCGCGATCGCCGCGTTGAAATCCGCGACCGCCTGGCGCGGGCCGGCCTCGTAATCCCACACGCCGGTCACGACGGCGAGGAAGTCGGCGCCGGCCTCGACCAGGGTTGCGCAGTTCCCGACCTTGATGCCGCCGATCGCAACGCTGGGCGTGGTCATGATCTCGCTCCACCAACGCAGAAGCTCGGGCTCGGGCGCGAATTTCCGCTCCTTGGTTTCGGTCGGGAAGAAGGCGCCGAAGGCGACGTAATCCGCACCCGCCTCGGCCGCCTCGATCGCGAGGTGGCGCGAATCGTGGCAGGTGACGCCGACGATCCGGTCGGCGCCCACGAGCCGGCGCGCCTCGTCGTAGCGTGCGTCGCTTTGGCCGACATGGACGCCGTCCGCGTCGAGCTCGGCCGCGAGGTCGGGCCGGTCGTTGACGATGAAGGCCACGTCCTTCGCGCGGCAGATCGGCATCAGGATCTTCGCCGCCGCGCGCACCTCGTCGTCCGACGCGTCCTTGAGGCGGAGCTGCAGGCACGCGACGTCGCCGCCCTCGAGTGCCGAGCCGAGCGCGCGCGCGAAGGCGCGCGGCTCGAATTTCGCCGGGGTCACGAGATAGAGGCGGCAAGACGGGGTCGCGATCGGTCTCAGCCCTTATAGATGCCGATGACGGCCTCGAGCAGCTCGAGCGCCTTTTCGCGCGGACGCTGGAACGTGTTGCGGCCGATGATCGAGCCGGTGGCGCCGCCGTCGCGGAGCGCCTGCACTTCGGCGATGAGGCCCGCATCGTCCTTCGCCTCGCCGCCCGAGAACACGACGAGACGCCGACCGTCGAACGCCGACTGCACCACGTGGCGCACGCGCGCGGCGAGGGTCGAGATGTCGATCTTGCGGCTCTCGTACACTTTCTTCGCGGCCTCGAGCTCGAGATGCTCGGTGGGCGGCTTGACCTTGATGATGTGGGCGCCGAGGAGCGCCGCCATGTGCGCCGCATAGGCGCAGATGTCGACCGCGGTCTCGCCCGCCTTCGAGAGCGAGCCGCCGCGCGGGTAGGACCAGATCACGACCGCGAGGCCCTTGCGCTTCGCTTCCTCGGCGAGCGCGCGCGCCTCCTCGAACATGGCGTAGGCCGCGTCCGACCCCGGATAGATCGTGAGCCCGATCGCCGAGCAGCCGAGCCGGAGCGCATCGTCGACCGACGCGGTCACCGCCTGGTCGGCGTTCTCCTTGGCGCGGGCGAGCGAGTTGGCGCTGTTGACCTTGAGGATGGTCGGGATGCGGCCCGCGAAGGTCGCGGCCCCGGCCTCGATCATGCCGAGCGGGGCCGCGTAGGCCGAGAGGCCGGCATCGATCGCGAGCTCGAAATGATAATGGGGATCGTAGGCCGGCGGGTTGGGCGCGAAGCTGCGCGCGGGGCCGTGCTCGAAGCCCTGATCCACGGGCAGGATCACGAGCTTTCCGGTGCCCGCGAGCTTCCCCTGCATGAGGATGCGCGCGAGGTTCGCCTTGGTGCCGGGACAATCGCTTTCGTAATTGTCGAGGATGCGTTTGACGCGCGGGGTGATTTTCATCTCGCTCCCTCTCGCGAAGCTCGGCCCGGCCGCGGGCGGCGGTGTCGCGGGGACTCAATAGCCGAGCGACCCTGCTTTTGCAACGGCGCGGCGCGGCACGCGGGCGGGCCGAATTAACCGATCCGGATCAATCGCTTCCGCTCATCGGCCGCGCGTGCGCGCGAGCCAAAGGCGGCACGCGGCGCCGGGATCCTCGACCGCGCGCAGATCGAGGGCGCGCGCCGGGCGTTTGCGCAGCAAGCGACATTTGGATCGGCGCGCGATGTCGGCGAGCTTCCCGGCGATCCGTGCGGGGCCGGTGAAGCACACCCCATCGACGCGCGCGCGGAAGGCGGCGAGCGCATAGCCCGGCAAGCTCGCGCAATCGAGCACGAACGTCGCGCGCGCGCCCCTCACCTCGGCGCGCGCTTCGTCGGCGAGCGCCTTGAACCAGCCCGCGCCGCCATAGGCGGCCGCACCCTCCGCACTCCAAAGCTCGACCGCGACGCGGCGCTTGGCCGCTTCCCTCAAGGCCGCGACCGCATGATCGAGGGAATGGACGACGATTGCGCGCGCGGGAGACTGGGCGCGGCGCGCGCGGGGTTTTCGGGCGGCGGAAGTTGTCCTCGCCATGGCGAGACATTTACCATGGCTCGGGGGTGCGGGTGGAGGCTGCGTGTTCGTTTCATCGGCGCTCCTCATCCTGAGGAGCCCGCCGCCATCCTTCGAGACGCCTGTTCCGCAGGCTCCTCAGGATGAGGCGGCGGGCGTCTCGAAGGATGAGGTCGAGATCCGTTCGAGGCGGCTCTACTTGCTCCGGCCCATGAGCGCCGCCACGTCCGCCATGCGGTTGGCGAAGCCCCACTCGTTGTCGTACCAGGCGGCGACGCGCACGAGGCCGCCATCGACCACCTGGGTCTGGGTCAGGTCCGCCGTGGCGCTCGCGGGGTTGTGGTTGAAGTCGGTCGAGACCAGCTCCTCGCTGGTGACCTCGAGGATGCCCTTCAAGCGGTTGCTCTTCGACGCCTTGACCAGCGCCTCGTTGACCGCGTCGACCGTGGCGCTCTTCTTGGGCACGAACTTGAAATCGATCACCGAGACGTTGGGCGTCGGCACGCGGATCGAGGTGCCGTCGAGCTTGCCCTTGAGCTCGGGCAGCACGAGGCCGACGGCACGCGCGGCCCCCGTCGTGGTCGGGATCATCGAGAGGGCGGCGGCGCGCGCGCGACGCGCGTCCTTGTGGAGCGTGTCGACCAGGCGCTGGTCGCCGGTATAGGAGTGGATCGTGGTCATGTAGCCGCGCTCGATGCCGAAGGCGTTGTGGAGCACCGACGCGACCGGGGCGAGGCAGTTGGTCGTGCAGGACGCGTTCGAGACGATTCTGTGCGCGCCGTTGAGCTTGTCCTCGTTGACGCCGAACACGACCGTCAGATGGACGTTGCTCGCGGGGGCCGAGATCAGCACCTTCTTCGCTCCCGCCGCGATGTGGGCCGCCGCCTTCTCCTTGTCGGTGAAGTGGCCGGTGCATTCGAGCACGACGTCGATCTCGAGCTCCTTCCACGGGAGCTTCGCGGGATCGCGCTCGGACACGACACGGATCGGGCCCTGGCCCAAATCGATGCCGGTCTTGGTCACCTTGATCTTGCCGGGGAACGGGCCGTGCACGGAATCGTATTTGAGGAGATGCGCGTTCGCGTCGGCCGAGCCGAGATCGTTGATCGCGACGAATTTCAGGTCCTTGCGCCCGGCCTCGTAGGCGGCGCGCAGCACGTGGCGGCCGATGCGGCCGAATCCGTTGATCGCGACCCGAACTGCCATTTTCGTCCCTCCGTTCCCGCGCGCGAAGCGGGGCTTTTATCTAGAGCCGCGCCTTGACCGCGGCAAGGACCGCATCCGCCGTGATGCCGAAATGCTTGTAAAGATCGGCGCTCGGTGCCGAGGCGCCGAATCCCGTCATGCCGACGAAGCCGCCCGCGGGGCCGAGATAACGCTCCCAGCCGAACCCGACCGCGGCCTCGACCGCGACGCGCACGCTCGCGGGCCCGAGCACTTCGCGGCGGTAGGCCTCGCTCTGACGCTCGAACAATTCCCAGGACGGCATCGAGACGACCGCGGTTGCGATGCCCTCCGCCTCGAGCTTGGCGCGCGCGGCGAGCGCGATCTCGACCTCGGAGCCGGTCGCGAGCAAGGTCACGCGGCGCTCCGCACTCGCGGGGGCCAGCACGTAAGCGCCCTTGGCCGAGAGATTCTCGTCCGTGTGGGTCGTGCGCAGCGGTGCCACCGACTGGCGCGTGAGCGAGAGGATCGAGGGCGTCGTCTCGCTCTCGAGCGCGAGCGCCCAGCACTCGGCGGTCTCGACCGCGTCGGCCGGGCGGAATACGTTCAGGTTCGGCATCGCGCGCAGGGAGGCGAGCTGCTCGACCGACTGGTGCGTCGGCCCGTCCTCGCCGAGGCCGATCGAATCGTGGGTCATGACGTAGACGACGCGCTGGCCCATGAGCGCCGAGAGGCGGATCGCGGGCCGGCAATAATCGGTGAAGACGAGGAACGTGCCGCCATAGGGCACGATGCCCTTGTGGAGTGCCATGCCGTTCATCGCCGCCGCCATGGCGTGCTCGCGCACGCCGTAATGGACGTAGCGCCCGGCGAAATTGTCGCGCCGCACGATCGGCATGTTGCTCGCGAGCGTGCCGACCGAGCCGGTCAAGTCGGCCGAGCCGCCGATGAGCTCGGGGATCGCCGGAACCAAACGATCGAGCACGGATTTCGACGCCTGACGCGTGGCGATCTTGGGCTTCTTCTCGGCGAAGTCGCGCTTGGCGGCGAGGATCGCGTCCTTCCAGCCGGCCGGAAGCTTGCCCGCGATGACGCGCTCGAACTCCGTGCGCAGGCCGGCGTCGAGCGACGCAAGCTCGCCCTGCCAACGCCGGTACTCGGCGGCACCGCGCGCGCCGGCCTTGCGCCAGTCGGCGAGGATCGCATCCGGCACCTCGAAGGGCGGATAGGGCCAGCCGAGCGCTTTCCGCGCCCCGTCGATCTCGGGCGCGCCCAAGGGGGCGCCGTGCGCGGCGGCAGTGCCCGCCTTGGTGGGTGCGCCGAAGCCGATCGTGGTGCGGCACGCGACGAGCGACGGCGTGCGCGTCGCTTGCGCCTGGGCGATGGCGCCATAGAGCTCGCCCGGCTGATGGCCGTCGACCGCTTGCACGTCCCAGCCCGCGGCGCGGAAACGCAGCAGCTGATCGTCCGAGGTCGCGAGGTCGGTCGGCCCGTCGATCGAGATGCGGTTGTCGTCCCACAGCACGATCAGCTTCGAGAGGCCGAGATGGCCCGCGAGCGAGATCGCCTCGTGGCTGATGCCTTCCATGAGGCAGCCGTCGCCGACGAGGGCGTAGGTGTAATGATCGACGATGCGGCCGAAGCGCGCGTTGAGCAGGCGCTCGGCGAGCGCCATGCCGACCGCGTTGGCGAGGCCTTGGCCGAGCGGGCCCGTCGTGGTCTCGATGCCGCCGCCCTGGCCGTATTCCGGATGGCCCGCGGTGCGGCTCCCGAGCTGGCGGAAGCGCTTCAGCTCGTCGAGCGTGAAGTCGGCGTAGCCCGTGAGATAGAGAAGCGCGTAGAGCAGCATCGAGCCGTGGCCCGCCGAGAGCACGAAGCGGTCGCGGTCGGGCCAATCGGGATGGGCCGGATCGTATTTGAGGAAATTCGTGAACAGCACGGTCGCGAGGTCGGCCGTGCCCATCGGCATGCCGGGATGGCCCGCATTCGCGCGCTCGACCGCGTCCATCGCCAGCGCCCGTACGGCATTCGCCATGGCCTTGTGGCGCGCGAGGGCAGGACTGGGCGCGGGGTTCTCGTTCATTCTCGGGACCGGTCCGGCGGACGGCGGCACGCCTCGTGCTGCGGCCCAGGGCGGCTGTGCGGGAAAGCGCGCGGGGAACATGCCGCCTGCGCCGCGCCCCGTCAACCGGCATCTCGGGTGCGACGGTGCGGCCATTAGGCTTAGTTCGCACTTTGTTACCAGCCGCGGACTCGAAAACGCTCAGTAACTGAAAATCTAATTGCCGTGCGTGGCCGGAGCCCCTACGCCTGAATCCGGGCCGTCCTCGGAAGCGATCGGAAGATGATATTGGAGCTCCGGACAGACCCCATGCAAGACAACAGGTGAAAACGCTCGTACACGCTCTATCCATGCATCTTTGAATTGCGCGTACGCCGACATCCGCTTCAGGAAATCGATTTGAAAGCAATTAGCGGTTTCTACGAGCAAACCCGAATCGGACACTGCATTAATCAAATCTATGGTTTTAGAGTCGAGAACTCCGCTAATCACGACATCTTTGCCCATAATCTTTCCCGCAGCAGCCTGAAGGGCTCGTGTCGCTTGTGCTGTCCCACTCCAAACAGCAAAATTAAGATAGGCGGCGCGGACCAACGGAGCTGTAATACTCGCCGATTGAGCTAGAATCCGCTTGTACAAATACTGCTTGTAAACGTCTCTTATTGCGCTTTTTGGAAGATTTTTCAGATCTTCCGCAGTGGCCGGCCTTCTCAAGTACACAGACAACTCTTTGATTGTTATGCCAGAATTGTTCGCATCTGAGCCATCTGGGTTAGTGCCAGGCCAAAAGGAATATCCACTCTCCCAAAAGACGACGAGATCGACCGCGTCGTCATCCGAGCGAATCGCCTGAAACGCCCGACTGACCGAATCAACAGATCTCGCCGTCGTGTTGCTTGGAGGGAGAACAGGCGTGTCTTTCAGAGCTAGAATACGAGTTGCCAAATCGCCCTCTAACAGTTTGCTTTCCGCGAGGAACTTAAGATTGGCTTTGGCCTGCTTTTCGTCCCCGACGCTGATCATTTTTAGGATGAGTTCATGTTGCTCTTTTTCGCGTTCCAGTTGTAATGAACTATTTCCTTGCACTAAGGTCGCAGCGACCGATCCTGCTAGCGTAAGGATACCGGCGAAAATGGTGGTCGTTAGAGGCGTGAAAAGACGGGCAAGCCAGCCACCTTCAGCACGTTTCAAATTAAGCTCGAGTAACTTTAACTCATAGTCCTGTTGTGCCTTTCTCTCCTCCAATGCGAGGCGGCGCTCCTCCAACAAATTTGGCGTGTCACTGACCATGAATTTTCCATCACTCCAATAATCGCTGAAGTATGACCTGAAATCATAGGGTTGTCATTCATACCAACGGATTGGCTTGAGTTGGATCCGTCTCCTGCGCATTTCGTGCCGGCCCGCCCCGGCGTGGGCTGGGTTGCGCTCGCTCCCATGCGAGGGTATGCTCCGTCCCGGCAACGACGAGCTAAGCCTTTCTCGCGACGGGGCTTTTAGGGGCAAGGGCGTTCGATGTCTCGGCTGGAGCAAGCCCGCAAGCGACTCGAGGATTCGGTCGCGCGCCTCGAGCGCGCGGCGGAGACGAGCCGTGCGCGCGCGGCCGAGCGTGGCGAGCTCGCGCGCGCGTTGGAGGCGGCACGCGCCGAAGGCAAGGCGCTGCGCGAGACCAGTGCCACGCTCTCGAGCCGGCTCGATTCCGTGATCGGGCGGCTCAAATCGGTGATCGAGGCGTAGGGGCACGGCGAAGGGATCGGGGCAAAGCCATGGCGCAGGTCACCGTCACCATCAACAATCGCGGCTACCAGATCGCCTGCGACGACGGCCAGGAGCAGCACCTCGTGAAGCTCGCGGGCTACGTCGACAAGCGCGTGGGCGAGCTCACGGCGGCGATGGGACAGATCGGC
>DATJLQ010000202.1:0-3205 GCA_035509415.1 Alphaproteobacteria bacterium
GTGGCAGAAGGGCTGGCTCTACGAGGGCTATCGCGTCGTGCCCTATTCATGGGCGATCCAGTCGCCGCTCTCGAATTTCGAGACGCGCATGGACAATTCCTACCGCGACCGCCAGGACCCGGCGATCACGGTCGCCTTCACGCTCAACCCCAAGCCCGGCGAGACGGTTCCGACCAAGCTCCTGGTCTGGACCACGACGCCCTGGACGCTGCCGTCCAACCTCGCGATCGCGGTCGGGCCCGAGATCGACTACGCGGTGTTCGAGGAGAGCGGCGCGCGCTACATCCTCGCCGAGGCGCGCTTGGGCGCTTATGAGAAAGAGCTCGCGCAGGCGACGCGCGTGGGCTCGCTCAAGGGGAGCGACCTCGTCGGACGCGGCTACGCGCCGCTCTTTCCGTTCTTCAAGGACACGGCCAACGCGTTCCGCGTGCTCGCCGGCTCGTTCGTTTCGACCGAGGACGGCACGGGCATCGTCCACATGGCGCCGGGCTTCGGCGAGGACGATCTCGAGACCTGCGCCGCGGCCGGCATTCCGGTCCTGGTCCCGGTCGGGAACGACGGCAAGTTCACGGCCGAGATTCCGCCCTATGCCGGCCAGCTCGTGTTCGACGCCAACAAGCAGATCATCCAGGATCTGAAGAAGTTGGGCGCTCTCGTGCGCCACGACACCATCGTCCACTCCTATCCCCATTGCTGGCGCACCGACCAGCCGCTCATCTACCGCGCGATCAACGCCTGGTTCCTCAAGGTGACCGCGTTCCGCGAGCGCATGGTTGAGGTCAACAAGGGCATCAATTGGATTCCGAGCCACATCCGCGACGGCCTGTTCGGCAATTGGCTCGAGAACGCGCGCGATTGGAACATCAGCCGCAACCGCTTCTGGGGCTCGCCCATCCCGGTCTGGAAGAGCGACGATCCGAAATATCCGCGCCTCGACGTCTACGGCTCGATCGACGAGCTCGAACGCGATTTCGGCGTGCGGCCGGACGATCTCCACCGGCCCTTCATCGACCGGCTCACGCGCCCCAACCCCGACGATCCCACGGGCAAAAGCACAATGCGCCGGGTCGAGGACGTGCTCGATTGCTGGTTCGAGTCCGGCTCGATGCCCTTCGCCCAGGTGCATTATCCGTTCGAGAACAAGGAATGGTTCGAGGGCCATTTCCCGGGCGACTTCATCGTCGAATATGTCGGCCAGACGCGCGGCTGGTTCTACACCCTCGTGGTGCTCTCGACGGCGCTCTTCGACCGAGCGCCGTTCCTGAACTGCATGGGCCACGGCATCGTGCTCGACGAGAACCACCAGAAGCTCTCGAAGCGCCTCCGGAACTACCCGGACCCGATCGAGGTGTTCGACACCTACGGCGCGGACAGTCTGCGCTGGTACATGGTGTCGTCGGCCTTGCTCGCGGGCGGCGACCTCGCCATGCCCAAGGACGGGCGCGCCATCGGCGAGGCCCAGCGCCAGGCCTTGAAGCCGCTCTGGAACGCCTACTACTTCTTCACTCTCTACGCCAACGCCGACGGCATCCGCGCCGAGGCCCGCGCCGACGCGGAAGGAGTCCTCGACCGCTACATCCTCGCGAAGACGCGCCAGCTCGTCGAGGAAGCGGGCCGCCGCCTCGACGCCTACGACATCGCGGGCGCTTGCGCCGCGATCACGCGCTTCATCGACGGGCTCAACAACTGGTACATCCGCCGCTCGCGCGAGCGTTTCTGGCGCGCGGGCGCCGATCGCGACAAGCTCGACGCCTACAATACTCTATATACGGTGCTCACCGTGCTGGTGCGCGTCATGGCGCCCCTGGCGCCCTACGTGACGGACGCGATCTATCGCGGCCTCACGGGCGCGCGCAGCGTCCATCTCGCCGATTGGCCCGACGCCGCTTTGTTGCCCGACGAGCCCGCGCTGGTCGTAGAGATGGACCGGGTGCGCGAGATCTGCTCGGCCGCACTCGCGGTGCGCGAAGCGGCCAATCTGCGCGTGCGTTTGCCGCTCGCACGCATGACCGTAGCACTCGAGGGAAGCCAGGCGCTCGAGCCCTATCGCCAGCTCATCGAAGACGAGGTCAACGTGAAGCGCGTCGAGTTCTCGGGCGAGCTCGCGAAGTTCGGGACCCTCGAGCTCCACGTCAACCCGAAGATCGGCGCCCGCATTGGGAAGGCGGTCAAGGACGTGCTCGCCGCGGCCAAGGCCGGCCAGTGGACGCAGAACAAGGACGGCACGGTAACGGCCGCGGGGCAGGCTCTGTCGGGCGACGACTTCACGCTCCGCTTGCGCGTGCCCGAAGGACAGGCCGCCCAGAGTCTGCGCGGCGAGGGTGCCGTGATCCTCGACGTCACGGTGACCGACGAGCTTCGCGAGGAGGGACTCGCACGCGATCTCGTGCGCCTGATCCAGACCACGCGCAAGGACGCGGGCCTCCATATCTCGGACCGCATCGAGCTACGCATCGAGGCGCCGGCCGAGCTCGCCCCCGCGATCGAGCGCCACCGGGACTTCATCGGCGCCGAGACCCTGGCGCTCGATCTGGCACTCGGCGCGGTGCCCGCGGGCCATTACGCCGGCCGCCACGAGCTCGACGGCAAGCCGGTCACGATCGGCCTCAGGAAGGCGTCCAAAGGCTGAGGGCCGCGGCGCGGCGCCTCGCGCCGGGGTTCGGCGCGCCGCGCGACTGGTTTCACAGTCCCGCCATTATTCGTCTGTAAGATGCCGCCCAGGATGGGAGCCGTGTTCCCCGCGGCGCCCCGACTTTGGGAGACGAGCGATGGCGAAGAAAGCTGCACGCAGGAAGAAGGCGAAATCGGCGCAGGGCAAATCGGCCGCGCGGGCCAAGTCCACCGCCCGGGTCAAATCGGCGGCGAAGTCGAAGCGCGCGATGAAGCGGGCGAAGCCGGTACGCAAGGTCGCCCAAAGCGACGTGCCGGACAACATGCTCTCGATCCTGTGCGCGCTCATGGCGCTCAAGACCGGGGGCGAGGTCGAGCGGCTCGCCCAAAGCGACGTGCCCGACAATCTTCTCTCGCTGCTCGCGGCCCTTGCCGCGATCCATCGCATGGCCGAGCTCACCCAAAGCGACGTGCCGGACAACCGCCTCGCCCTCCTGGCTGCACTGCACGCGGCCCATCCGGGCGCCGAGTTCTCGCCCGAGGATCCCGAATTCGCGGCCCTCGGCACGGCGCTCGACAACGCGGTCGAGGCGCT
>DATJLQ010000203.1:0-40609 GCA_035509415.1 Alphaproteobacteria bacterium
GGCGCCTCGACCACCTCGCTGTAGGGCCGGAGGGCCCGCGCCAGATAATAATGTCCGCCGAGAAGCGGCTCGGCCTGCTCGACCGCGGCCGGCTGGACCACGCCCACGGGACGCCGGCGCCAGCGATCGTCGAGCAGCACGGTCGAGCCGGCCGTATGGTCGCCCGAGATCTCGAGCCGCGCGACCTGGTTCCGAAGCTCGACCGGAAGCTTGAGCGTGCCGAGGGCGATGCGTTGCCCGGCGCCGAATTCGAGCGCGATCTCGCCCGCGGGATGGCCGCGCTCGTCGAGGGCCGAGACGGTGACGGTCTCGGCATCGCCCGCATAGGCGCGAAGCGCGGTCAGGCCGAAATCGGCGCCTTGGGTCGAGGGCGGCAAGAGAAGATGCGGCGTCTCGTCGGGCGGGTCGGCCAGGAGCTCGACCGGACCGATCGATTGGAGCCGTGCCGCGAACGCGCGGTCCGCCGCGGCATCTTCGCTCGCGAGCCCGTCCGAGAGCCACACGACCGTCGCGGGCTCGGGCAGCTTGACGCCCTCGAGCGCCGTCGCCGCCGCCGCGCGATCGACCGGCCAGGGTTGGGGGGCGAGCGTGCGCGCGTAATCGCGCGCGTCGCCCGGGGCCAGGAGCTTCGAGGGCTCGAGCCTGTCGCCCGAGGCCGGCGGCGCGGTCGGGAGGATCATCACCGGCCGCCCGTCGCGCGCGGCTCCCTCGATGAGGGCGGAGAGCGCGCGTTGGCGCTCGCTCCACTCGTGGGCCGCGGCCCAGCCATTGTCTACCGCGATCAATAGCGCTCCCTCGTGCGTATTCGCGGCGCGCGGATTGATGAGCGGCTGGGCGAGGCCGAGGATCACGAAGGCCGCCAAGGCGAGGCGCAGGAGGACCAGCCACCAAGGCGTGCGCGCCGGCGTCTCCTCGCTCTGGACCAGGCCGCGCAGCAAACGCAACGCCGGGAAGCGCAGGACGCGCGGGCTCGGCGGCGTGATGCGCAAGAGCCACCAAAGTGCCGGCAGTGCCGCGAAGGCCGCGAGCAGCCAGGGATGGACGAAGCCCAGGAATCCGAGATGCAGCATCAAACGCGATCCCAGCTCGCGGCCATGTGGGCGTAGAGGGCCAAGAGCGTCGGCTCGGGCGCGCGGTCGGTGCGATGGAATGCGATATCCCAGCCGCAAGCGCGCGCGATCGCCTGGAGGCCGGCGCGTTGCGCGGCGATGCGCTCGCGATAGGCGGCGCGGATCGATTCCGTGCGCCGGATCAGCACCTCGCCCTCGTCCTCGAGCCCCTCGAAGCGGTTGCGCCCCGAGAAGGGGAGGGTCTCTTCGGCCGGATCGAGCACCTGGACCAGATGGCCCTTGACGCCGCGCGCGGCGTAGCGGCGTACGAGATCGTCGATCTCCTCGAGGGGCGCCAAGAGATCGCCCAGGATGACGAGTTGCGCATGGCGCGGCAGAAGCTCATAGGGCGGGAGCGACGCGTCCGCGCCCGAATCGAGCCCGCCTCGGCGCCGCTCGACCAGCATCGCGATGCGGTCGAGTGACGGGCGTCCGGGGCGCGGCGGCAGGCCCGCGCCGAGGAGTGCGACATGCTCCTCGCCGCGCACGAGGAGTGTGGCGAGGGCGAGCATCAGGAGGGCCGCGCGCTCGCCCTTCTCGGGAAGACGCTTCGACGAGCGATAGGCCATCGACGGCGAGAGGTCGGACCAGAGCCAGACGCTCGCCGCCGCCTCCCATTCCGTCTCGCGCACGAAGAGGGCGTCGGACTTGGCCGAGCGGCGCCAGTCGATGCGTTGCGCGGCGTCGCCCGATTCGTAATGGCGGAATTGCCAGAACGTGTCGCCCGAGCCCACGCGTCTTCGCCCATGAACGCCTTGCGCGACGGTCGCCGCGACGCGCTCGGCGCGTACCAGGAGCGGCGGCAGCACGGCCGCGAGACGCTCGGCGCGTTGACGCGCCGCGATCGCGTCGGGGCTGTCGAGGGCGATGGTCCGGACACTCGAGCCGAGCGCCATGCGGGCCTCAAGCGAGCGGCGTCGAAAGCCGCTCGATGACGTGATCGATGGTGACGCCGTCGGCGCGCGCCGCGAAATTGAGCGCCATGCGGTGGCGCAGCACGGGCCCGGCGAGCGCCAACACGTCGTCGACCGAGGGGGCCAAGCGCCCGTCGAGCACCGCGCGCGCGCGCGTCGCCAGCATGAGCGCCTGGCTCGCGCGCGGGCCGGGGCCCCAAGCGACCTGGCGCCTGACCTCGTCGAGGTCGCTCGATTCGGGGCGTCCCTGGCGCACCAGCTTGAGGATCGCGTCCACCACGGATGCGCCCACCGGAATGCGCCGGATGAGACGCTGGGCCGCGAGGAGATCGGCCGCAATCATGACCGCGGCCGGCGGCGCATCCGCTATGCCGGTGGTCGCGGCCAGCATGTGGCGCTCGGCCTCGAGATCGGGATAGCTCACGTCGATCTGCATCAGGAACCGGTCGAGCTGCGCCTCGGGGAGCGGATAGGTTCCCTCCTGCTCGAGCGGATTCTGGGTCGCGAGCACGTGGAACGGACGCGGCAGCGGATGATATTGCCCGGCGATCGAGACGCGCCCCTCCTGCATCGCCTGCAACAGCGCCGACTGGGTGCGCGGGCTCGCGCGATTGATCTCGTCCGCCATCAGAAGCTGGCAGAAGACCGGCCCCTGGATGAAGCGGAAGGCGCGCCGGCCGGCGCCGCTTTCCTCGAGCACCTCGGAGCCCAGGATGTCGGCGGGCATGAGGTCGGGCGTGCATTGGATGCGCTTCACGTCGAGCCCGAGCACGATGCCGAGCGTCTCGACGAGGCGCGTCTTGGCGAGGCCCGGCACGCCCACCAGCAGCGCATGCCCGCCGGCCAGGAGTGTGATAAGGCTCTGGTCGATGACCCGCTCTTGGCCGAAGATCACCTGGCCCAGGCGCTCGCGCATGACGCCCATGCGCCGGCCGAGCGCTTCGACCTCGGCGAGCAGCGCTCGATCGGGCTCGGACGGGCTGGTTTCCAGCAATGTCACGTGCTTAGCTCCTGGCCTCGGCGCGGGCCGCCCCGGCGGTCCGCGGCGCGAACGCTCCATGGCGACCCATGAATAAAGCATCGACCGAAGCGGCCAAGCTGGCAAATCAAATCGGCGTTGCCCCAAGCGGTGCCGCGCGGCCCGAGCCGGGCCGGGGTGCCACGCCCGAGCCCTTTTGCGGCGACATCGACATGCGGATCGCGCGGGACGGCAACTGGCATTATCGCGGCTCGCTCATCGGGCGCTTGGCACTCGTGAAGCTCTTCGCCTCGGTCCTGCGGCGCGACGGGGCGGGCGATTACTGGCTGGTGACGCCTTACGAGCGCGCGCGCATCCAAGTCGACGACGCGCCCTTCACCGCGGTCGCCCTGGTCGCCGAAGGTGCCGGGCGCGCGCAACGTTTAGCCTTCCGCACCAATCTCGACGAGGTCGCGGTCGCGGGGCCCGAGCATCCGATCCGGGTAGCGGAGAACGCGGCGACCGGCGAGCCGAGCCCCTACATTCTCGTGCGCGCGGGCCGCGACGGCGCTCCCGGCCTCGAGGCGCTCATCGCGCGTCCGGTCTATTACCAGCTCGCCGATCTCGGCGTCGAAGAGGATGGGGACGGCGCGCAAGGCTTCGGCGTCTGGAGCGAAGGCGCGTTCTTCCCGCTCGGGCGCCTCGATGGCGCGGGAGCCGCGTCGTGACGCGCGAGCAGGTGATCGAGCGCCTGAAGGCGGTCAAGGGGCGCGAGCCCGGCCATCGGCACGGCTTCGCGCCCCAAGGCTTGGCATCCCATGGATTCGCGCCCGGGGGCTTCGGGAAATTCCTGCGCGGCGACCACAGCCTCAACACCGAGGACATGCGCTTCCCCGGCCCGCTCACCAAGGCGGCGGTGCTGGTGCCGCTGGTCGACCGGCCGGAGGGATTCACGATCCTTCTCACCCAACGCACCGCCCATCTCAACGACCATGCGGGGCAGATCAGCTTCCCGGGCGGACGCATCGAGGCGAGCGACGCCGACCCCGAGCACGCGGCGCTGCGCGAGGCGCGCGAGGAAATCGGCCTCGATGCCGCGCATGTCGAGCCCATCCTGCGTCTCGACGATTACGAGACGCGCACCGGGTTCCTCATCTATCCCGTAGTGGCGCTGGTGAGCCCGCCCTTCGAATTGAAGCTCGATCCGGTCGAGGTCGCGGACGCGTTCGAGGTGCCGCTCGACTTCATCCTCGATCCCGCCAACATGCGCATCGAGAGCCGCATGTACAAAGGCTACGAGCGACACTTCTACGCCACCACCTACGAGAGCCGGTACATCTGGGGTGCGACCGCCGGGATGCTGGTCAATCTCGGCGCCCTGCTCCTCGGCGGGCCGGAAGACTGACCATGGTCCGGATACTCCTCGAGTATCTGCTGCCGCTCGCGCTCCCGACCGCGATCTACGCGCTCTGGCTCTTGCGCGAGCGGCGCCGTGCCGCGACCGCGGGGGCCGCGGTGCCGGGCTGGGAGGAAGGGCCCTGGTTCTGGCTGGCGCTTGGCGGCATCGCGCTCACGGCCGCGGTGTTCGTGGCGACGGCCCTCATCGAGGGTTACGCGCCCGGCTCCCATTACACGCCGGCCGAGATGGAGCATGGCACGATCGTCCCCGGCCAGTTCAACGAGAATAACAAGTCGCCCGTGCCGGGTGCCGGGCCGAACCGGGAATGACCATGGCGCGCGCAAGCGAGCTTCCGCCCCAGCCTTGGATGAAGGCGCCCGCGACCCTGCGGGTCATCGCGGCGCTCAAGGCGAAGGGCGCCGAGGTGCGCTTCGTCGGCGGCTGCGTGCGCGACGCGCTCCTGGGCCGCGCCGTCAAGGACATCGACATCGCGACCCACGACGCGCCCGAGATCGTGATGGCGCTCCTCGCCGACGCGGGCATCGAGGCGATCCCGACCGGCATCTCCCATGGCACGGTTACGGCGGTGCTGGGCAAGGATCATTTCGAGATCACCACGCTGCGCCGCGATGTCGAGACCGACGGGCGCCGCGCCAGGGTCGCCTTCACGGAGGATTGGGCCGCGGACGCCGCGCGCCGCGATCTCACGATCAACGCGATCTTCGCCGCGCCCGACGGCGCGCTCTACGATCCCTTCGGCGGGCTCGAGGATCTGAAGGCGGGCCGCATCCGCTTCGTGGGCGACGCGCGCACGCGCATCCAAGAGGACGTGCTGCGCCTCCTGCGCTTCTTCCGTTTCTACGTCCATTACGGCAGGCCGCCGATGGACGAGGGGGCGCGTGCCGCGTGCCGCGCGCTCGCACCTTTGCTCCCCACCCTCTCGGGCGAGCGCGTCGCGGCCGAGACCCTGAAGCTCCTCGCGGCCGCCGATCCGGCACCCACGCTCGCCCTCATGCAGGAGGACGGCATCGTCGCGCAGTTCCTCCCGGAGGCGGGCGATCTCGCGGTGTTGCGCGCGCTCGTGACCGTCGAAGGGCTCGGTGCAGGCGCCGATCCCTGGCGACGGCTCGCATCGCTGATCGATCCCGCGCGCGGCGAAACGGGCGCGCGCGCCATCGCCGAGCGCTGGCATGTCTCGACCCAGGAACGCGCCCGGCTCATGCAGCTCGCGTGCGCCGAGCCCGGCATCGACGCCGAGACAAGCGAGGCCGCGCGCCGGCGCTTGCTCTATCGTTTGGGCGCGCGCCTCTTCCAGGATCGCGCGTTGCTCGCCTGGGCGCGCGAGATTGCCGCCCACGGCCCGTCTTCGCGACGCGCGGCCGAATCTTGGCAGGCCCATCTCGCCGCGGCGTCCGCCTGGACGCCGGTGACGCTGCCGGCCAGCGGCAAGGACGCGTTGGCGCTCGGCATTCCCGAAGGACCCGAAATCGGCCGGCTCATCGCCGCGCTCGAGGCCTGGTGGATCGCCGAGGATTTCCGGCCCGATCGCGCCAAGTGCCTGGAAAAGCTCAAGGAATTGTCGCGCCACGGCACACCGTAGGGACCGCTTTCATGCTCGTTTTCGCCTATGGATCGAACATGGATTGGGACCAGATGAGGACGCGCTGCCCGTCCGCGCGCTTCCTGTGCGTGGCCCTCCTGCCCGACCACGCGCTCGTCTTTCCGCGCCATTCGAACAATCGCAATTGCGGCGTCTCGAGCGTCGAGCCGCGCGCGGGGAGGTGCGTGTGGGGTGCCGTGTTCGAGATCGACGAACGCGACGTACCGGCGCTCGACAGAAGCGAAGGCTACGTACCCGGCCGGCCGCCGGAGCGGAACGCCTACATCCGGCGCCCAATCCAGGTGCTCGACCGGGGCGACGCGACCGCGCCGCGGACGCTCGAGATCTACGTCGCGAACCGCCAGGAGGGCAGGTTCCTCCCCAGCAAGGCGTACAAGGCGCTCATCGTAAGCGGCGCCGCGAAGTGGGACCTGCCGCCGGACTACCGAGCCGAGCTCGAACGTATCGAAACGCTCGATTGAGCCGGGCGCTATTCCGCCTCGCGCGTCTCGCAAACCTCATAATGCTGGGACCGGGCGTCGAAGCGCTTCAGAACCGCGCGCGCGGCTTCCGGCACCACGGCCACGTCCCAATCCTTCCCCGCAAACGCCTTGATCGCGTCGAGTGAGTCGAACCACATGATGGTGACGAACTCGGTCTCGGGCCCTTGGCCGGGCTCGTCCACGTCGCGGCGCAGAAGCTCGATACGCCGGAAGCCCGCGATGCGCTTCGCGAGGATGCCGGGAAAGATCGTCGAGCGCAGCAACGCCTCGTAGGCGTCGCCGTTCGCGCGCGCGGTCCAGCCGTGCCAGACGCGGCCGATCATCGGCTCGGCGCTCCGCCTTGCCGCCCGCTCATTTGAGCGCGTTCTCGATCATGTAGGACGCGAAGTCGGCGGGCTTGAGCTTCCCCGGATCGAGCACCTCGTTGTTCGCCATGGCGCGCGCGACGACGATCGAGTTCTCGACATGCTCGATCGGAATCTTGAACAGCCCGCGCGCGCCCTTGAGCTTCGGGTAGTAGTTGGGATCGACCATCTTGTCCTTGAGGGCGAGGCGCGCGACCGCTTCCTCCTCGCCGATGCCGTCCACGTCCTGCTTCTTCACGAGCTGCCAGTCGGTCTCGCCCGCCCAGCCGCGCGCGACGAGGTCCTTGACCGGCTCGTCGGTGACGCCGAGCTTGTAGAGGTTCTTGCTCAGGCCCACGTCCGAGCCCCATTTCGAGAATTTCGAGCTGCGCGCGACATAGATGATGCTCATGTCCGTCTCCTGGCACGTCTTCGGGCGCTCTAGGGCCACGTCGCGATCGGCGGCAGCGACATCAGGATCGCCTCCGGATTGCCGCCGGTCATGAGGCCGAAGCGCGTGCCGCGATCGTAAAGCAGGTTGAACTCGGCGTAGCGCCCGCGGCGCTCGAGCTGGTGCGCGCGCTGGGCCTCGGTCCAGGGCTTGTCCATGTGGCGGCGCACGAGCCTCGGATAGATCTCGAGGAAGGCGCGGCCCACCTCTTGGGTGAAGGCGAAGCGCGATTGCCACGCGCCGTCCCCCAGATAATCGTAGAAAATGCCGCCCACGCCGCGCGCCTCGCCCCGGTGCTTCAAATAGAAATACTCGTCGCACCATTGCTTGAAACGCGGGTAATAGGCGGGATCGTGGGCGTCGCACGCGGCCTTGAAAGCGGCGTGGAAATCGGCGGTGTCGCTGTCGTCCGGCACCATGGGCGTCAAGTCCGAGCCGCCGCCGAACCATTCGCGCGAGGTGACGATATGGCGCGTGTTCATGTGCACCGCGGGCACCAGGGGCGAGCGCATATGCGCGACGAGCGAGATGCCGCTGGCCCAGAAACGCGGCTCCTGGTCCGCGCCGGGTATTTCCTTGCGGAACTCGGGCGCGAATTCGCCCCACACGGTCGAGACGTTGACGCCCACCTTCTCGAACACGCGGCCATGCATGACCGCCATCTCGCCGCCGCCGCCGGGTGCCGTCGACGCGGCGCCCTGACCGGCCGAGGCGAGCGTTCCGCTCGCGGCGCGCTCCCACGGCGTGCGGCGGAAGCGGCCCGGGGGTCGCTCGGCGAAGCTGCCCGTGAGCTCGTCCTCGAGACGCTCGAATTCGGCGCAGATCGCATCGCGCAGCTCGGCGAACCAGGCGGTCGCGCGCGCGCGTTGCGCCTCGGGCGCGGTCGCGTCGGTCGAAAGGGCGGCGTCGCTCACGTCACACCTCCGGGCATGGGACCGGGGCTCGGGAATTGGGCGGTCTGGCGCAAGGCTTCGCCGAGCACCATGGCAGCAGCGAGCGAGACGTTCAAGGCGCGGGTGCCGGGCGCTTGCGGGATGCGGAGCCGCGCGTCGGCGGCCGCGTGGACGGAATCGGGCACGCCCGCCGATTCGCGCCCGACCATGAGAAAATCGTCCGCGCGGAATTCGAATTCGAGATAGGAGCGCTCGGCCTTGGTCGTGAGCAGCACGAGACGCGCGTCCGGATGCTCGGTCCGGCGCCAAGCCTCGAACGCGTCGAACGAGACGTGGCGCTTGAGATCGAGCCGCGCGAGATAATCCATCGCCGCGCGGCGCAGGCGCCGGTCGTCGAGCACGAAGCCCGCGGGCTCGACGAGGTCGAGGGCGACGCCCAGGCAAGCCGCGAGGCGCATCATGGCGCCGGCGTTGGGGGCGATGTCGGGCTGGTAGAGGACGAGGCGCATCGAGAGGCCGGAACGAGGTCGAGAGGACGGGAAAATTGCCCGCGCGACGGGCGCCGAATGGGTCTCGTCGCAAGCGTGCGGGCGGCTCCCGCGGGGGTCCATTATAACCGGCGCAAAAGCCCCTGTGCGGCCCGGAAAACGGCCGAAAATCGACGGGTGCGGCAGGTTGTCGCATTGCCTCATTCAGGGCGGTCTTTAGAACCAAGCGCAAGGGCCCGCGCCGCCATCTCCGGCCCGGTCACCAGAGGGAAAGGGGAGAGAATGGCGACAAGTGCCCCCACGAGCGCCCACGGCGCCCCGGGCGTCGCGGTCCAGCGCCGCGATTTTCTCTATCTCGCCGCCGGGGCGATGGGTGGCATCGGGGCGGCGCTCGCCGCCTGGCCCTTCGTCCACAGCATGAATCCGGCGGCCGACGTGCTCGCCCTCTCCTCGATCGAAGTCGACCTCGCCCCCATCGCCATGGGCCAGCGCATCACGGTCAAGTGGCGCAGCCAGCCCGTCTTCGTCGCCCACCGCACGGAGGCCGAGATCGCGGCCGCGGCCAAGGTCGACTTGGCCGAGCTGCGCGATCCCGAGGCCGATTCGGCGCGCGTCAAGAAGCCCGAATGGCTCATCATGGTCGGCATCTGCACCCATCTGGGCTGCGTGCCGCTGGGCCAGAAGCAGGGCGACCCGCGCGGCGACTGGGGCGGCTGGTTCTGCCCCTGCCACGGCTCGCAGTACGACACCGCGGGCCGCATTCGGAAGGGCCCGGCGCCGCTCAATCTGAGGGTGCCGGACTACGCCTTCGCCACCGACCATTCCGTCAAGATCGGCTAAGGGGCCGTTGCCATGTCCGAGACCGCGAAGCACCCGGTCGTCAAGTGGATCGACCAGCGTCTGCCGATCTTCTCGCTGCTCGAGCACGAGATGCGCGAGTACCCGACGCCGAAGAACCTGAACTACTGGTGGAACTTCGGCTCGCTCGCCGGCTTCATGCTGATCCTGATGATCGTGACCGGCATCATCCTCGCGATGCAGTACCAGCCCAACGCGCTGCTCGCCTTCGATTCGGTCGAGCGCATCATGCGCGACGTGAACTACGGCTGGCTGCTGCGCTATCTGCACATGAACGGCGCCTCGTTCTTCTTCATCGTGGTCTACATCCACATCTTCCGCGGCCTCTATTACGGCTCCTACAAGCGGCCGCGCGAGCTCCTGTGGTGGCTCGGCATCGTCATCCTGCTGCTCATGATGGCGACCGCGTTCATGGGCTACGTGCTGCCCTGGGGCCAGATGAGCTTCTGGGGGGCGACCGTCATCACCAACCTGTTCTCGGCCTTCCCCGTGGTGGGCCAGGCGATCGTGCATTGGCTCTGGGGCGGCTTCGCGGTCGACAACCCGACCCTCAACCGCTTCTTCTCGCTCCACTACCTCCTGCCCTTCGTGCTGCTCGGCGTCGTGTTCCTCCACGTCTGGGCGCTGCACACGTCGAAATCGAACAATCCCCTCGGCATCGACATCAAGGGCCCGCAGGACACGATCCCGTTCCATCCCTACTACACGGTGAAGGACTATTTCGGCCTCGGCGTGTTCCTGATCGTCTATCTCGGCTTCGTCTTCTTCGCGCCCAACTTCTTCGGCGAGCCCGACAACTACATCCTGGCGAACCCGCTCCAGACGCCGCCGCACATCGTGCCCGAATGGTACTTCCTGCCGTTCTACGCGATCCTGCGCTCGATCCCGGACAAGCTCACGGGCGTGCTGACGATGTTCGCGTCGATCCTCATCCTGTTCGTCCTGCCCTGGCTCGACTTCTCGCCGGTGAGGAGTGCGCGTTTCCGCCCGGTGTTCAAGAAGGTGTTCTGGCTCATCGTGATCGACGTGTTCGTGCTCGGCTGGGTGGGCGCCAATCCGCCCGAGGGCTCGTTCATCGTCATCGGGCGCTTGGCGACCGCGTATTACTTCCTCCACTGGCTCGTGCTGCTGCCGCTGATCGCGCTGTTCGAGCGGCCCAACCCGCTGCCCGCGAGCATCGGCGAGTCGGTCCTGGGCGGCGGGGCCGCGGCCGCCGCCGCGAAGCCGATGGAGAAGGCGTGATGCGCAGCACCCTCATCGCCGCCGCGGCATTGGTCGGCGTCGGCGCCCTCGGCGTCTGGCAATTCTCGCCCGCCTTCGGCGCGGACGAGCCGAGCATCAAGCATCTCGACTGGTCGTTCTACGGCCCCTTCGGCACCTTCGACCGCGCGGCGCTCCAGCGCGGCTTCCAGGTGGTGAACGAGGTGTGCTCGAACTGCCATTCCTTCAAGCAGCTCCATTACCGCGACCTCGAGAAGATCGGCCTCTCCGAGGCCCAGGTGGCGGCGCTCGCGGCGCAGACCGAGGTGACCGACGGCCCCAACGACCAGGGCGAGATGTTCAAGCGTCCGGGGAAGCCCTCCGATCCCTTCAAGGCGCCGTTCCCGAACGAGGAGGCGGCGCGCGCGGCCAACAACGGCGCGCTGCCGCCCGATCTCTCGCTCATCATCAAGGCGCGCGAAGGCGGGCCGAACTACGTCTACAGCATCCTCACCGGCTTCGTGAAAGCGCCCGCGGGCTTCCATCTGAGCGCGGGCATGAACTACAACGCCGCCTTCCCGGGCCACCAGATCGCCATGCCGCAGCCCTTGCAGAACGACAGCGTGACCTACACCGACGGCACCAAGGCGAGCCTCGACCAGGAAGCGCACGACGTCGTGACGTTCCTCACCTGGGTCGCCAACCCCGAGCTCGACGAGCGCCACCGGCTGGGCGTCAAGGTCTTGATCTTCCTCGTGATTCTCACCGGCCTGTTGTACATGGTGAAGCGCAAGGTGTGGCGCGACGTGCATTGACGCGGGCCCCGCGCGACGCCGTCCAAGGGCGAGGGCCGCGCAACCGAGGCGCGGCCCTTTTCTTTCCGGCGCCGTTGGACCATAAGGGCTGACGCGACGCGCGGCGGGTCGTGAGGAACCATCGGCGCCCCCACCCTGGCCGCGCGCGAAAGCGAGGAGCGCATGGCGACGCGTGCGGCGGCGGCGGTCAAGCCGGTCATCGGCATCATCGGCGGGAGCGGCCTCTACGACATCCCGGGGCTCGAGCGCACGCGCTGGGTCGAGGTCGATTCGCCCTTCGGCGAGCCGTCCGACGATCTCATGCTCGGCGAGCTCGAGGGCGCGCGCCTCGTGTTCCTGCCGCGCCACGGACGCGGCCATCGCATCCCGCCGTCGGAGCTCAATTTCCGCGCCAACATCGACGCGTTGAAGCGCGCGGGCTGCACCGAGATCCTGTCGGTGAGCGCGGTCGGCAGCCTGCGCGAGCACCTCTCGCCCGGCACTTTCGTCATCGTCGACCAGTTCGTCGACCGCACCTTCGCGCGCGCCAAGAGCTTCTTCTCGACCGGCCTCGTCGCCCACGTGTCGATGGCGGACCCGGTGTGCGCGCGCTTGGGCGACGCGCTCGAGGCGGCGGCGAACAAGCTCAAGATCCCGACCGTGCGCGGCGGCACCTACCTCGTGATGGAGGGGCCGCAATTCTCGAGCCGCGCCGAGTCCGAGCTTTACCGCCAATGGGGCTGCGACGTGATCGGCATGACCAACATGCCCGAGGCCAAGCTCGCGCGCGAGGCGGAGATGTGCTACGCGACCGTCGCCATGGTGACCGACTACGATTGCTGGCATCCCCACGAGGAGGACGCCTCGGTCGAGGCGATCGTCAAGGTGCTGATGGCGAACGCCGACAAGGCGAGGTCGCTGGTGCACGCGGTGGCGCCCAGCCTCGCGCGGCGCACGACGCTTTGCGAGCAGGGCTGCGAGCGGGCCCTCGAGAACGCGATCATCACGGCCCCCGAGGCGCGCGATCCGGGCCTGGTGCGGAAGCTCTCGGCGGTCGCGGGGCGCGTGCTCGGCGCCTGAGGCCGATCGGCTTCCACGCGGCCGCTGCCGCTCAATCGAACCCGACTCCCGGCCTCGAGCTTCCGCTCAACTCAAAGTCTGGGCGAAGAAATCGAGCGTGCGCAGGCGCGCGGTCTCAAAACTGTCCTTGTGGAAGCTCGGCCGGTGGTCGCAGCTGAAGCCGTGGCCGGCACCCGGATAGACCCAGACCGGGACCGCGGGCTGCGCCGCCTTGATCGCGTCCACGTCGGCCATCGGGATCGACTGATCCTTGTCGCCGAAATGGAGCATGACCGGGACCTTGGACTTCTCGTCCTTGAATTGGACGATCTGGCCGCCGTAATAGCCGACCGCGGACGCGACCCCCGGAAGCCGCGTCGCGGCGAGCCAGGCGACCGTGCCGCCGAAGCAATAGCCGACCACGCCGACCTTGCCCACGCTCGCGACGTTCGCGATCGCGGCGCTCACGTCCTTGAGCACGCCATCCCAGTCCAGCTTGCCGCGGATTTCGCGTCCGCGCGCGATGTCGTCGGGCGTGTAGCCGAGCTCGACGCCGCGTTGGGCACGGTCGAAGAGGGCGGGCGCGATCGCCGTGTAGCCGTCCTTGGCGAAGCCGTCGCACACGTTGCGGATGTGGATGTTGACGCCGAAAATCTCCTGGATCACCACGAGGGCGCCCTTGGGCTTCCCCGCCGCGTCGGCGCGATAGGCGGAAAGCTTGAAACCGTCCGCGGCGGTCAAGGTCAAGATATGGCCCATGGACAGCGATCCCTCCCCAGAATTCGTGCGCTCGCCCCCGCGCGAGGCGGGAAGGCGCGCATCTTAGCGCGTGACGCGGCGGGGGGAAGGGGAAATGCGCGGACGATTGGCTAAACGTTGAAGCGAAACAGCATCACGTCGCCGTCCTGGACCACGTAATCGCGCCCCTCCTGGCGCATGCGGCCCGCATCCTTCGCGCCCTGCTCGCCGCCGAATTTCACATAGTCGGAATAGGAGATGGTCTCGGCGCGGATGAAGCCACGCTCGAAATCGGTGTGGATGGCGCCCGCGGCCTCGGGGGCGGTCGCCCCTCGGCGCACGGTCCAGGCGCGCGCTTCCTTGGGGCCGGCGGTGAAGAAGGTAAGGAGGCCCAGAAGCGCGTAGCCCGCGCGGATGAAGCGGTCCAAGCCCGGCTCCTCGAGCCCGAGGGTTTCGAGGAACTGCGCGCGCTCGGCCGGGTCCGAGAGCTGGGCGATCTCCGCTTCGATCGCGGCCGAGATGACGACGCTCTCGGCCCCGATCTCGGCCGCGCGTCGGGCCGCGCGCGCCGAATGCTCATTCCCGGTCGCGGCCGAGCCCTCGTCGACGTTGAGCACGTAGAGCATGGGCTTGGCCGTGATGAGCCCGAGGCGCTCGAAGGCGCGCCGCTTCTCGGACTCCGACGGCAGGGCTGCGCGCGCGGGCTTGCCTTGACGGAGGGCCGCGACCGCGGGGGCGAGCAGCTCGACGAGCGCGCGCGCCTCGGCGTCGCCGCCCTTGGCCTTCTTCTCGGCCTGCTCGAAGCGGCGCTCGACCGATTCGAGATCGGCGAGCATGAGCTCGGTCTCGACCGTCTCGGCGTCGCGCACCGGGTCGACCGTGCCCTCGACATGGTGCACGTCCTCGCCGCCGAAGCAGCGCAGCACGTGGGCGATCGCGTCGACCTCGCGGATGTGGGCCAGGAACTTGTTGCCGAGCCCTTCGCCCGCGCTCGCCCCCTTGACCAGGCCCGCGATGTCGACGAACTCGAGCTGGGTGGGCACGACGCGCTCCGATTTGGCGAGCTGCGCCAGCGTCTCGAGGCGCGCGTCGGGCACGATCACGCGGCCCACGTTCGGCTCGATGGTGCAGAAGGGATAATTCTCGGCCGCCGCCGCGGCGGTCGCGGTCAGCGCGTTGAAGAGCGTCGACTTGCCCACGTTCGGCAGGCCGACGATGCCGCAATTGAAGCCCATCGCTCAATCCTCGGGATCAGTGGCGGGTCGCGGCGGCTTCGGCGGCGGCGGGTTCAACAGGAGGGCGAGCTTGGTCGTGAAGCGGTTGTCCTGGTTCTCGACCAGGAGCGGGAACGCCTCGGCGATCGCCTCGAGGAGCTTGGTGAGCCAGGGCACGTCCTCCTTGAAGAAATCGCTCAGCACGTAGGGCATGACGAGGTTGGCATCGCCCGGATGGCCGATGCCGATGCGGAGACGCCAGTAATCCGCGCCGACATGGGCGTCGATGCTGCGGAGGCCGTTGTGCCCGGCGCTGCCGCCGCCGCGCTTCAAGCGCACCTTCCCCGCCGCGAGGTCGAGCTCGTCGTGGATCACCAGCACGTCGCCGGGATCGAGCTTGTAGAAGCGCAGCGCCTCGCCCACGGCGCGCCCGGACTCGTTCATGAAGGTGGTCGGCCAGAGCGCCGAGAGGCGCGCGCCCGCGACCGTGCCCTCGGCGAGCAAGCCCTGGAAGCGCGAGCGCTTGGGCCCGAAATCGTAGCGCCGGGCGATCTCGCCCAGCGCCATGTAGCCCACATTGTGCCGGTTGGCCCGGTATTTCGGGCCCGGGTTGCCGAGGCCGACGACGAGGCGCATGGGAAACCTCGATGGCGGCGCGGCCTACTTCTTGGGCGCGGGCTTGGCGGCCTCTTTCTTGGCTTCGGGCGCCTTGGCCTCGGGCTTGCCGCCCTTGGCCTCGGGCTTGCCGGCTTCCTTCTTGCCGCCCTCGGCCGGCGCTTCGGCACCTTCCTCGGGCTTGCGCGCCGTGATGACCTCGACGTCGGTCGCGGCGATCGGGGCCGCGGTCTCGGTCTCGGCCGCCATCGTCGTGGGCGCTGCGACCGACGCGATCGTGAAGTCGCGCGCGATCGTGGGCTTGACGCCCGGCGGCAGCGCCACCTTGCTGATGTGCACCGAATCGCCGATGTCGAGGCCGGTCAGGTCGACGCGGATCTCGTGCGGGATCTGGGTCGCGAGGCAGACGAGCTCGATCTCGCGCCGCACGACGTTGAGCACGCCGCCGCGCTTGATGCCGGGTGCGGCCGCCTCGTTGTCGAACACCACCGGCACGTGGACCGTGACGCGCGTGTTGGGATCGACGCGCATGAAATCGACGTGGATCGGCTTGTCCGAGATCGGGTGCAGCTGCACGTCGCGCACCAGCACCTTCTCCGCCGTGCCCTCGAGCTCGACGTCGTAGAGATTGGTGAAGAAGCTCTTCTTGTTGAGCTCGAGCGCCAGCTCGCGCGGGTTGAGCGCGATCATCGTCGGGGCCTTCTTCGAGCCATAGATCACGCCCGGGATGTTCCCTTGGCGTCGTGCGGCGCGGGCTGCCCCCTTACCTGCCCCCGCGCGCCGCTCCGCATGAAACACGGTGTCGGCCATCTCAGTTCTCCCATCCTCCGTCCCGTCCACCATGGAGCGGGACACTCCCCGCGCCGCGGCCTCCAGGGGTGCCGCCGGCGCGGAAAAACGCGTCGAAACCTTGTCCCGGCGTCAATCCGAAACGACGCCGCCCAATTTCGCGACCTCGCCCTCGCTGAAGAGGCTCGAGACCGAATCCCCCTTGCTGATGCGCCGGATCGCCTCGCCCAGAAGGGCGGCGATCGGCAGCTGCCGGACCTTCCCGGTCGCCTTGGTCTCGGCACTCGCGGCGATGCTGTCGGTCACCACCAGCACCTCGAGGGGCGACGTCCTGATGCGCTCGATCGCGACGCCCGAGAGCACCCCGTGGGTGCAATAGGCGCCGACCCATTTGGCGCCCTGGTCGACCAGCGCCTGGGCCGCATTGCACAGCGTGCCCGCGGAATCGACGATGTCGTCGATCAGGAGGCAGCGCCTGCCTTTGACCCGGCCGATGATGTTGACGACCTCGGACTCGCCCGCCCGCTCGCGGCGCTTATCGATGATCGCGAGGTCGGCGTCAAGGGGCTTGGCGATGGCGCGCGCGCGGATCACGCCACCCACGTCGGGCGACACGATCACCAGATCGTCGCCGTTATAATGGGCGCGGATGTCGTTGTAGAACACGGGCGCCGCGTAGAGGTTGTCGAGCGGGATGTCGAAGAAGCCCTGGATCTGGTTGGCGTGGAGATCGAGGGTGAGCACGCGGTTGGCGCCCGCGGTCGTGATCAGGTTCGCGACCAGCTTCGCCGAGATGGGCGTGCGCGGACCGGTCTTGCGGTCCTGGCGCGCGTAGCCGTAATAGGGGATCACCGCCGTGATGCGCGCGGGCGAGGCGCGCTTCAACGCGTCGAGCCAGATCAAGAGCTCCATCAAATGGTCGTTCGCGGGGAAGGAGGTCGGCTGCACCAGGAACACGTCCTGGCCGCGCATGTTCTCGAGGATCTCGACGAACAGCTCGTTGTCGGCGAAGCGGCGCACGCTCGCCTCGGTGAGCGGCACGTCGATGTAACGCGCGATACCTTCGGCCAGGGGCCGATTGGCCGTGCCGCTCAGAAGCTTCATCCGAACATCCCCTTGAGGGGCCCCAAGAGCCCCGTCGTCCGCCCGCCTCGGCACCGAGGACGGTGGATCGGTCGCTCGCGCCCCGCGCTCGCCGCGCTTCTATAACAACATGTCGCAAAACTGTAAACCGCAGGGGCGCGTGACGAGCCCTGCGGGGGACGCAAAACACGCGGGTTTGCGCGCCGTTCCGGCCCGCGACACCCTGCCGCGCCCGGAAATCCCGTCGCGGGTGCCGTTCAGCCGCCTTGAGGTACGGTCGGCGCCGCGCCGCGTTCGGCGGGGGCGAGCGGCGTGCCCGGCCCGGACTCGGGCATTGTCTGGGGCATGGCCAGGGGCGCGGACTGGGGCGCGGCCAGGGGCGCGGACCCGCGCACGGGCTGGTCGGCATCGGCGACGAGGGCCGCGATGCCGCCCACGGCATTGGCCGCGACGGCCGCCGAGATCTCGCTCCAGATTTGGCTCAAGAGCCGGCTCGGCACGTCGTTCTCCTGGCTCACCTGGCCGAGCTCCTTGCCGTCGGGCCTGGTGAGGCGCCAGACCACCTTGACGTGGCGCGTCGCGGCGTCGAGCGGCGTCACCTCGACCTTGGCCGCGAGCAGGAGCGAGTCCGGCGTGCGCGCCTCGACCACCTTCACCTGCGCGCCCTTGAGCGCCGTCTCGATCGCGCGCCGCAACGCGACGTCGCCCGACGCCGCGGGCGCTCCCTCGATTCCGGTCACGAACACGCCGCGTCCGCCGGCGCTCTTGTCGACGACGCTGCCGGCGCCGCCGCGCGGCTCGACCGCGTCGCCCTCGAGGCCCTTGATCATCTCGCGCGCCGCGGCGTTGCTCGCGTCGTCGAGGAGGCGCAGGCGCAAGCCGGGCGACGCGGGATCGGCGCCCGCCGGGAGCCGCTGGTCGTAGCGCGCGACCGCGGCGCCCGCGGCGTCGTCGAGCTCCCAGTCGATGACGCCCGCGCGATAGCGCCCGGCGATGCGATAAAGGGCGCGCGCGTCGGGCCCGGGCTCGACCTTGACCGGCACGTCGCGCGTCTCGAGCGCCTGCGCCATGGCGCGGGCGAGCTCGGTCGAGAGCGGCTCGGCGAGGCCCGCGACCGGTGCCACCGCGATCAGCTCGGCCTCGCTGCGATAGTCCGCGACCTCGGGCGGCAGCGGCTTCGCCTCGGGCTGGAACGGGTGCGGCTCGTCGATGCAGCCGGCGCTCGCGAGGAGCGCCGTCAGGGACGCGACGCGCCAGGCGTTGCGGAGGCGCTTTCCCATCCCGCTCACACGAGCACGATCGCCGAAAGGGCGCGGCCGTATTCCTTTTCGCCTTCGTGGGTGTTGCGCCGGTAGCTGAAGAAGAGCGAGGGCTCGGAATAGGTGTCGTGGTCGACGATGTCGACCGCGGCGAGCCCGAGCGCCGAGAGTCGGCGTGCGACATAGCCGGGGAGATCGAACATGAAATGGCCCGCGCGCGTGCTCGCTGCGAAGAAGTCGCGTGCGTCCGCGTCGCGCGCGAGGAAGGGCTCGGGAAAGCCGGGTCCGACCTCGTAGGAGCTTTGGGCGATCGAGGGGCCGATCGCGGCCGAGATCGAGCGGCGCTTCGCCCCCAGCGTCTCCATCGCGGCGACCGTCGCCTCGACGATGCCGCCGAGCGCCCCGCGCCAGCCCGCATGGGCGGCGCCGATGACGCGCGCGTGGGGATCGGCGAAGAGCACCGGCGCGCAGTCGGCCGCGAGCACGCCGAGGGCGAGGCCGCGCGCGCGCGTCGCCATGCCGTCGATCTTGGGGCGCGCGTCCGGCGCGAAGGGGGCCGCGATCGCGCGCGCCTCGGCCGAATGGACTTGATAGGCGGTCGCCAGCGCCTCGCCCGAAAGGCCGAAGGCCGCCATCGCGCGGCCGCGATTCTCGGCCACCGCACGCCCATCGTCGCCCGAGCCCAAGCCGCAATTGAGCGACGCGTAGACGCCTTGGCTCACGCCGCCGCGACGCGTGAAGAAGCCGTGGCGCACGCCCGGGAGCGCCGCAAGCGTCTCGCTTTCGAACGGGGTCGCGGGCAAGTTCATGGCGCGGGCAAGTTCATGGCGTGGAAAAGTTCATGGCGCGAAAAGGCTCATGGGCGGAAAAGCTCATGGCGCGGGGCGTTCCTGCGCCTCGAAACCCGCCGGCGCGCCGAGCGCCGGCGCGGCGATCGCCATCGCCTTGAACAGCGTGCCCATTTCGGACGCGTCGATCAAGCGCCCGAGGGCCAGGCGCACGGCGCGGGCCTTCTCGCCGTCGGCGCCTTGGAGCCGGTCGGCGCGCTCGCGAATGCCGAGGCGTGTGAGGAACACGCCTTGGGGCACCGGGCCGTAGACCGAGGCGCCCGCCTCGCGCGCCGCGCGCGCAAGGGTCGCGAAGTCGACATGGGCGGTGAGATCGGCGGTGCCGGGCGCCTCGAGCGGATCGTGGCGGCGGTGCCGATGGAGCGCCTGGAGCGTTGTGCCCGCGGTGCTCTCGGCCGGGCCGTAATCGATCAGGAGCGCTACACCCCCTTGCGTTACGACGCGCTCGGCGAGTGCTGCCGCGTACCCGATCGCGGCGGGCGAGATCTCGACCACGGTGCCGGGCTCGGCGCGCGCGAAAGCGGGCGGCAGCAGCGCCTCGGCCCCGCTCGGCCCGGCTGCGAGCACGAAGCGGAACCGCTCACGGGCCGCGTCCCAATCCACCAGCCGCTCGCGCCAGCCGCTCCTTGTGCGCTCGAGCATCAGGATCGGCAGCGCGTCGAGGAACTCGTTGCCGAGGACGATCGCGGGCCCGTCGGGCACGCTCGCGAGGGTCTCGTGCCAGGAAACCTCGGCGCCCGCGAGGCGCTCGCGTTGGAGCGAACGCAGCGTCTCGCTCGCCTCGAGAAGATGGACGCGCGCGGCATCCAGAAAGCCGGGCACGAAACGCGCCGCGCGCAAGAGGTCGGCCATCATGAGGCCGCGCCCGGGCCCGAGCTCGACCAGGCGCACGGGGCGCGGACTGCCCATGGATTGCCAGGCGACGCCGCACCAGAGGCCGATGAGCTCGCCGAACATCTGGCTGATCTCGGGGCCGGTCACGTAGTCGCCCGCCTCGCCCAGCACGCGGCTGGTCGCGTAGTAGCCGGCGGTCGGATGCCACAAGGCCTCGCTCATGTAGTCGGCGAGGCTCACGGGACCTTTGAGCGCGATCAGCCGGCGCAGATGCTCGGCAAGGTCGCCCATGCCGGGCTCCCTCAGCCTTTCTTCTCGGCCTTGGGCGCGGCCTTGCTCTCGGATTTCGGCTCGGGCTTGGGCTGGAACGCGTTCGGGTCGATCGGCTTCGCGGTCCAGATCAGCCAGGCGCCGTAGAAGATGAGCGGGATCGAGTAGATCTGGCCCGCGGTCAGGCCGAAGGCGAGATAGCCCATGAAGGAGTCGGGCTCGCGGAAGAACTCGGCGATGATGCGCGCGCAGCCATAGCCGATGAGGAACAGGCCGGCGATGTAGCCGGGGCGCGCGCGATAGCCCTTGCGGCGCACGACGTAGAGGATCGAGAACAGGACGATCCCTTCGAGAAACGCCTCGTAGAGCTGGCTCGGATGGCGCGGGACGTTGCCCCCGCTCGGGAAGATCATGCCCCAGGGCAGGTGGGTCGGCCGGCCCCACAGCTCGCCGTTGATGAAGTTGGCGATGCGCCCGAAGAAGAGCCCGATCGGCACCGCGCACACGACCGCGTCGCCCACCATGCGGAAGGAGAGCTTCTCGCGCCGCGCGAACAGGGCCAGGGCCGCGATCACGCCGATGAGCCCGCCATGGAACGACATCCCGCCGTGCCACAACTCGAACATCTGCAGGGGATGGGCCCAGTAGAAGATCGGCTGGTAGAACAGGATGTAGCCGAGCCGGCCGCCGAGCACGATGCCGAAGGTGCACCAGACCACGAGGTCGTCGACCTGGATCGCATTCATGATGCGCGGCGCCTGGCGCACGATCTGGCGCACATGGACCCAGCCGATCAGGATGCCGGTGATGTAGGCGAGCGCGTACCAGCGGATCTCGAGCGGGCCGAGCTTGATCGCGATCGGGTCGAAGCCGGGGAATTGGAGGGCCATCTTGTCTCGCGTCGCTGGTTCGGGGGGTCAGAGGTAGCGGTCGGGCCGGGCGAGATAATCCTTCACGTAGCGCGCGACGCCGTCCTCGAGCTCGGTGAAGGCGGCATCGTAGCCCGCGGCCCGCAGCCGCGCCATGCGCGCCTCGGTGAAATATTGGTAACGATCGCGAATCTCGACCGGCGTGTCGACGTAGCGGATCTCGGGCGGCTTGCCCAGGGCCGCGAACACGGCGCGCGCGAGATCGGCGAAGCTGCGCGCCTTGCCGGTGCCGAGATTGAAGAGGCCGCTCGCCGCCGGGCGGTCGAGGAGCCAAAGCATGACGGAAACGCAATCGCCGACCCAGATGAAGTCGCGTAGCTGGCCGCCGTCGGGATAGCGCGGATTGTGCGAGCGGAACAGCACCGCCGGCTCGCCCGCCGCGACGCGGCCATGGACCTGCTCGACCACGCTGCGCATCGAGCCCTTGTGGTACTCGTTCGGGCCGTAGACGTTGAAGAAGCGCAAGCCCGCCCATTGGGGCGGGCGCTCGGCTCCCTCGGCCGCGAGCTGGGTCGCGCGCCGGTCGAACAGGAGCTTGCTCCAGCCATAGGGATTCATCGGCCTCAGCTTCGCGAGCGCCTCGGCGCTCATGTCGTCGTCGAAGCCGGCCGAGCCGTCGCCATAGACCGCGGCCGAGGAGGCGTAGATGAGACGCACGCCGTGGCGCGCGCACCAGTCCCAAAGCTCGAGCGAGAGGGTGAAGTTGGTCCGCAGGATCAAGTCCGCATCGCGCTCGGTAGTGGCCGAGATGGCGCCCAGGTGGAAGATCGCCTCGATGCGGCCCGCGTGCCGGTCGAGATAGGCGAGGAGCCCGTCGGGCTCGACGAACGCGGCGAGCCGGCGTTTCGCGACGTTCTTCCACTTCTCGCTTTCGCCCAGGCGGTCGCAGAGCGCCACCTCGATGCCGCGCGCCTCGAGCGCCGCGACCAGGTTCGAGCCGATGAAGCCGGCGCCGCCGGTGACCAGGATCATGGGGCGCTTTATAGGGGCCGGGGGTAGGGGCCGCAAGCCGGCCTCGCCGGCCCGGCCCGGATTGCGGGCCGAGGCGCGCCGCGCCATACTCGGGCCCGCTGAAGCCCGGGAGCGATCTATGCAGACCGAGAACCGCATCCTCGACGATCTCGCGCGCCTGACCAGCGGAGCGCTGGGCTCGCTCGCGAGCCTCAAGGGCGAGATCGACGCGTTGGTGCGCCAGCGCCTCGAGCGGCTCCTGGGCGAGATGGAGCTCGTGAGCCGGGAGGAGTTCGAGGCGGCGAAAGCGCTCGCCGCCAATGCCCGCGTCGCGGCCGAAGCGCTCGAGGCGCGCTTGGCAGCCCTCGAAGCGGCCCTCAAGGCGGCCGGCATCGCCCTTCCCGAGGATCGGAGCTAAGTCCCCAACCCACTAGATGGAGGGTAATCTGAGGTCAGAACCACAAGATATTGAGTTATCCACAATATTTTGGCGGCTGTAACCAAAATATAGCCATAATTTGTAAAAGCGTTCTTGAAGTCCAAGATCAAATTTGTCAGGCTACCGTCCATGGTAGGACGGCGGCGGGACCCTACACAATCCCTAGAAAGAGGTTGGACTCCAACCGAGCGGCGAGGTTTCTCGCGGCCACCGACTGCCTGCGTGGACAGGAGGGCGCAAACGAATGTCGACCCGGACCGTGGAATTGGAGAGCTCTTCCCGACCCAATCCGCTCGATCTTGTGGAGGAGATCGTCAGCGCGCATGACTGGCCGTTCGACCGGTGCAGCACCGACGAAATGGTGGTCGACATCACCGGGCAGTGGTGCAACTACCACCTTCATTTCGCCTGGCTCGAGGATCTGAGTGCCATGCACTTCTCCTGCGCGCTCGACATGCGCGTGCCGCGCGCAAAGCGGTCGCCGGTCGCCGAGCTCCTGTGCATGGTCAACGAGAAGCTCTGGCTCGGCCATTTCGACGTCGCCGAGGATGACGGCATGCCGATCTTCCGGCACACGACGTTGCTCCGCGGCGCGACCGGCCCGACGGTCGAGCAGCTCGAGGATCTGGTCGACATCGCGATCACCGAGTGCGAGCGCTTCTATCCCGCGTTCCAGTTCGTGACCTGGGGCGGAAAATCGCCCAAGCAGTCGATCGAGGCGGCCCTTCTCGACACGGTGGGCGAAGCCTGACGCGTCTTCCCTGCGGCAGTTGGACGCTGTCCGGCGCCGAGCGGATGCTCGCCAATTGCGCGCCGCCCCTATAAGCTTCTCCCATGAAGGCGCGCATTCTCCTGGTTGGCGGCGGCAAGATGGGCGGCTCGATGCTCGCGGGCTGGCTCGCGCGCGGCCTGCCGCGCGACGACGCGCTCGTGGTCGAGCCGGGCTTGGCCGCCGCGGCGTTGGCCAAGCTCCACCGCGTCGGCGTGCTCGCGACCCCGGACGCGATCGATCCCGGGTTCCGTCCCGAGGTCGTCGCCTTCGCGGTCAAGCCGCAGATGGTCGACACGGTCGCCCCCGCCTATGCGCGCTTCGCGGGCTCGGCGCTCTTCATGTCGATCGCCGCCGGGAAATCGATCGCGACCTATCGGAAGCATCTCGGCCCGCGCGCGGCGATCGTGCGCGTGATGCCCAACACGCCGGCCGCGATCGGCCGCGGCATGAGCGTGTGCTGCGCCGGGGGCGGCGTCTCCGACGCCCAGCGCCAGCTCTGCGGCGAGCTCATGGCGGCGGTGGGCGAGGTCGCCTGGGTCGAGGACGAGGCGCTGCTCGATCCGGTGACCGCGGTCTCGGGCAGCGGCCCGGCCTATGTGTTCCTGCTCGCCGAGGCGCTCGCCGCCGCGGGCGTCAAGGCGGGGCTCGAGCCCGAGCTCGCGATGCGCCTCGCGCGCGCGACCGTCGCGGGGTCGGGCGAGCTGCTGGCGCGCGCCGAGGAGAGTGCGGCCCAGCTGCGCCAGAACGTCACCAGCCCGGCCGGCACCACCCAGGCGGCGCTCGAAATCCTGATGGGGCCCGGGGGATTCCAGGATTTGCTCGACCGGGCGGTCGAGGCAGCCACCCGGCGCGCCCGAGACCTCGCAAGCTAACGCCCGAAATTGGCTGGATTTTCCCCGGCTTTTCCGCTAAATCAGCGGCCGTCAGAGTTACCTTGAACTTTAGCAAAGCTTTGGCATAAGCTTTGCTTAATATTTGCCGTAGGGCTCCTCAACCCTAAAAAGGCTCGGAAATCCGGGGCGAAGGCAGGGATGGGGAGCGATCTGCGGCGCAATTTGCGAAGCAGAGGTCCAGGACGAGGAACCCGGCCACGAGGCCGGGAGGCAAGGCGAAAAGGGTCGGTCCCCGGCGTGCCTCGCGCCCAAGGCCGGCTCGGCCGTCTAGAAGGAGGTTCTCGTGACGAAGGAAAATGCGACGATTTCGTTCGAACTGTCCGCGAAACATGCGGCCGCGCTGGCGGCTCGGGGTGAGGGCCGCGTCGTTCGTTTGAGCGCCATTCCGGCACCCGAAGGGGCGACTTGCGGTGCGTCCTACAAGGCACAGAACGCGCCCTACCAGGCGCAGAATGCGCCGTTCAAGGCCCAGAACGCTCCGTTCAAGGCCCAGAACGCGCCGTTCGCCGCTCAAAACGCGCCCTTCGCGAAGCCGTAACTTCGCGGGCGCGGAGCGCGCGCCATGAACGTCGTGGATTTGACCCTCGAAGCCTTGCAGCGGCACGGAACCGAGCCGCTGCCGGGCTACGAGCGGTCGCTCCGGGAAGCGTGCGAGGCGGAGCCGCCGCCCTTCGGCCAAGCCTGGTACGGCGAGCGCTATCGCGATTACGCGGTCGATCCCTCCTGGCTCGCCAATTGGCTGGTGGCGAACGCCCACGGCGAAGGCTGGGGTGCGGGCCAGCTCTGGAAGCTCTCCGGCCGCGTCGCCGATCCCGAGGTCGCCGAGCAAGTGCGGCGCCACGCGATCGACGAATCGAACCATTCGCGCTATTACATCTCGATGCTGCGCTTGGCCTTCCCCGGCACCGCGGAAGAGCCCGAGATCCTCGACCAGCTGCGCGCCCTTTCGCCCGGCTACGGCGTCAAGGACCGGCCCGAGCGCAGCGCGCCCTCCAATCCGCGCGTCCTCACGGACGAGCTCATCCAGATGAACCTGGGCGAGATCCGCACGCGCCTCCACCAATTGCTGCTCACCCCGGTGATCATCGAGCACACGGCGCCCGAGAACCGCGAGCGCCTCAAGACCGTGCTCGACACGCTCGTGGGCGACGAAACGCGGCACATCGAGTACACCGCGCGGCTCATCGATCGCGCCTATCGCGACGATGCGGACTACGTGGTCGCGACGATGAAGCGCCGCCTCGCCGACTTCAACAAGCTCACCATCGCCGAAGTGGGCGAGCCGAGCCTCAACTAGCCTCGCGTCCCCTCGCGCGCCCCGCGCGCGCCGAATGTCCGAGGGCGGCCCCAGCGCCGCCCTTCGCGTTTCTCGGCCGCCCCTGGTAACCGCGCGAAAAGGGCTTATTTAACAAAAGACATCGCGGCCCAGGGACAGAGCCCAGGGAGGAAGCAATGCCGAAAGCCAAGTCGAGATCGAGCCCGGGGTCTAGCACAGGATCGAGCCGGCCCACGGCGCGCGGCAAGGCCGGCGTGGGCGCGCGCGACGTCGTCGACGCCGCCTTGGCGCTCGCGGCCGAACGCGGCTGGCGTCGCACCTCCCTCGCCGACATCGCGGCCGCGGCCGAGCTTCCGCTCGCCGAGCTTTACCGTCTCTATCCCTCGAAAGGCGCCATCCTCGCGGCCTTCGTTGCGCGCATCGACCGCGCCATGCTCGAGGGCGGTGCTACCGAGGGCGAGGGCGCGCGCGACCGGCTGTTCGAGGCGCTCATGCGGCGCTTCGAGGCGCTCGGGCCCCACAAGGCGGGCGTCGAGGCGATCTTGCGCGATTGCGGCGCCGATCCGCTCGCGACCCTCTGCGGCGCCAAGCGCCTGTTGCGCTCCATGGCCTGGGTGCTCGAGGCCGCCGGCATCCCCGCCCAAGGCATCGCGGGCCGGGTGCGCGCGAAGGCGCTCGCCGGGCTCTACCTCGCGACGCTGCGCGTCTGGCTTGGCGACGAGAGCGCCGATCTCAGCCGCACCATGGCCAACCTCGACAAGGGGCTGCACCGGCTCGAGCGCATGGCCGAAATCTGCCGCCCGCTCGCCGCCTGGCGCGCCCGGCGCAAGGCCGCCTAGGGGCTGTTTCGGCTAAACTGCTATAAAAATTGACTTTTGCCGCCCTAAGTCATTTTGTTGCAATGCAACATTTTTCTTGACGCTGAGAGGCTGGAAGCCTATAAATGCGGCAATTGCTGCACCGCAACAACCCCGTCGGAGACATGCCGCCATGACCAAGAACAGCACGTTCGGCAATCCGTTTGCCGACATCGACTACACCAAGATGTTCGCCGAATTCAAAATGCCCGGGATCAACACCGATCTCGTCGCGGAGTCCTATCGCAAGAACGTCGAGGCGATCTCGGCAGCGAGCCAGGTCGCGATCGAGGGCATGCAGGCCGTGATCAAGCGCCAGTCGGAGATCCTGCGCGAGTCGGTCGAGGAGTACGCGCAGCTTCTGCGCGGCTACACCGCGCCCACCAGCCCCGAGGAAGCGGCCGCGAAGCAGGCCGAGCTCGCGAAGCACGCCTACGAGACCACGCTCGCGCATCTGAAGGAGCTGAGCGACCTGATCGCGAAGTCGAACGCGGACTCGATCGAGCTGCTCAACAAGCGCATCGGCGAGATGCTCGACGAGGTCAAGGGCCTGGCCGCGAAGAAGAAGGCGAAGGCCAACTAGCTCGAAGCGCGTTACCGCTCGCGCCGCCTGAGATCGGCGGCCGATCTATCGAGGGCCGCTCGTCGCGAGCGGCCCTTGGCGTTTCTGGAGCGTCCCGGCGCGCGTCGAAACGCGCGCGCAAAAGGCGTCCTCGCGCGTCAATGCGCGCGCCCAAAAGGCGTCCTCGCGCGTCAAAGCGCGCGTTCAAGGCGTCGATGCGCGTCAGGCGGCGCGTTTGAAGAGCGCCGAGAGACGGTGGCGCATCGAATCCCAATAGACGTGCCCGCGGTGCGTGACCCAGTTGAGCTGGATCACGCGGCGCGGGCCTTGGAAGGGCTTGTGGCCGTGGAACGAGCGCGCGCCGCGCCGGAACGCGAGCAGCAGCCCCGCGTCGGGCGGAAGCTCGAGCGCGTAGTCTTCGAGATCGTCCGGCGAGCGCAAGAGGCGCAGGCGTCCGCCCTCGGCCTCCCACGGGTCGTTCAAGTAGATCAGCACGGTAATGAGCTTGCTCTTGGAATCGGTGTGGATGCCGCCGTCGCGCGCGCTGCATTGGCCGCGCACCGTGACCATGGTCGGCCGGTCGGTGAGGTCGATGGCGAACTTGGCCTCGATCGCGCGGCGGAACTCGGGCCCCTCGAGCTCGGCGAGGAATTCCTGGAACGACGCACTGGCCTTGACCTCGCTGATCGGAAAGCTGCCCGGCCGCTCGATCGCGGGATAGGCCTCGCGCACGCGCGCGAGGCCGGTGGGCGAGAGGAATCCCGGCACCACCACGAATTCGTAGGGGTCGGTCGCGAGCGGGGTCGAGGCGAGCTTGTCGAGGTCGAGGAAGGTCATGGAAGCCTTGGGTTCGGGGTCGATTGCCGGGCGCGACTTTAGCATGGAGCGGGGCTTCGCGACACGGGCGCCCCGGCCCTAGACCGGCAGGCGCAGGCGCGCGCGCAGCCCGCCGAGCGGGGAATCGTCGAGCGTGAGCTCGCCCCCATGGCTGCGCATCACGTCGCGCGCGATGGTGAGGCCGAGCCCGACCCCGCCGGTTTCGATGTTGCGCGAGGGGTCGAGGCGGAAGAAGGGACGGAACACCGCCTCGCGCTGGTCGGGCGGGATGCCCGGCCCGTCGTCGTCGATCAGGATCTCGACCTGGTCGTCGCGCCGCCCGGCGCGCACCTGGACGTGGCGGCTATAGCGGGTCGCGTTCGAGACCAGGTTCATGAGGCAGCGCCGGAATGCATCGAGGCGCACGGGCACGATGAGCTGCTCCTCGGTATGGAGGTCGATCTTGGCCCCTTGCTTCCGGGCACCCGCGATCACCTGGTCGAGCACGGCGCCGATATCGGCCGCCTCGGGCACGCCGTCGCCCTCGCCGCGCGCGAAGGCGAGGTAGCCGTCGATCATGCGCTCCATCTCGGTCACGTCGGCCTTGAGCTCGTCGATCTCGGGCCCGTCGCCGACCATGGCGAGCTGGAGCTTCATGCGCGTGAGCGGCGTGCGCAAATCGTGCGACACGCCCGCGAGCATCTCGGTGCGCTGCTCGATCTGGCGCTTGATGCGGTCGCGCATGTTCATGAACGCGGCCGCGGCCTGGCGCACCTCGGTGGCCCCCGCGGGGCGGAATTCGGGCGCGTCTCTCCCCTTGCCGAAATCGTCGGCGGCGGCGGCGAGGCGCTTCACCGGGCGCACCTGGTTGCGCATGAACAGGATCGCGATCGCGACGAGGACGACCGACGAGCCCGCCATCCAGAGGATGAAGATGGTGGTGGTGGGGCTGAACAGGCGTTTTTCCGTCGTGGTCGCGGTGAGCACGCCGTCGGGCATCTGGATGCGGAACTCGATGTTGCGGTCGATCTCGGTGGTGTCGACCTGGAAAGGATGGACGACGCGCTCGGACAGAAGCGGGACGAGCATGGTGTCGAGCTCGTCGTGCACGGGCGGCGGCACCAGCTTCTGGAGCTGGGCGCCCGGCTCGAAACGCACCCTGATCGCCATGGTGTCGGCCGCGGTGCGCACGAGCCAGGCGCGATGCTCGGGGTCCGGATATTCCTCGGCGTAGGCGACGATCATGGCGACGTCGCCCGAGAGAGTCGAGGCGAGCCGGTGCGTGATGGTGTCCCAATGGCGGTCGTAGAACACGATCGTGGTCACGAGCTCGAGCAGCAAAAGCGGCGTCACGATGATGAGGAGCGAGCGCCCCATGAGCGTGCGCGGCAGGTATCGCTTGATCCACGGCATGGGGCGCACCCTCAGTCGGGACGCAGCAGGTAGCCCTTGCCGCGCACGGTCTGGAGATAGCGCGGCAACTTCGGATCGGGCTCGAACTTGCGCCGAAGCCGCGTCACCTGCACGTCGACGGTGCGCGTGTTGCCCGAGAGCCGGCCGTCGCGCGCGAGGCGCTCGCGCGAGAGCGCCTGGCCCGCGTGGCTCGCGAGCACCTTCAGGAGCCGCGCCTCGCTCTCGGTGAGCTTGACCGCCTTGCCGTCGCGCGAGAGCTCGGCGCGTCTCAGGTCGAAGCTGCAGGCGCCGAGGCGCACCGCGGTCACCGCCTCCGCACTCGGCGCCTGCGGCACGCGCGCGAGGATGCGCCGGATGCGCAGCACCAGCTCTCTCGGCTCGAACGGCTTCGAGAGGTAGTCGTCGGCGCCGCGCTCGAGGCCGGCGATGCGGTGCTCGGGCTCGCCCATCGCGGTCAGCATCAGGATCGGCACCGAGCCGCGCGCGCGCATCGCACTCGTGAAGTCGAGCCCGCTCTCGCCCGGCATCATGACGTCGAGCACGATGAGGTCGAAGGCGAGGCTCGCGAGCCGCGCCCAGGCCTCGGCCGCGTCGCCCGCGGTGGTGACGCGGAAGCCGTGCTCGGCGAGATAGCGCGCCAGGAGCTCGCGCAGGCGCTTGTCGTCGTCGACCACGAGGATGTGAGGGGCGTCGGGCATGCAGCGCTCCCCCGGCCGCCGTCAGCGCGCGTCGCGGAAGCGCGCCTGATCGCGCTCGTTGATCAGGTGGATCAGGACCTGGCGGAACCCCTCGACGGCCTCGGCGCCCGCGTTGCGGAAGGCGCGCGCGAAATGCTCGCGTTGGCGCAGCGTGAGCGCGGCCTCGATCTCGACCCCCTTTTCGGTGAGCTCGAGCCGGCGCTGGCGCCGGTCGCGCGGGCCCGGCTTCTGCACGACGATGCCGTCGCGCACCAGCTGGCTCAGCACCCTTGACAGGCTTTGCTTGGTGATCTTCAGAATGTTCAACAGATCGGTCACGCTGATGCCCGGGTAGCGTCCCACGAAGTAGATCACCCGGTGGTGGGCACGGCCGAACCGGTGCTTGGCGAGGAGGCTGTCGGGCTCGGCGGCGAAGTCGCGGTAGGCGAAGAACAAGAGCTCCATGCCGCGGCGGAGTTCCTCCTCGCGCAAGAAGAGCTGGTTGAAGCCCGACTTTAAGTCAGCCATGTTGACGTATATGACGCCGAATGCTACCTGATGCAAGGATTTCCCGACCAAACCCGGTCGGCCGAGGAGAGCCGTTGGAGCCCGCCATGTTGCAGCAGCCCGTGCAGGACCGCGCCCCGTCGATCACGATCGGCCGCACGCCGGTCGCGGTCGCGCTCGCGGCCAAGCCGAAAGCGCGCCCGGCGGACGACGCGCTCCAGTTCGGCACCGTCTTCACCGACCACATGTTCGTCATGGACTACCATGCCGACCGGGGCGGCTGGCAGGACGCGCGCATCCTCCCCTACCAGCCCTTTACGCTCGATCCCGCGACCGCGGTGCTGCATTACGCCCAGTCGGTGTTCGACGGCCTGAAGGCGTTTCACGGCACGGACGGCACGATCCGGCTGTTCCGGCCCCGGAAGCATGCCGAGCGCCTCAGGGTCTCGTGCGAGCGCCTGTGCATCCCGCCGCTCGACACCGACTTCGTGCTCGGCTCGTTCCACGCGTTGGTGGGCGTCGACCATGGCTGGGTCCCGAAGAAGCGCGGCACGTCCCTCTATCTGCGTCCGACGGTGATCGCGACCGAGCCCTTCCTCGGCGTGCGCCCGTCGAAGAGCTATCGCTATTTCCTCATCCTCTCGCCGGTCGGCACCTATTACGCCGAGGGCATCGCACCGGTGAAGATTCTGGCCACCGACAAATACGTGCGCGCGGTCGAGGGCGGAGTCGGCTGGGCGAAGACCGCGGGCAACTACGCGGCCAGCATCTTCGCCGCCGAGGAGGCGAAGAAGGAAGGCTATACCCAGGTGCTTTGGCTCGACGGCGTGCACCGCAAATTTCTCGACGAGGTCGGCACCATGAACATCATGGTGAAGATCGGCGACGAGGTGATCACGCCGCCCTTGAGCGGCACGATCCTCGCCGGCGTCACGCGCGATTCGATCCTCGCCCTCCTGCGCAAGTGGGGCGTGAAGGCGTCGGAGCGCAAGATCTCGATCGACGAGGTATTCGCCGCGTCGAAGGCGGGCACGCTCGCCGAGATGTGGGGCACGGGCACCGCCGCCGTGGTCTCGCCGGTGGGCGAGCTCGGCTACAAGGGCGAGCGCATCACCATCAACGGCGGCAAGACCGGGCCCCTCACCCAGAAGCTGTTCGACGCCATCGTCGCGATCCAGTACGGCGACACCAACGACGAGGACGGCTGGACCGAAAGCGTCGCAACCGGCCGGCTGCACGCGGTCTGACGCCGCCCGCGCCGCGCGACGCCGCGCGCTCCCCGGGGGCGATTTTTACGACTCGATAGTCTCCCTGATATATTAGACGCGAGGCCGCGGCTCGATGGCCGCTCCGTGGCCCGCTGGAGCGAGGGAGCCATGGTCGAGCGGGCTCGGAAGGCGCGCCGCACGCGCAAAAGAACGACGCCGCGACCCGGCCGACCGAAGCGCGTGCCGCCGGGCTATGGCGGCCTTGCCTTCGACGGCCGAGGCCGGCTCGTCGGCGCGAGCCGCAACGCGGGCGTCCTCCTCGGCGTCTCGGCCGGCGCGCTCCGCCCCGGGACGCCGTATCGGACGCTGCGCGCGGCGCTGGCACCGGCGCAACGCCAAGCGCTTCCCGCAAGCCTCGGCGACGAGGTTCGCGTCCTGCGCGCGGCCGGGCTCGCGAGCCTCGCCATCCCGATCCGCGGCCAGGGCGTCCAGCTGGTCCTCTCGACCGAGCCCGACGCCTGGGCCGCCGCCGAGCTCGCGACCCGCGAGGGCGTGCGCCAGGCGGTGCTCGAAAGCAGCCGCGACGCGGTCGCCATGTTCGACCCCGAGGACCGGCTGGTCGCGTTCAACCGCAACATGGTGACGCTCATGGGGCCGAATGTCGATCTGTTCGAGATCGGCACCCGGCTCGAGGACATCGTACGCGCGCTCGAGGCGCGCGGCGCCTACCAGAGCCGGGCGCGCGGCGTCGACGAGTACCTCGCGCGCCACGCGGCGCAGAGAACCGGGCCGCTCGATTTCGTTTACAGCTACGCCGACGGGCGCGTGATCGAGGCGATCGACCGGCGCACCGAGCAAGGCTTCACCGTCTTGGTGCGCGCCGACATCACCGAGCGGGTCGAGCGCGAGCGCGAGCTCGCGGAGCAGAACACGCTGCTCGAGCTGGCGCTCGCCAACATGTCGAACGGCATCACCTATTACGACGCGGACCGACGCCTGCGCCTGTGGAACGCCCGCTACGCCGAGCTGTTCGGCCTGGCACCCGGCGCGCTTAGCGAGGGGATGGCGTTCGACGAGGTGCTGCGCCTGATCGTGGGCGAGGAACCGGCCGCGGCCGCGGCCGAGACGCCCATGACGCAGCACGAGGAATCGACCTTCCGGCGCACGACGCGCGCGGGACGGCTCATCGAGGTGCGGCACAAGCCGGTCGAGCGCGGCGGCGGCGTCGGCACCTTCACCGACATCACCGAGCTCGAGGATGCGCGGCGCAAGCTCGAGGCGGCGCTCGTTGAGGCGCACCGCGCCGACGCGCTCAAGTCGATCTTCCTCGCCAACGTGACCCACGAGCTGCGCACGCCCCTCAATGCGATCACCGGCTATTCCGAGCTGCTCGCGGGCGGGCATTACGGTACCCTCAACGACAAGCAGCGCGAGTTCGTCGATAGCATTGCCGTGGGCGGCCGGCATCTCCTGGCGCTGATCGACGGCATCATCGAAATCACGCGCATCGAGGCGCATCAGATCAAGCTCGATCTCGGGCCGGTCGACCTCGCCCATCTCGTCGGGCACGCGATCCGCACGGTCGAGGCGGCGCGTCACGGCCGGCCGACCGCGCGCATTTCGGCGGCCCTCGACCCGCATCTCCCCGACGTGGTCGCGGACGACGGCAAGCTGCGCCAGATCCTCATCAACCTGATCGGGAACGCGGCCAAGTTCACCCCGCCCGGAGGCGAGGTCACGGTGCGCGCGCGCCTCGAGCCGGCGGACGGCGCGGGGCCGGCGTCCTGCGTCGTCGAGGTCGCGGACACCGGGCCCGGCATCGCCGCGGAAGACCTCGCGCGCGTGTTCGAGCCCTTCTATCGCGCCGAGACGGCGGCGACGCGCGCGATCGAAGGCAGCGGCCTCGGGCTCGCGGTCGCGAAATCCTTGGCCGAGCTCCATGGCGGCCGGCTCGAGATCGAGAGCAGGGTGGGACAGGGCACGCTCGCGCGCCTCACTTTCCCCGCGCAGCCGAACGCCACGTCGACGCGCGCGTGACGGCGCGGGACGCGGGCCGAATCCCCGAGAGCACGATCGGTCGGAATTGAATTTCGTTGCCCGTCGCCCAAGCAGAGCCTTCCCCCAGGTGAGCGGAGCGTGGTGGTCCATGACTGAAAATGGATTCCCGATCCGCGCGGGAACGAGGGATCGAAGACGCGATTGAAGCTCGGCGAAAAAATCTAGCCCATGCGCCCGATGAGCTCGACCAGCTCCGCGACCTTTTGCCGCTGGTCCGCGGCGTCGCCCGACGCGATGGCGCCTTCGACGCAATGGGCGATGTGGTCGGCGAGAATCTGGTCCTCGACCTTCTTGAGCGCGGCCTTCACCGCCTCGAGCTGGTTGATCACGTCGATGCAGTAACGGTCGCCCGCCACCATGCGCGCGATGCCGCGTACCTGGCCCTCGATCCGGCCCAGGCGCTGGAGGGCGGTCCGCTTGATTCCGTCGCGCATGGCATATACCATACCAGGGTATGGTACAAGGCACAAGCCCCGCGCGCGATCCGGTCTGCGGCATGGCGGTCGATGCGGCCGCGGCACCCGCCGAGGCGTTCTCCGGCGGCGAGCGCTACGTCTTCTGCTGCGCGGGATGCCGCGACGCATTCCTGGCCGAGCCCGCGCGTTATTTGGCGCCGAGCGCGACGCCGCCTGTGACGCAGCGCCCGTTTGCGGCCGCGACGCCGACGCTGTGGACCTGCCCGATGCATCCCGAGCTGCGCGCGAATGCACCGGGCGCTTGCCCGATCTGCGGCATGGCGCTCGAGCCGGCCATGCCGAGTGCCGCCGACGGCGCCAATCCCGAGCTCGCCGACATGACGCGGCGCTTTTGGGCGAGTGCCGCGCTCGCGTTGCCGCTCTTTGCGCTTGCCATGGGCGGCCATGCCGCGCAGGCACTCGTCTCGCCGCGGCTCCTCACCTGGATCGAGCTCGTGCTTGCGACGCCCATCGTGCTTTGGGGCGGGGCACCCTTCTTCGTGCGCGGCTGGCGCTCGCTCGCTTCCGGCCGGCTCAACATGTTCACCCTCATCGGCCTCGGCACCGGCATCGCCTATGGCTACAGCCTCGTGGCGGCGCTCGCGCCCGGGCTCTTCCCCGCGTCGTTGCGCGACGCCCAAGGCGGGGTCGCGGTCTATTTCGAATCCGCGGGCGTGATCGTGGCCCTCGTGCTTCTGGGCCAGGTGCTCGAGCTCAAGGCGCGCGCCAAAAGCGCCGACGCGATCCGCGCGTTGCTCGATCTCGCGCCCAAGACCGCGCGCCGCATCGACGGATCGGGCATCGAGCGCGACGTGCCGCTCGATCAGGTCGAGCCCGGCGATCGCCTACGCGTGCGTCCGGGCGAGAAAGTGCCGGTCGACGGCATCGTGGTCGAAGGTCGTAGCGCCATCGACGAATCGATGATCACCGGCGAGGCGATGCCGGTCGAGAAGGGCCCGGGTGACGCGGTCACCGGGGCGACCCTCAACGGCGCGGGCGCATTGATCGTGCGCGCCGAGCGCGTGCGGGCCGAGACGCTGCTCGCGCGTATCGTCGCGCGCGTCGCCGAGGCTCAACGCAGCCGGGCACCCATCCAGGCGCTCGCCGACCGGGTCTCGGCCTGGTTCGTCCCCGGCGTCATTCTGCTCTCCGCCGCGACCTTCGCGGGCTGGCTCGCCTACGGGCCCGCGCCGGCGCTCGGCTTCGCGCTGGTCAACGCGATCGCGGTCCTGATCGTCGCGTGCCCTTGCGCCCTCGGCCTCGCGACGCCCATGTCGATCCTGGTCGGGACCGGGCGCGGCGCTTCGGCGGGCGTGCTGATCCGGAATGCCGAGGCGCTCGAGCGCCTGGAGAAAATCGACACCCTCGTCATCGACAAGACCGGGACGCTCACCGAGGGAAAGCCGCGCCTCATGAAGCTCGTGCCCGCGCCTAACGTCGATGCCGAGGCGCTGTTGCGCTTGGCCGCGAGCCTCGAGCAAGCGAGCGAGCATCCGTTGGCGGCGGCTTTGGTCGCCGCGGCGCGGACGCGTGGGCTCGCCCTCGCGCCGGTCGCCGACTTCAAGAGCCGGCCGGGCCGCGGCGTGGTCGGCACGGTCGAGGGACACGCGCTGGCACTCGGCAACGAGACTCTGTTGGCCGAGCTCGGCCTCGCCGCGCAAGGCCCCGACGTGCAATTCCTTGCGGCCGAGGCCGAGGCGCTCGCGCGCGAGGGCTCGAGCGTGATGCGCGCCGCCCTCGACGGGCGCTTCGCCGGCCTGATCGCGACCGCGGACCCGATCCGCCCCGGCGCCCAAGCGGCACTCGACGCCTTGCGCCGAGACGGCATCGAGATCGTCATGGCGACCGGCGACGGGCGTGGAACGGCCGAGGCGGTCGCGCGCCGGCTCGGCATCCAGCGCGTCTTTGCCGGGCTCCTGCCCGAGGAGAAGGCCGACGCGGTGCAGCGTCTCGCGGCCGAAGGACGCCGCGTCGCCATGGCGGGCGACGGCATCAACGACGCGCCGGCCCTCGCCGCGGCCGAGGTCGGCATCGCGCTCGGCACCGGCGCCGACGTCGCGATCGAAAGTGCGGCGATCACGCTCGTCAAGGGCGATCTCGGCGCGATCCTGCGCGCGCGCACCCTCAGCCGCGCGGTGATGCGCAACATCCGCGCGAACCTCTTCCTTGCCTTCGCCTTCAATGCGCTCGCGCTGCCGATCGCGGCGGGCGCGCTTTATCCCGCTTTCGGCCTGCTCCTGAGCCCGATGGTCGCGAGCGCAGCCATGAGTGCCAGCTCGGTCACCGTGATCGGGAACGCGCTGCGCTTGAGGCGGCTCAAGCTCTGACGCGCCGCGCTACATCTTCATGTTGCCCATGCTCGGCGTGCCCTTGGGCGCTTCCTTCATGACCTTGACCGTGACCTCGACCTTGCCCGCATGCTCGAAGGTGAGGGTGAGCGGGAAGCTCTGGCCCGCCTCGAGCGGCGCCTTGAGGTCGATCAGCATGACGTGGTAGCTGCCCGGCTTGAACGCCACCGTGCCGCCCGCCTTCACCGGCACCGAGGCGACCGGCAGCATCTTCATGACGCCGTTCTCGTCCACCGTGCGATGGAGCTGGACCGTGGCCGCGACCGGCGAAGCGGCCGCGACCAGCTTGTCCGCGTCCTTGCCGCTATTGACGATGGTGAAATAGGCGGCGCCGTTCTTGGCAACGCTCGCCGTCGAGCGCGCCCAGGCGCCCTCGACCTTGACCGCGCCCATGTTCATGTTCATGGGCATCGAGCCTTGCGCGAGCGCCGAGCCCGCGAGCCCGAAGGCGAGCGCGAGGCCCATCAGCAGGGTCTTGAGTGTCTTCATGGCGATACCTCCTTCTTGGGTGAAACGTGTCTTCGTCGAACGCCCGAGTCAACCCATGGTCGCGGGCGCCGAGCTTACCAACGCGCCGACGACGAGCAGCACCGCAACGCCGAGGGCGAGCTCGTAGAGCGCGGTTTGCCGCAGCCGGGCGAGCGCCATGGGGGCCGCGTCGCCGCGAAGCCGCGGCGCGTGCACGAGGTAGTTGCGCGCGGCACCCACCAGCATGGCGAGGAGCAGCAGGATCTTCGCAATTACCAGGCGTCCATATGGCGTGCCGATCAAGGCGTCGAGGTCGCCCACCATATAAAGCGCGTTGACGATGCCGCCCGCGGCGAGAGCGGAGACGCTCACGATGCCCAGGGTCGAATAACGCGCGACCGTGGCGCGCGCGACCGCGAGGGCGGACGCGTCCGAGGCGCTCGTGCGCGCGAGCAATAGCGCGAGCGGTGCCAGGCTGCCGAGCCAAGCGCCCGCCGCGGTGATATGGACGAGATCGGCGGCGAGATGCCAATTGAGGACGCCACCTACCGCCGCCGCGGCGTGACCGACGAGCGCGATCGAGGCGAGCAACAACAGCGCCAAGGCGAACGCGGCGCCGTCGAGGACGCGGCGCGCCTTGGTGTGCCCGGGCCCCGGCGCGCGCCATTGCAGGAATGCGAGCAATACCGCGAGCAAGGCAGCGCCCGCGCAACGCGCGAGCCAGATCTGGCCGAAACGCGTCTCGCCGAGGACCGCGTCGAGCACGTCGGGGGCGAGGGCATCGCCGAGGCTGGTGCCCGCGATGCTCGCCGCGACGAGCCAGAGCCACAGCGCGCCCGAGACCACGAGCAAGGCGAGCGACAGGCGCGCCTGCCTATAGACGAAGCGCTCCTCGATGGGATCGCGCATGCCCGTGCAACGCGCGGCGGGGCGCGCGACCGCCATGAGATAGAGGAGGCCGCCGAAGAGACCGATGGCGCTCGCGTAATGGAGCGCGCGCACGAGAATGCCGAGGACGCTCATCGCAGCCGCGTCCCGTCGCGCGCCTGCTCCCGATTGGGCGCATTCCTCACGGCGCCACCGTGAAGGTGAAGTCGCCCTGGGTCCTGTGGGTGTCGACCGAAACCGCGTGCCACACGACCTTGTAGGTGCCGGGGGCGAGGTGCGGCACGGGCAGGATCAGCTCGGCCTTGTCGCCGGGCGCCGCCTTGAGCCCCCCATGGTCGACGCGCTTTCCCGCGCCGTCGAGGAGCTCGACCTTGCAGAATGCGGGCTCGACCTCCTCGGTGTACCAGAGCTCGAGCGCTGGCGGGCTTTCCTTGACCGTGCTGCCCACGGCGGGGCTCGCATGGGAGAGGAAGGCGTGCGCCTGGGCCGCGTGCGTGCCGGCGACGAGTGCCGGTGCAGCACCCAGGGCCGCGGCGGCGAAAGTCAGTGCGATGGGTTTCATGTTCGGTCCTCCTTCAACGAGAGGCCCGGGCGACGGCGCCCGGGCCGGCCCCTACCATTCCCACAAATCTTTGTCGATCAGCGGCTTCCCGAGGGTGGTCGGGAAAATGTCGTCGATGAACAGGTGGAACTGGGCGATCACGCCGACGCCCTGGGTCTGGCTCGTGGCCGCGTTGGCCGGCAGCATGGCCTCGACGCCGAACTGCCAGACGTCGGCCTCGTAGAGCACGCCGGGCGAGATGGTGCCCGTGGTGGCCGCGTTATGGGGCGCGGAATAGACGAACTCGACCAGCGGCACGAAATGCGCGAGGAACGCGGCCCCGCCGAGGGCGCGCACATGCTGATCGAGATAGGGCATCGAGTACTGCACCGAGAAGGCGTAGTTCCATTGGTCGGGCGACGTGTTGGGATTGTCCGACTCCTGGAAGCCGACCTCGCCGGTGAGGGCGAGCGGGCGCAGATAGCCGATCGGGAGATCGCCCAGCCCCTTCCCGAGATAGAGCGTGGGCGTGGTGTTGCTCACCTTGTCGATCGCACCCGCGGTCACCAGCTCGGCCGAGCCCGATTTCGCGAATTCGCGGATCACGCCGATCGACGCCATGAACTCGTGCGCCTCCCAGCAGGGCAGCTCGTCCTTGAGGGTGAGGGTGATGTTGTTCCAGCCGTTGAGGTTCTGGCCCGCGCCGCGTTGGGTGAAGTAGTCGCCGTTGAGGGCGAAGCCGAGATCCTTGGTGATCGTCTTGTCCCATTCGGCGCCGTAATCGAGGCTATGGCCCGAGGGATTGCCGTTGTTCGCGCGGATCGGCGAGTAGGTGATCGTGGGCAGCGACAATTCGTCGCCCACGCCGGGGTCGTCCATGGTGAGGGTTGCGGGGAAGACGCGGTCGCCGCACACCGCGTGAGCCCACGCGGGACCGGGTGCGGCGAGCGCGCCGATGCCGGCCGAGAGCGCGAGCGCCATGATAGCGCCCACGCGCGTCGATATCGAAAATCTCATCGTCCCATGCTCCATCCAAGCCTTGCCGCGGACCAAAGGGGCGCGCGGATACGGATCCGGCGCGCGCGTCCGGTAAGGAGGCCGGCGCGGGCGCGTTCAAAGCCGGCGACGCCGCGAAGGACGGCGCGACCGGCGCGGGATCAGGCTTGGATGGGTGGCGCGCGCGGCTGGGGCCGAAGCCCGTAGGAAACCGCGCGTGGGCTCGAAGGCTCGGCGACGCTCTCGGTCGCGAGCGTGTAGGCGGGCGGCGGCGGAAGCACCACGAAGGACGACGCGAGTGCCGCCGACACGATGGGCAGGATTTGGAAGATCGGGCACGCGGGATTCTGCGTCGCGTGCGGGCTCGCGGGCCCGGCCGGCCCGCTCGGCCCGAAATGGCAAATCGCCGTCGGCTCGAAGGCGGCGGGGCCGAGCCCCTGGGCCGCCGCTTGGTCGAGAGCCCAGGTCGCCCCGCCCATGAAGGCGTGAACCTGGGTGATGAAGAGCTGGAACAGAAGCGCCGTGGCGGCGAGCCAGGCGACGCGGCTTCTCAAAGCGCAATCCCTCGCGGCGCGTGTGCGTGCGCCCGCGCGGATCGGATTCCGGCCTTTGCCACGCAACGGCCTCAGGCTCAAGCCCCTGCCTCCCGGCCCATTCCTGGGCCCGCCTCCATGCCGACTTTATCCGGCGGCCTTGGCGTGCGCCAGCCCGAGGGTGCGACCGCCCCGCGCGGCCAATTGCCGCAAGGAGAAGACCGGCGCGGGCCCCAATTTATTCGGGGCTTTATTCGAAGCTTTATTCGAAGCAGAGCTCCGAGCGGCGCGCGTCCGACGCGCATTTGGCGCTCGGCACCACGAGCGGCGGCCGCCGGACCGGAAAGATGGGCCCATTGAGGATGGCGTTGCTCAGATCGCGGTTCTCGGCGCGCTCGGCGCGCTCGACCTGGTCCCAGATTTTCTGCTGGATTTCGGCATGGAGACTCGAGCCCGCGGCCTCGCCCGGCCCCGCTTTCGTCCCGGCCGCGACCAGCTTCTCGATCTCGGCGCGCGCGCGGCGCAGATCGCCCACATAAGTCTCGCCGTTCCCCATCACCACGGTCGGCCCGACGACGCAGAGCTCGATGGGCGAGCCCGTGAGATTGCGTACGCTCAGCTGATACTGGTTGCCGAGCCCCTCGATCTGGACCAGCCGGCGCCGGATCGCCTCGTCGAGGCCGACCGTCTTGCCGCTCGCGAGCTTGATCACGGTCTCGCCGAGGGCGGTCGAGGTGTCGGCCAAGAGCGCACCCGACGCGGGCGCCGCGCGCGTCTGGTCGAGGCAATAGGCGCTCACCTC
>DATJLQ010000204.1:0-4574 GCA_035509415.1 Alphaproteobacteria bacterium
GCGGTCGCGTGCCTCGTCTCGCTCGATCTCAAGATGGACGAGCCCGCGCTTCACGCGGCGGCCGCATCGCTCGACGTGCCCGCGCGCTTCTTCGACGCTGGCCGGCTCGAGGCCGAGACGCCGCGGCTCGCGAACCCGTCCGATCTCGTGTTCCGCGAGGTGGGCTGCCATGGGGTGGCCGAAGGTGCGGCACTCGCGGCCGCGGGACCCGAGGGACGCCTTCTGGTGCCGAAGACGGTATCGCGTCGCGCGACTTGCGCCGTTGCCGTGGCGCCCGCGCCCATCGATGTCGGGCGGATCGGCATTCCGCGCGGCCGGCTCGCGATCGTCGGCATCGGCCCCGGTGCGCCCGAGTGGCTCACGCCCGAGGCGGCGCGCTTCATCGACGGAGCTGACCATCTCGTGGGCTATCGGCTCTATCTCGATCTCCTCGGCGCGCGGAGCAAAGGCAAAACGCGCCACGATTTCGAGCTCGGCGACGAGCTGGGCCGGGTCGAGCGTGCGCTCGAGCTCGCGCGCGCAGGACACGCGGTGGCGCTCGTCTCCTCGGGCGATCCGGGCATCTACGCCATGGCGTCCCTCGTCTTCGAGCGTCTCGAGGCGGGTCCGCCCGCCTGGCGCCGCATCGAGATCGAGGTCGCCCCCGGCATCTCCGCACTCCAAGCCGCGGCCGCGCGTATCGGCGCTCCGCTCGGCCACGATTTCTGCGCGATCTCCTTGTCCGATCTCCTGACTCCCTGGCCCACGATCGAGCGCCGGCTCGAGGCCGCGGCGGGCGGCGATTTCGTGGTGGCCCTCTACAATCCTGCTTCGGCGCGGCGCGCGCATCAACTCGCCCGCGCACGCGAAATCCTGCTCGCGGCGCGTGAGCCTTCGACACCCGTGGTGCTCGCGCGCAATCTCGGCCGCGCGGGCGAGAGCGTGCGCGTCATACGCCTCGACGCGCTCGACGCGGCTGCCGTCGACATGCTGACGCTCGTGCTGGTGGGAAGCTCCGCGACGCGGCTCGTCGTGCGCAATGACGGCGGCGTGTGGGTCTACACGCCGCGCGGCTACCGCGCCCCCGAGGCCGAAAAAGAGGCCGGATGACGATCCATTTCATCGGCGCCGGGCCGGGTGCGGCCGACCTCATCACGATTCGCGGCCGCGACCTCATCGCGCGCTCGCCCGTGTGCCTCTATGCGGGCTCGTTGGTGCCGCAGGCGGTGATCGCGGCGGCACCCAAGGGTGCCCGCGTCGTGGACACGGCCTCGATGACCCTCGACGAGATCGTCGCCGAGATGGCGGAAGCGCATCGCGCGGGTCTCGACGTGGCGCGCGTCCATTCGGGCGATCCGTCGCTTTACGGCGCGATCGCCGAGCAGATGCGGCGCCTCGATTCCCTCGGCATCGACTACGACGTAACGCCGGGCGTGCCGGCCTTCGCCGCCGCCGCCGCGGCGCTCAAATGCGAGCTCACGCTCCCGGAGGTGAGCCAGACCCTGATCCTCACGCGTACCGCGATGAAGGCGTCGTCGATGCCGAAACGGGAGACGCTCGAGCGGCTCGCGCGGTCGCGCGCGACGCTTGCGATCCATCTCTCGATCCGCAACATGCGCGCGATCGTGGCGGCGCTTCAGCCCCATTACGGCAAGGATTGTCCGGTCGCCGTGGTCTATCGCGCGAGCTGGCCCGACGAGCGCATCCTACGCGGGACACTCGGCGACATCGCGGCCCAGGTGCGCGCGGCGAAACTCACGCGCACCGCGCTCGTGCTCGTGGGCCGCGTGCTGGCACCCGACGGCTTTCGCGACAGCGCGCTTTACGATCCGCGCCACGCGCATATTTTGCGGCCGAAGCGCAAGGCGAACAGGCGCTAGTGCCCGGGGCACAAGGAACGAATCGCGTCTTCAAATCGTCATTCCCGCGCAAGCGGGAATCCATCTTTCAAATGGACCCCCGCTTTCGCGGGGGTGACGGAGGGAGTGGTTCAGCTATGCCGAGCCGAACTTAGCCCGCGCGCGCCGCGATCCAGGCGAGCGCGGATTCGACATCTGCCGCGCGCTCGACCTCGGGAAGTACCGGGCGTCGCACCATGATCACCGGAAGCCCGAGCTCGCGCGCGGCTACGATCTTCGCGTAGGTCGCCTCGCCCCCGCTGTTCTTGCTCACGACGACGTCGATGCCGTAACCCGCAAGCAGGGCGCGCTCGGCATCGAGGCCGAAGGGTCCGCGGCCGGTCAAGATACGCACGCTTCGGAGCGGCGGCGGCGTCTCGGGCCGCTCGACCAGACGCACGAAGAGCTCGATTCCGTCGAGGCCCGCGAAGGCGCCGAGCTCCTGACGTCCGACGGTCAAGAACGCGCGGCGCGCGCGACCCTCGGCCGCAAGCGTTGCGAGCGCCGTAGCCGCCGCCGGCACGTCCGCGACTTCGATCCAGCGGTCACCGGGCTCGGCGCTCCAGGCCGGCCGCGCGAGCATGAGAAGCGGCGTGCCGAGCCGCGCGCAAGCATCCGCCGCGTGGCGCGAGATGCGCGCGGCGAAGGGATGGGTCGCGTCGACCACGAGATCGATCTTGGCGTCGCCGAGGAACTGCGCGAGCCCGTCGGCGCCGCCGAAGCCGCCGACATGGACGGTGCCCGCTTGCGGCGCCGGGTCGCGCGTGCGCCCGGCGAGCGAGACCGTGACGGCGAGGCCCGGCCGGCGCGCGGCCATTTCCGCAAGCGTGCGCGCCTCGGCCGTGCCGCCCAGAATCAGGAGCCGGCGCTCAGCCATCGCTTGACCCAATGGGCTCGCCCGCGCGATCCACCACCAGCACGTCGACCGCGACCGGCGCTCCGTCGAGCACGCCGCTCGCAACGTCGCGCGCGCGCCGCGCGATCGCGGGCGCCAAGGCGATGCCGGCATTGCGCGCAAGCTCGAAGGCCTCGAGCGCGCTGTTGGCGGCGGCGATGCGCGCGACAAGGTCGTCGCGGGCGCCAAGCTCGCTCGCGCGCGCGGCGAGCCAATCCGCGTCCACCTGGCTGCGCCCCGAATGAAGATCGAGAGCACCCTGAGCGAGTTTCGCGAGCTTCCCGAAGCCGCCCGCGATGGTGAGGCGCGGGACCGGATGGTCGCGGAGATATTTCAAGAGCCCGCCCGCGAAATCACCCATGTCGAGAAGCGCCGTGTCCGAGAGTCCGTAGCGCCGCCGCACCGCCGCTTCCGAGGTCGAGCCCGTGGCCCCCGCGACGTGTGCGAGGCCGGCGGCACGCGCGACGTCGACGCCGCGCTGGATGGAGGCGATCCAAGCCGCGCAGGAATAGGGGACGACGACGCCCGTGGTCCCCAGGATCGAGAGCCCGCCCAGGATGCCGAGACGCGGGTTCCAAGTCTTCTCGGCCAACGCCGCGCCGCCGGGGATCGCGATCTCGACCATAACGTCGCACGCCTCGCCCGCGCCGCGCGCGACCTCGGCGAGCTCGGCCGCGATGAGGGCGCGCGGCACCGGGTTGATCGCGGGCTCGCCGACCGCGAGCGGGAGGCCGGGCTTGGTCACGGTGCCCACACCCTCGCCCGCGCGGAATTGCACGCCCGAGCCGGGCGCTCCCTTGCGCACGCTCGCGACCACGAGCGCCCCGTGGGTCACGTCGGGATCGTCGCCCGCGTCCTTGACGATGCCCGCGCGCGCGACGCCGTCGCCGAGCGCCTGGCGCGCCAAAACGAAGGCCGGACGCTCGCCGCGCGGCAGGCGGATCTCGACCGGGTCGGGGAAATGTCCCGTGAGCAAGGCGGCATAGGCGGCCTTCGCCGCCGCCGCGGCGCAGGCTCCCGTGGTCCAGCCGCGGCGCAAGGCGGTCGCGCCACCGGACGCGCGCGCGTCCCGGTTTTGCGCGTCGGGCTCTTGCTCGTCCGGGCCTTCCTTTTCCGGGCCTTGTCGGTCCTTGGGCGGGCGCACCATGGGAGCGTTATAGCCCCGCGCCCGGGCACCTAGCTACGGCCCGCATGCGCGTGTAACCTGCGGCCCATGAGCGACATTCCTTTCGACTTGCCGGATCTCGAGCCGGGCTGGGTCTGGCTCGCGGGTGCGGGGCCGGGCGATCCGGGCCTGCTCACGCTCTTGGCGCTACGCGGGATCGCGCAGGCCGACGTGGTGGTCTACGATGCGCTCGTAAGCGGTGCGATTCTCGCCGCGATCCCGCGCGCGACGCCCCGCGAGCATGCGGGGAAGCGCGGCGGCAAGCCGTCGCCGACCCAGGCCGACATCTCGCTTCGCCTCATCGAGCACGCGCGCGCGGGAAAACGCGTGCTGCGCCTGAAGGGCGGCGATCCGATGGTGTTCGGCCGCGGCGGCGAGGAGGCGTTGCACCTGGCCGAGGCGGGTGTGCCGTTCCGCATCGTGCCCGGCGTCTCGGCCGGAATCGGCGGCCTCGCCTATGCGGGCATCCCGCTCACCCATCGCGACACCAACTCGGCCGTGACCTTCGTGACCGGCCACAACGCGATGGGTGCGGTGCCCGACGCGATCGACTGGGAAGCGGTCGCCAAGGGCTCGCCGGTGATCGTGATCTACATGGCCTTGAAGCATCTCGCCGCCATCGCCGAGCGCCTGATCG
>DATJLQ010000205.1:0-8805 GCA_035509415.1 Alphaproteobacteria bacterium
CATGCTTCACTTCGCTCCTTTTTTCGCGGGCGCCGGGCTCGGGGTCGCGAGATCGCCCACCAGCGCCAAGTGCTTGAAGCCGCCCTGGTCGATGACGCCCATCACTTCCATGATGCGGCCGTAATTGAGCGCCTTGTCGCCTTTGACGAAGATGCGCTGGTCGGGCTTGTTGACCGTGATCGCCTTGAGGCGCGCCGCGAGCTGGTCGAGCGGGACCTCGGAGTTCTGCAAATAGACGTCGCCCTTGGCGTTGACCGTGACCACGAGCGGTTCGTCCTGCCCGGTGATGGGTGCGGCGCTGGTCTTCGGCAGATCGACCGGCACGCCGACCGAAAGCAACGGCGCCGTCACCATGAAGATCACCAGAAGCACCAGCATGACGTCGACCATCGGCGTCACGTTGATCTCGCTCATCGGCACGCGCCTCGTGCGTCCCCGACGACCGCCGCTTTCGACCCTGACCGAGACCGCCATGGCTAACTCCGCTCCTCGAGCTGGCGCGACAGGATCGCCGAGAATTCGGCGGCGAAGCCCTCGAGCCGGCCCGAATAACGCGCGAGGTCGCTCGAGATCTTGTTGTAGGCGACCACCGCGGGAATCGCGGCGACCAGGCCGAGGGCGGTCGCGAACAGCGCCTCGGCGATGCCCGGCGCGACCACCGCGAGCGTGGTGTTGTGGGAGGCCGCGATCGACTGGAAGCTGTTCATGATGCCCCACACGGTGCCGAACAACCCGACGAAGGGGGCGACCGAGCCGACCGAGGCGAGGAAGGTGAGATAGCGCTCGAGCCGGTCCATCTCGCGCCCGAGCGTCACTTGCATCACGCGCTCAATGCGGTTCTGGAGACTTCCCCGGACCTCCTTCATATTCACGCCCTTGCTCACCGAGCGGCGCCATTCGCGCATCGCGGCCGAGAACATCGCGGCCATCGGATCCTCGGGCTTGTTGTCGATCCGGTCGTAGAGCTCCTCGAGGGAGCCGCCGGACCAGAACGCGTCCTCGAAGGTGCCGGTGTTGCGCGCGAGGCGTCGCATGCGCAGCACCTTCTCGAAGATGATCGACCAGCTCCAGAACGAGGCGGCGAGGAGCAGGATGAGCACGAACTTGACGATGAGGTCGGCCCGCATGAACAGGGCGACCATCGAAAGGTCGGCCGTGGGCATCGAGCCGGCGAGATTGATGGCGTTGACCGCGGTTTGTTCCATGGCGCTAAGATTGACTCCCCGATTGCGACAAATTTAAGAGCAGTGTGCGGATATCGTTAGGCAAGCGCGCGGGCCGGCCGGCCCGGTCGAGCAGGGCCACGCGCACGGCGAGGCGCGCGATGTCCCGAATTTGTCCCCCCGGGCCGGGGCGTTTGACGGTCTGCTCGGCCCTGAGGCTCGCATGGCCGATCTCGACGACTTTGGTGTGGACCTCGAGCGCGTCGTCGAGGCGCGCGGGCACGAGATAGTCGATCGCGCAGCTTTTCACCGCGAAGGCGAGGCCGCGCTCGGCCGCGAGCCGGCCGATCTCGATCCCGGCCGCGCGCAGCATCTCGCTGCGCGCGCGCTCGGCGAAGCGGAGATAGTTGGCGTAATAGACGATGCCGGCCGCGTCCGTGTCTTCGTAATAGACGCGGACCGGGAACACGTGGGTGTCCTTGTTGAAGGCGCCGCTGGGCGCGAGGTTAGCCATGGCGACCCTCCCCGCCTTCCTCGTCGTCGCTTCCATCGCCCAGCAGATCGAGCTGCGCGGCGCGCCCCGCGGGCGCATCGAGCCCGAGCGCCTTGTAGCCGAGATCCGACAGCATGCGCCCGCGCGGGCCACGATGGAGCAGGCCCTGCTGGATGAGATAGGGCTCGATCACTTCCTCGAGCACGTCGCGTTGCTCGGCAAGTGCCGCCGACAGCGTCTCGATCCCGGCCGGCCCGCCGGCGTAATTCTCGGCCAAGCAGCCGAGATAGCGCCGGTCCATGGCGTCGAGGCCGCGTTGGTCGACGCCGAGACGCGTCAAGGCCGCGTCCGCCGCCTTGCGGTCGATCTCGCGCGTCTTGTCGACGGCGGCGAAGTCGCGCACGCGACGGAGAAGGCGTCCCGCGATACGCGGCGTGCCGCGCGCGCGACGCGCGATCTCCGCAGCCCCCTCTTGGGTGAGTGTCACGCCGAGCACGCGCGCGCCGCGCGCCACGATCTCGATCAGCTCGGCCTCGGAGTAGAACGAGAGGCGCAGCGGAATGCCGAAACGCTCGCGGAGCGGCGTCGTCACCAGGCCCGAGCGCGTCGTGGCCCCCACCAGCGTGAAAGGCGGCAGATCGATGCGCACCGAGCGCGCGGCCGGCCCTTCGCCGATGATGAGGTCGAGCTGGAAATCCTCCATCGCGGGATAGAGAATCTCCTCGACCGCGGGAGCCAAGCGATGAATCTCGTCGATGAACAGCACGTCGCGCGGCTGGAGGTTCGTGAGCAGGGCCGCGAGATCGCCCGCGCGCACGATCACCGGGCCCGAGGTCGCGCGGAAGCCGGCGCCGAGCTCGCGCGCGACGATCTGGGCGAGCGTGGTCTTGCCGAGCCCGGGCGGGCCCGAGAGCAGCACGTGGTCGAGCGCCTCGCGGCGCGCGCGCGCGGCCTCGATGAAGACGCCCAAATTGGCGCGCGCCTGGCTCTGGCCGACGAACTCCGCGAGCACGAGCGGCCGCAAGCCCGCCTCGGGCGCGTCGTCGGGCGCCTCGCCGCGGTCGAGCATACGCGCCTCGCGCGCCGGGGCGTCGGTCTTGGGGGCGGTCATGAGCCGAGCTCCCGCAGGCCCGCCTTGATGAGCGCATCGAGGCTCGCGGCAGCGCCGAGCCGGCGCTGCGCATCGAGCACGGCGCCGAACGCATCCATGCGCCGATAGCCGAGATTGACCAGCGCCGAGACCGCGTCGGCGCCGATCCGGTCGAGCTCGTTGACGCCACCCGCGACCGCGACCGCGCCGAGGGCGATGTTCCCCGCCTTGTCCTTGAGCTCGGCCGCAATGCGGCCCGCGAGCTTGGGCCCGACGCCTTGGGCGCGCGCGAGGGTCGCCCTGTCCTGGGCCGCGATGGCGGTCGCGAGCTCGGCGGGCGAGAGGGTCGAGAGAAGGGCGAGCGCCACCTTCGAGCCCACCCCCTGGACCGTGGTCAGAAGCCGGAACCAATCGCGCTCGGCCGCGTCCGCGAAGCCGTAGAGATGGATGTGATCCTGGCTCACATGGGTCTCGATCAGGAGGCTCGCCTCGCCGCCGACCGCCGGCAGGCGCGCGAGACAGCGCGACGAGCAGAAGGCGCGATAGCCCACGCCCCCCACGTCGAGCACCGCGAACCCGTCGCCCGCCTGGTCGACCCGGCCGGTGAGCTTCGCGATCATGGGCCGGGCACCCGCGGCGCGCGCTCGACGGCGCGCCACCGCGCGAGCGTCGCCGCGTGGTGCGCATGGCAGATCGCGACCGCGAGCGCGTCGGCCGCGTCCGGGCCGTCGATCGCGATTCCCGGGAGGAGATGGCGCACCATCGCCTGGATTTGCTCCTTCCCGGCATGGCCCGCGCCGACGATCGATTTCTTGACCAGGTTCGCCGGGTATTCCGCGACCGGAAGCCCGGCGCGCGCGGGGGCGAGCAGCACCACGCCGCGCGCGAGCCCGAGCTTCAACGTGGTGGCCGCGTTCTTGTTGACGAACGTCTCCTCGACCGCGGCCGCCTCGGGCGCGTGGCGCGCGATCACCTGGGCGACGCCGTCATAGAGCTGAACCAGACGCGCCGCGGTCTCGAGGCCGGCGTCCGACGCGATGGTGCCGTTCGCCACGTGGCGGAGCCGGCCCCGGTCCGCCTCGACCACGCCCCAGCCTGTCAGCCTCAGCCCCGGGTCGAGACCCAAGAGTCGCATCGATTCCGAACCTCGCTTGCCCCGCGCTCGGCGTCAGGCGGTGAGCTTCGCCATCACGTCGTCGGCGATCTCGAAATTCGCCGCGACCGATTGCACGTCGTCGCTGTCCTCGAGCTGCTCGACCAGCTTCAGGAGTATTCGCGCCTGCTCCTCGTCGACCGGGACGCTCGCCTGCGGCTGCCACACGAGCGCCGCCGCGTCGGGCGATCCGAACTTGGCTTCGAGCGTCTCGCGCACGCCCGCGAAATCCTCGGGCTTGGTCGTGATCTCATGGCCCGTGGGCGCCGAGACCACGTTCTCGGCCCCCGCCTCGAGCGCTGCCTCGAACATGGCGTCGGCATCGCCCACCTCGGCGCGGTATTGAATCTGGCCCACGCGCTTGAATTGGAAGCTCACGCTGTTGGTCTCGCCGAGGGCGCCGCCATGCTTCGAGAAGGCGGTGCGGACGTCGGACGCCGTGCGCTTCCTATTGTCGGTGAGCGCCTCGACGATGAGCGCCACCCCGCCGGGGCCGTAGCCCTCGTAGCGCACTTCCTCGTAGACCGCGCCATCCTCGCCGCCGGTCGCGCGCCGAATCGCGCGCTCGACATTGTCGCGCGGCATGTTGGCGTCGCGCGCGGCCGCGATCGCGGCCCGGAGGCGCGGATTGGAATTGGGGTCGGGCAGGCCCGCCCGCGCCGACACCATGATCTCGCGAATGAGCTTGGTGAACAGGCGCGCGCGGCGCTGATCCTGCGCGCCCTTGCGGTACATGATGTTCTTGAATTGGGAATGGCCGGCCATCGGTTCGGCGAATCGATTCTCTCCCGGAGTGCGGGGATAGCTATACCATACAAGGGAGGCCGGGCTAACCCCGACTCAAGGGGGCCGAGCTTACCGAGCAATGTGGCAAGAATGGGGCGCGGCGCCGCGACTCCGAGCCCCGAACGCGCGCGCGGCCCCACCCCTGAAGATCGAATTTTAGACATCAATGTCACCCCTGGTTGCGCCCTGGCGACTCGGCGCGTATGATCGATTCGTCATTCAACCCTGAGGTTAGGCTCGGGCGCGAATGGGACCGGCCGCGCCTTGCGTCGGCCAACGACAGCATCGGCCGCGCGTTGAATCGGCCAACGACAAACGGGGGGAAATCATGATGCGCTCAATTCGCTCGATCGGTTCCGCGGCCTTGGCGCCCCTGGCGGGTACTGCGCTCGCGCTCGCCTTGCTGGGCTCCGCACCGCCCGCGCGCGCGGCAGCACCAGAGCCCCATTCCTGCGGCGGCATCAGCGTCAAGCGGCCGGTGATCAAGCCGGTGATCGACGGCGGCCTCTCCTACGACCGGAGCAATCCGGGCTTCGACTGCCAGATGTGGCAGGCCTTCGTCTATTTGAACTGGCCGGCGCTCGCCGGCCATCCGGGCGTGCCCGATCCCAAGGCCACGTTCGGCTCCGGCGCCCCCACGGTGTGGGAGACCTACAAGACCATCGACCAGGTGTTCCTCCCGGGCGGTGTGACGCCGGCACCCTGGGGCAAGGTGTTCCCGCGCGGCCAGCTCAGCGCGCGCCTCGTGCCGATGGCCGAGGCCGGCAAGCTCCTCGTCCTGCGCTCGACCTCGGAGATTTCCGAGGACGTGATCACGGCGCTCTCGCGCGGCGCGAGCCCGAACGAGAAGCGCGTCCTCGGCGGCATCGAGCAGGCGGGCGGCGGCATCCTCTACGATCAAAAGAGCGTCCCGGTCTATTACGAGATCACGCTGAACCAGGACGAATTCAACTACATCGTCCAGTATTCGCTCTACAACGCGGCGAGCCAGCAGAGCTACGCCGCGGCCAACGTGATCGCGCTGCCCGAAGGCACCCGGACGCCCGGCCAGATGGGCTCGATCGAGACCAAGTCGGCCTGGAAGATTCTCACCCCGGCCGAGATCAAGTCGGGCCGCTTCCACATGCGCGAGGCGCTGGTTCCGGGCAGCCTCAAGCCCGTGACCGTGGGCCTGGTCGGCTTCCACATCCTGCAATTCCTCGACGGCATGGGTCAGGGCGTGTGGGCGACCTTCGAGCAGATCGACAACGCGCCGGTGACCGGCCAGCCGGAGAAGAAGGCCTACAGCTTCAACAATCCCGCCTGCCCGCCCGAGAAATGCCCGGTCAACCAGAAGAACCCGAAGGGCGTCACGACGCCGACCCAGGTGGTGCAGATCGCGCCCGACGATCAGTCGGCGGCGTCGGTCAGCGCCATGATGCAGGCGATGATCAAGAAGGCGTACCCGGCGGCACCTTGGCAATACTACAAGCTGGTCAATGTGCAATGGCCGGTGGACCCGGTCGACATCTCGAAGACCACGCCGCCCGCGACGACGCCGCTTCCCAACGGCAATCCGAACAACCTCTCGGTGCTGAACGCGGTGCTCGAGACCTACTTCCAGAGCAAGCCGAACTTCGGCTGCCTCACGTGCCATGAGAACGCGGGCGTAGCACCCAAGCCGGGCGAGACGGAGCCGCCCAATTGGGCGACCAGCTACAGCTTCGTGTTCGAGCGCGCGAAATAGGCGCGGGCCTTAGGAAGCGCTTAGGAAACGCCGGGGACGGGCGCGCGCGGAAGCGCGCGTCCACCCGCGCGTAGCTCAGCCCTTGCGCCCGGCCTCGCGCTCGAGACGCTCGGCGATGCGCAGATAGCTCTGGCGCAGGCGCAAAAGCTCGCTTTGCACCATCTCTTCGCGCGCGAGGTTCGCGAGGCGAACGCATTCCTCGGCGCGCCGTCGATAGCCCTCGGCGGTGTATGGCATCGGGCTCCCCGTCCCTGATATGCCAGCCGATGATATGAGAGCTCATCGAAAGCTTTATGATCTGGATCAATAGCGCCGCCCGATCGCGCGCCGCGCGACAAATGCCGAGCGCTTCGGGCTAAAGCTTGGGCGGCTTCAGGGCACCGCCGGGTGCAGGCAGCGGCCAATGGGGCAGGAGCCGGCCGCCCAGGCGCATGGGTGCTATGTGGCGCGCGAGCCCGGTCTTATCGTCGGTCTCGATCAAGGCGCCGCACAGCGTCGCCTCGCCGCCGGCCGCCTCGAGCCGCTCGCCGCGCAGCTTGGTCACGAAGCGCGCGACCGCCCCCGCCTTGGTCATGCCGATCACCGAATCGTAGTCGCCGCACATGCCGAGGTCGGTCTGGTACGCCGTGCCGCCGGCGAGGATCTGGGCGTCCGCCGTGGGCACGTGGGAGTGGGTCCCGATCACGCCCGAGACGCGGCCGTCGCAGAAATGGCCGGTCGCCATCTTCTCGCTGGTCGCCTCGCCATGGACGTCGACCAGGATGAGGTCGGCATTGCCCTTGGGCTGGCCGCGTAGGCGATGGGTCTCGAGCTGCTGGGCGAGGCATTGGAACGGATCGTCGAGCGCCTCCATGAAGAGGCGCAACATGACGTGGAGCAGGACGACGCGCTTCCCGCCCGCGAGATCGAACACGCCGACGCCGCGCCCGGGCGTGCCGACGGGATAATTGTGCGGCCGCAGGAGCTTCGGATCGCGCTTGATGTAGTCGAGCGTCTCGCGCTGGTCCCAGACGTGGTTGCCGGTGGTGATCGCATCGACCCCCGCCGCGTAGAATTCCTGGCAGATCTCGCCCGTGATGCCGAAGCCGCCGGCCGCGTTCTCGCCATTGACCATGACGAAGTCGAGCGCCAACGCGTCGCGCAGCTTGGGCACGTACTCGACGACGGCCTTCCGTCCCGCGCGCCCCATCACGTCGCCGCAGGCAAGCACTCTCATCGTCCGCTCCCGACCGCGGCGCGTTGGGCCGCGGCGAATTCCTTGACGCCTTCCTCGGTCACGCTCGCATCGAGGCGCTCGTCGTATCCGTCATGGGGCAGGCGCTCGACCTCTTGTGCCGCGTAGCCGACGCCGACCGCGAGCACGCGCCGCTGCGCGCGCAGCGTCGTGAGCGTGCGGTCGTAGAAGCCGGCGCCATAGCCGACGCGGTAGCCGTCGCGATCGATCGCGAGATAGGGCACGAGGAGCACCGTGGGTGCGAGCTCGCCCGCCGCGGCGCGCGGCTCCTGGAGGCCGAAGGGCTTGGCCTCGAGTGCTTCGCCCGGACGCCAACGCCGAAACAAAAGCGGCGTGCCGCGCGCGACCACCACGGGAAGCGCCAACGCGTGGCCGCGCGCGTGGAGCGCCAACAAAAGCGGCCGCACGTCGAATTCGCTGCGCCCGGGCCAATAGGCGGAGACGACGGCGTCCTTGGCGAGCGCGAAATGGGCGAGGAAGTTTGCCGCGAGGGCCGCGGGCGCCGTGTCCTTGAGCCGCGCATGGGCCGCGTCGCGACGCAGGACGGCCGCCGCGCGCACCGCCTTCTTCTCGTCGGCAATGCTCATGGTCATGGATCGGCGGCGCCCGCGGCAATCAAGGGATTTCGGGAACGAAGCGAACGGAGCCGCCTCAGCCGTCGGCCCACTCTTGTCCTCTGTGGCCTGCTTACGCAGGTGGGCGCCATATGCCGGGACCAGGGTCTCGGTAGGGACAGCTCCCTTGAGGAATGCATTGGCCCCAGGGCACGAAGTGACCTGACGCGCTGCGCAGCCCCGTTCGCGGGTAATCTAGGCCGCCTCGAGGCGCGCGGCAATCTCCTCGATGCGCTGGGCCAGCGTTTCGAAGCCGTCGGCGAGCGCCGCCTCGGCCTCGGGCGAGAGCGACGCCTTCTTGCGCTTCTCGTCCTCGAGCGAGCGCTGCGCCTGCTCGCTCGCCTTGCGCGCGTCGGCGAGCTCGTCGGCGATCAGGAGGCTCGCCATGACGAGGAGACGCATGTCGCCGATCTGTCCCATCGCCGCCGTGAGCTCGCCCACGCGCTTGTCGACGTAGCCCGCGAGCTTCACGAGGTGCTGCTCCTGGCCGTCGTCGCAGGCGATCTGGTAGCCGCGATTGTTGATGGTGACGGTGACCTGCGCCAT
>DATJLQ010000206.1:0-49389 GCA_035509415.1 Alphaproteobacteria bacterium
CTCGATGACGACGATCTCCTGGGTCTCCTTGTCGACCAGGTCGGCGCGGCCGCCCTTCTCGTAGAGGGCGATGCTCTCGCGCCGCTGCTTGATCATGCCCTGCAGCATGCCGAGAATCTCGTCGTCGCCGATTCCCGCGGAATTGCCCTTCGGACGCGCGGCGATGTCGCGGTCCTTGAGCGCCGCCAGGATCAGGCGGAGCGTCGACACCGTGGCGGCATCGCGCTCGCGCATCGCCGTTTTCAGGGCGTCGTTCAAGCCGCTTCGAAGCATGACGGACCGCCTCCAGGGCAGAGCAGTATGCGGATCGGTCGACGGCGACGCAAACGGGAAAGCCGCCAACTTGACCCGTAAATAGGTTTCCCGTACACAACGCCGCAACCTGAGATGCCGGGGGGAAACGCCGCGTGTCGCCAAACGCGGCGGCACGACCCTCACGGAGGGGTGGCGCGCGCCACCCGGGGAATTCAGCGCATGACGACGCCATCCGCCTCGCCGCCCGGTCAACCCACCGGCGCGCTGATTCTTGCCGACGGCTCGGTGTATTGGGGCCGCGGATTCGGCGCCGCGGCGCGCGCGGTCGGCGAGATCTGTTTCAACACCGCGATCACGGGCTACCAGGAGATCCTGACCGACCCGTCCTACGCCGGCCAGATCATCACCTTCACGTTTCCGCATATCGGCAACGTCGGCACCAACCCCGAGGACATCGAGACCCTGACGCCGGCGGCGCGCGGCCTGATCGTGCGCGCCGACGTGACCGAGCCGGCCAATTGGCGCGCCACCCAGCCGTTGCACGCCTGGCTCGCGAGCCACAATCTGCCGGGCCTGGCCGGCGTCGACACGCGACGCCTGACGCGTCGGATTCGCGACCGCGGCGCGCCCAATGGCGTCATCGTGCACGCGCCCGACGGGCGCATCGACGTCGAGGCGGCGCTCGCCCAGGCGCGCGCCTGGCCCGGGCTCGAGGGCATGGACCTCGCCAAGGAAGTGTCGACGCGCCAGACCTACGGCTGGGACGAGACGCGCTGGGCGCTCGGAAGCGGCTATGGCCGCCAGGACGCGCCGCGCCATCACGTCGTCGCGCTCGACTACGGCGCCAAGCGCAACATCCTGCGCTGCCTGGCCGACGCCGGTTGCCGCATCACGGTGGTGCCGGCCGACGCAACCGCCGACGACGTGCTGCGCCACCGGCCCGACGGCATCTTCCTGGCCAACGGCCCGGGCGATCCGGCGGCGACCGGCGTCTACGCCGTGCCGGTGATCAAGGCGTTGATGGCGACCGGTCTGCCGATCTTCGGCATCTGCCTCGGCCATCAGATGCTCGGGCTGGCGCTCGGCGGGCGCACCGCCAAGATGGAGATCGGTCATCGCGGCGCCAACCATCCGGTCAAGGACCTGGAGACCGGCAAGGTCGAGATCACCAGCCAGAACCACGGCTTCATCGTCGTGCCCGACAGCCTGCCGGCAGGCGTATCCAAGACCCATGTGTCGCTGTTCGACGGCACGCTCGAGGGCCTCAAGGTCGACGGCAAGCCGATCTTCTCGGTGCAGTACCATCCCGAAGCCTCGCCCGGCCCGCGCGACAGCCACTACCTGTTTCAGCGCTTCGTCGACCTGATGAAAGCGAGGGCCGCGTGACGGCGCGCCTCTGACATGCCGAAGCGCACCGACATCAAATCGATCCTGATCATCGGCGCCGGACCGATCGTGATCGGCCAGGCGTGCGAGTTCGATTATTCGGGCGCGCAGGCGTGCAAGGCGCTGAAGCAGGAAGGCTACCGCGTCGTGCTCGTCAACTCGAACCCGGCGACGATCATGACCGATCCCAGCCTGGCCGACGCGACCTACATCGAGCCGATCACGCCGGAGTTCGTCGCGCGCGTCATCGAGGCCGAGCGAGTCGATGCCCTGCTGCCGACCATGGGCGGGCAGACCGCGCTCAACACCGCGCTCGCGCTCGCCAATCAGGGCACCCTCGAGCGCTACGGCGTCGAGCTGATCGGCGCGCGGCGCGACGCCATCGAGAAGGCGGAGGACCGCCTGCTGTTCCGCGACGCCATGGCGCGCATCGGGTTGGCGAGCCCGCGCTCACGCCTGGTCGCCAATCTCGACGACGGCTTGGCGGCGCTCGAGCATGTCGGCCTGCCGGCGATCATCCGGCCTTCCTTCACGCTCGGCGGCACCGGCGGCGGCATCGCCTACAACCGCGAGGAATTCCAGTCGGTCGTGGCCGCCGGCCTCAAGCTGTCGCCCGCCGGCACGGTGCTGGTCGAGGAGTCGGTGCTCGGCTGGAAGGAATTCGAGATGGAGGTCGTGCGCGACCGCGCCGACAACTGCATCATCGTGTGCTCGATCGAGAACGTCGACCCGATGGGCATCCACACGGGCGACAGCATCACGGTCGCACCCGCCCTCACCCTCACCGACAAGGAATACCAGATCATGCGCAACGCCTCGATCGCGTGCTTGCGCGAGATCGGGGTCGATACCGGCGGCTCCAACGTCCAGTTCGCGGTCGATCCAGGGACCGGCCGGCTCCTCATCATCGAGATGAACCCGCGCGTCTCGCGCTCGTCGGCACTCGCCTCCAAGGCGACCGGCTTCCCGATCGCGAAGATCGCGGCCAAGCTCGCGGTCGGCTACACGCTCGACGAGCTCGCGAACGACATCACGAAGGTGACGCCCGCGAGCTTCGAGCCGACCATCGACTACGTGGTCACCAAGATGCCGCGCTTCACCTTCGAGAAGTTCCCCGGTGCGGAGAAGCTCCTCACCACCTCGATGAAGTCGGTGGGCGAGGCGATGGCGATCGGGCGCTCCTTCGCGGAATCGCTCCAGAAGGCGCTGCGCTCGATGGAGACCGGCCTCTCGGGGCTCAACGAGATCGAGATTCCGGGTGCCGCGGGCGGCGCCAACAAGGACGTGGTGCGCGCCGCGCTCTCGGTCCCGACCCCCGACCGGCTGCTCGTGATCGCCCAGGCGTTCCGCTTCGGCCTCTCGGTCGAGGAGATCGCCCGCGCCTGCCATTACGATCCCTGGTTCCTGCGCGAGATCGAGAAGATCGTCGCCGCCGAGACGGGCGTGCGCCGGGACGGCCTGCCCGAGGACCGCGCGGCACTCTTGAAGCTGAAGCAGCTCGGCTTCTCCGACGCGCGGCTCGCCGAGCTCGCGGGCGCCAAGGAGTCCCAGGTCGCGGCACGCCGCAACGCGCTCGACGTGCACCCGGTCTATAAGCGCATCGACACCTGCGCCGCCGAGTTCGCGTCGGCGACACCTTATATGTACTCGACCTACGAGGGCGACGGCCTGCATCCGGCCGAGTGCGAGGCGGAGCCGAGCGACAAGCGCAAGATCGTGATCCTGGGCGGCGGGCCCAACCGCATCGGCCAAGGCATCGAGTTCGATTATTGCTGCGTGCACGCGGTCTACGCGCTCGCCGAGCGCGGCTACGAGACCATCATGGTCAATTGCAATCCCGAGACGGTCTCGACCGATTACGATACCTCGGACCGGCTCTATTTCGAGCCGCTCACCGCCGAGGACGTGATCGAGCTCGTGCGCGTCGAGGAAAGCCGGGGCACGCTCGCGGGCGTCGTCGTGCAGTTCGGCGGGCAGACCCCGCTCAACCTCGCCGATGCCCTGGAGGCCGCGCGCATTCCGATTCTCGGCACGCCGCCCGACGCGATCGACCTCGCCGAGGACCGCGAGCGCTTCCAGAAGCTGCTCGCGAAGCTCGGCCTGCGCCAGCCGGTCAACGGCATCGCCCATTCGGTCGCCGAGGCCGAGCGCGTCGCCGCCGCGGTCGGCTATCCGGTCGTGATCCGCCCCTCCTACGTGCTCGGCGGGCGCGCCATGGAGATCGTGCACGATTCCGACGGCCTCGCGCGCTACATGAGCGAGGCGGTCAAGGTCTCGGGCGAGAATCCGGTGCTCATCGATTCCTATCTCCAGGACGCGATCGAGGTCGACGTCGACGCGGTCTCGGACGGGAAGCAGGTGCACGTCGCCGGCATCATGGAGCATATCGAGGAGGCGGGCATCCATTCCGGCGATTCCGCCTGCTCGCTGCCGCCCTATTCGCTCGCAGCCGACGTCATCGCCGACATCGGCGCGCAGACCGAGAAGCTCGCCCTCGCCCTCGGCGTGGTCGGGCTCATGAACGTGCAATATGCCGTCAAGGGCAAGGACGTCTACATTCTCGAGGTCAACCCGCGCGCCTCGCGCACCGTGCCCTTCGTCGCCAAGGCGACCGGCGTCGCCATCGCCAAGATCGCGGCGCGCCTCATGGCGGGCGAGCCGCTCTCCGCGTTCCGCTTCCCCAGCGGCACGCGGCGCCACGTCGCGGTCAAGGAATCGGTGTTTCCGTTCGCGCGCTTCCCGGGCGTCGACACGATCCTGGGGCCGGAGATGAAATCGACCGGCGAGGTGATGGGCCTCGACGCCGATTTCGGCCACGCCTTCGCCAAGTCCCAGCTCGGCAGCGGCGTCGAGCTGCCGCTCAAGGGCTGCGTGTTCGTCTCGGTGCGCGACAAGGACAAGGCGGCCATGGTCCCGCTCGGCGCGCGGCTCGCGGCGCTCGGCTTCTCGCTCATCGCGACGCGCGGCACGGCCGCCCATCTGCGCGCCCACGGGGTCGAGGTGAGCGACGTGAAGAAGGTGATGGAAGGCCGGCCCCACGTGGTCGACGCCATGAAGAACGGCGACGTCCAGCTGGTCTTCAACACCACCGACGGGGCGCTCGCGATCAAGGACAGCTTCGACATCCGCCATACGGCGCTCATGAACAAAATCCCCTATTACACGACCGTTGCAGGCGCCAAGGCGGCGGTCGCGGCCATCGTGGCGCTCAAATCCGGCGCGCTTGAAGTCGCCCCGCTTCAGTCCTATCTTGAGGGGTCGTTTTAGAGACCCCACCCCCGATAGCCCCGCCGTCTGACTGGCATGTCCGGCTGAGCGGGGTATTGTCTTGATGGGGGTCGGGGAAAACGCACGGGATCAGAGGTCGCACGGCGCCATGGAGAAGATGCCGATCACGCTCGAGGGGCTGAACCGCCTCCAGGAGGAATTGAAGCGCCTGAAGTCGATCGAGCGGCCCTCGGTCATCAAGGCGCTCGAGGAGGCGCGCACCCACGGCGATCTCTCGGAGAACGCCGAGTACCACGCCGCGCGCGAGCGCCAGAGCTTCATCGAGGGGCGCGTCGCCGAGCTCGAGGACAAGATCCGCCGCGCCGAGGTGATCGACCCGACCAAGCTCACGGGCAAGGCGGTCAAGTTCGGCGCCACCGTCGACCTGGTCGACGTCGACACCGACGAGGAGGTCACCTACGTGATCGTGGGGGCCGAGGAAAGCGACATCACGTCCGGCAAGCTCTCGGTGCTCTCGCCGCTCGCGCGCGGGCTCATCGGCAAGGAAGTGGGCGAGACCGTCGAGGTGCCGACGCCGCGCGGCTCCAAGGTCTACGAGATCCTCAAGGTGCGCTTCAAGTGAGGGTGGGCTCTTGAGCCGGCGCTTGCCGCTCGCCGTCCCGGTCTATCTCATCGGCTGCGTCGTCCTGATTGCCGCCGCGGGCGCGCCCTTCGCCTACCCGCTCGACGACAGCTACATCCAGCTCGCGATGGCGCGCACGTTGGCCATGGCCGGCGTCTGGGGCATCGAGCCCTCGACGCCAGCGGCCGCGTCCTCGACTCCCCTGTGGGTCGTTCTGCTCGCGCTCGCCTACAAGATCTGGCCGGCGCGCTGGATCGGAAGCTTTCTCTATTTCCCGCTCGCGCTCGACGGCGCGTTCAGCGTCGCCGCGATCTATTATTGCAATCGCCTGCTCGCCCGGGTCCCGTGGCGCGAGGCGTGGCTCCTGCTGCTGTGGCTCGCGATTCCGCTGAGCGCCCTCACGCTCATCGGCATGGAGCATCCGGCGCACATTCTCTTGATCCTGATGCTCGCCCATCTCGGCGCCGCGACGCTCGCCGCCGACCGGCCGCCGGGCGGGAAGCGCCTCGCGGCACTCGGCATCGTCACCTTGATCGCGACCGGAATTCGTTACGAGAGCCTGTTCGTCGCGGCGCCGCTGATGGCGCTCGCCCTTCTGCGCCGCCGGTGGAGCGTCTCGGCGGTGCTCGCCGTCGCGGGGGCGGCTCCCGTGCTCGGTTTCGGCGTCTATTGGGCCGCCCATGGCGGCTGGCTGTTGCCGAATTCCCTCATGCTCAAGGGCATCCAGCCGGGCGAGGCCACGGGCGTCGCATCCTTCGTCGAAAGCGTGCTGCTCAACTTCGTTGCCAACCTTCACAGCACGCCGAGCGGCAAGACGCTCATCGCGCTCGGCGTGATCGTGCTCGGATTGGGGATCGCCCATTGGCGCCGCCGACGCACCATCTGGGACGACCGGCTGATCTTCGCGTTCGTCTCGCTGGTCGCGACCGGGATCGAGTTCGCGATCGCGGCCCTCGGCTGGCTCTACCGCTACGAGGCGTGGCTGATCGCGTTGCTCGGCGTCGCCGCGATTCTCCTGGCCGACGCGCTGTTCGCCAAGCGCCGCGCGGCGCTGGCGATCGTCTTCGGCGCGCTCCTCGTCTCGGTGCTGCCGCGCGCGATCGTCGACAACAAGGAGACCGTCGAGGCGGTCAACGACCGCCGGCTCGAGCACGTCCTGATCGCCCAGTTCATCCACGACAATTACCGCGGCCAGCCGATCGCGCTGAACGACATCGGCGTCGCGGCCTATGACGGCGACGCGGAAATCTTCGACCTGTCCGGCCTCGGCGACAACGCGCCGGTGCGCTTCGCGCGCGGGCCGGGCGGCTACACGGCCACCGACGTCGCGCAGCTCGCGAACGCGAAGCACGACGAGATCGCGGTCCTTCAGCTTTGCTGGCAAGCGGTCTCGAAGCGCTTGCCGAGCGATTGGCGCCTCATCGGCTTCTGGTACGAGCCGCGCAACGTCGTGTTCGGCAGCCACGATGTCGGCTTCTACGCGATCGCACCGGGCTCGGACGCGCGCCTCGAGGCGGCGCTCAAGTCTTTCAAGGTCCCGCCCTCGATCCAGGTCGTGTATCCGGGCCCGCGCCCCTATGCCGACGCGTTCAAGGCGCTGGTGCGCAAAGGCTGCCCCGCGGGCACCGATCTCTCGCGCGTCCTCGAGTGACGCGGCGGCGGCGCGTCACGCCTCGGCGGGCTCGCTCTCGTCGATGGGGACGCCCGGCACGCGCTTCGAGGTCCGGATGACCTGGATCGTGCGCACCTGCTTCACATGGTCGGCCGAGGTGAGGCGCTTGGTGAGCTCGTTCTCGTGCGCCGTATTGCGCGCGACGAGCTTGAGGACGAAATCGTCCGTGCCGCGCGCCATGTAGCATTCGCGCACCTCGGGCCAGGCGCGCACGCCGTCCTCGAACTGGGTGAGCACCGCCTCGGACTGGCTGTCGAGCCCGACCAGGGCGAAGAACACCACCTCGAAGCCGAGCCGCTCGGGGTCGACGTCGGCGTGATAGCCGCGCAGATACCCCGCCGTCTCGAGGGCGCGCACCCGGCGCAGGCAGGGCGGGGCCGAAATCCCGGCGCGCGCCGCGAGCTCCACGTTGGTCATCCGGCCATTGTCCTGAAGATCGCGCAAAATGCGGCGATCGATCCGGTCGAGCTTGAGCCGTCGCATGGCGCCGAACCCCCGCTGAATGGTCGGGAAACAATATTCCCCCATACCCTAGTATATTTTGAAATAATCTTTCAAGAGCGCCGCGCGGGTGCCCTGAGCCGCATTGCGCCGGTCCGGGCCGATTGCCATAGTGCGCCGCCGATTCCCTATCCCGGCACTTGGCGGCGCCGCCATTGCCGACTCTTAGGATTGCCGACTCTTAGGATTGCCGGCTCCCGGGATCGCTGCATCTGGGGATCGCCAGCTCTCAGGATTCAATGACCGCGACACGCTGCTGGATCATCACCGAAGGGGCCATCGGCATGGAAAGCCAGTGCCGCGGGCTTGCCGAGGCGCTCGGGCTCGAGCCGGTCGTCAAACGGGTCAATCCGCGCTTGCCGTGGCTCATGCTCCCGTCCGGCTGCTGGCCCGCGCCGCTGGCCTCCCTCGGCCCGGGCAGCGATCCGATCGCGCCACCCTGGCCCGAGCTCGTGATCAGCTGCGGACGCAAGGGCGTGCCCTTCGCGCTCGCGATCAAGCGCCGCAGCCCGCGCACCGTGATCGTGCATATCCAGGACCCGCAAATGCGCTCGACCGCCTTCGATCTCGTGGCGGCCCCGCGCCACGACCGGGTCAAGGGCCCGAACGTGATCGAGACGCGCGGCGCACTCCATCCGGTGAGCCCCGCGCGGCTGGCCGCAGCGGCGGCGCATTTCCGCGCGCGCTTCGCTCACCTGAAGCGCCCGCTGGTCGCGGTCTTGATCGGCGGGTCGAATGGGCGGAAGCGTCTCGGCCCCGAGGAGATGGCGTCCATCGCCGACCGGCTCGCCGAGATGGCGCGGCGCTACGATGCGGGGCTCGTCGTGACATCCTCGAGGCGCACGGGCGAGGCCAACATCGCGGTACTGCGCGCGCATCTCGCCGGCACCGGCGCCGAAATCTGGGACGGCACGGGCGAGAATCCCTATTTCGGCATGTTGGCACTCGCCGACCATATCGTCGTGACCTCCGATTCCGTCTCGATGGCGACCGAGGCGTGCGGCACCGGGAAGCCGGTCTACATCGTCGAGCTTCCGGGCCGCGCGGGGCGCCACGGGCGTTTTCACGACGAGCTCGACACCGAGGGAATCGCGCGCGCGTTCGAGGGACGGCTGGAGACTTGGACCTACGAGCCGGTCTACGACGCGGCCCGGGTCGCGGACGCGGTACGGCGTCTCTTGGATGCGCGCAGACCCTGAGGTTCGGCCGAAAATGTCGCGTTCACGGGCGCGAAAGCTCGTAATATAAGCGCGGGCGGCGGCGGAGCCGTCCTGAGCGAGGATGGGCGAATGGCGCTCGAGATCGAGACCTTCAACAATCTCACCGGCGGCAACGCCTTCTTCAAGGCGGTCGGCCATCCCGAGGCGCGCGCGAAGATCGACGCGCTCGTCGCCCGCCTCGCCGCGCGCGGACCCTGCGCGCTCTACGACCCGCTCGGCTTCGCGCAAGGGTTCGCGGCCCTCCATCCGCTGAAGCGTCTCGCGCTCGACGGCGTCTATGCGCAGAAGCTCGAGGACGTGGGACAGCGCCGCCTCGGCCAGGTCGCCCAGCCGGTGACCGACCTCGGCGCCGCGCGCGCCAAGAGCCTCCTCGTCGTCGCGTTCGACGCGGCGCGTCTCGTCGACCATGTGCGGCATCTGGTGCCTCCGGGCATGGAGGTCGCGACCCTCGACGAGACCAAGCTCGACGCGGACCTGCTCACCAACCCGCGGCGCTATCTCGATCCGCTCAACTTCGCGACCAATTTCGTCTTCTTCCGCGACCAGGACGGTCATCATACGCGCCTCGTGAGCGCCAATTACTGGTCCGGCTATGGATCGAAGAAGGTCGAGCTGTGGCTCTGCCTGTTCGACGCCGAGGGGCGCCGGCTCGCCGCCTGGCGCGAAGCGGTCGCCCCCGGCCTCGCCTCGATCGCGATCGACAGCCGCGAGGTGCGCGCTCGCTTCGGCCTCGGCCCCTTCACGGGCCAGCTCTTCGTCCACGCGATCGGCGCCGCCGGGCACGACGTGGTGAAATACGCGCTCGACACCTACGGCGACGAGACGCGCGTCCTCTCCTGCACCCACGACGCCAATTCCTGGCCGGCCGATCTCTATGCCGGTCTCCCGGCGCCGCGCGAGGGCGAGCGCGTCTCGCTCTGGATCCAGAACAGCCACCCCTGCGCGATCCCGGCGCGCGGCGTCGGGCTCAATCTCATGGGCGACGGCAAGATCGCCTGGCTCGAGCGCGAGATCGCGCCGTTCGCGAGCTACCGGCTCGATACGGCCGAGCTTTTGCCCGAGGCGCGCTGGCCGCAGCAGATCGAAATTCAGGCGGGGAAGCACATGGTGCGCCCGCGTTACGAGATCGCCGCCGCGGGGCGCGCGCGCATCGCCCATGTCAATGTCGAGCGCACGGATTTGAAGCCCGACCCGCGCATCCCCGAGCTCGCGAACCTGATGGGCAAGGGATTTCTCCTGCCCGCCCCGCTCCTGCCGCCGAAGCGGTTCAAGACCTGGGTGCTGCCCACGCCCATGTCGACCGCGCAGGAAAATCTGCCGATCTCGCTCCTGGTCTACGATTCCGCCGGCGTCGAGCGCGCGCGGCGCCCGTTCGGGAAGCTCCTGCGGCGCGACAGCATAGCACTCGACCTCGGCGAGCTGGTCGATGGCGGCGCCGATCTCGAGGGCGGCTACGGGCACGTGGAATTGGTCTACGATTTCGCCGAGGGTGGCGAGGCGGACGGCTGGCTCCACGGCATTTTCCGCTACCAGGATCGCGTTTCCGGCCACGCGGCCGAAACGAGCTTCGGCGCGCATATCTTCAACACCGTCCTCACCTACAAGAGCGAGCCCCAATCCTACGCCGGCCCGGCGCCCGGGCTTTCGACGCGCCTGTTCCTGCGCCTCGGCCCGAAGCCGCTCGACACCATGTGCCACCTGATCTACGCGGCATCCTCGCCTTGGCACGCGAAATCCGCGACCGATCTCATCCTCCACGACCGCGCGGGCGCCGAGATCGCGCGCGCGCCTCTCGCGATCCCGTGCGGCGGCTCGCGCCTTTGGCGCTACAGCGAGACTTTCGACGTGGACGCGCGCGGACGCGCGGGCGACGGCGCCTTCGTCGTGGTGCGCGACACGACCTGCCGGCTCTTCGGGTATCACGGGCTCCTGGGTGCGGAGGGCGCCTTCAGCTTCGACCACATGTTCGGCTTCTGAGCGCGCCGCGTCGCGCAAACCGTTTCCGATCCGCCGCTTAATCATTTCCATATTCGCCGCGCGCGAGGGTAGTGACGCAGTTTGAAACTCCGGCCATGGTCCAAGTTCGCGTCATCACCGGGCCACCGGGCCCGGTCGTCGGCCGGCCCGAGGGCGAGCTTCTTGTCCCGGTGATCCACGTCTTTCCAGCGCTAAGGCGTGGATGGCCGGACCAAGTCCGGCCATGACCCATGCCAGGATTTGAAACTGAGGCACTACTCGCGCGAAGCCGCCCTTGACTCGCGTCGACGGCAACTGCAATCATCAGTAGCATAAATTAGCTATAATTCTTCTTATTCTCGAGCGAAATGGGGGTCGCCATGGGATCGTCTCGGAACGCGCGCGCGTCTCTCGCCGCCTCTCTCGTTCTCGGAGGCGCGGTGCTTTTATGCGCCGGCCCGTCGGCGCGCGCCGCCGAGGGCTGCGCGCCGGGGACCAAATGCATCTCGGTCGACGCGACCGGCCAACCGAGCGAGACCGGCACCTACACCGCCCAATGCCGCGGCCAGTTCCCCGACTTCGTGGTGCCCGCGACCATGCTGCCCGCGGGCTACAAGGGGCCGTGGTTCAACCTCGCGCAAGCCTATCCGAAGACGCCGCCGACGGAGTCCGACGCGCCCTGGCTCAAGATCGACTTCAAGGACGGCGTCAAGGGGGCGAACGCCTATCTCTACGCGCTGCGGAATTATTCCTTCGAGGGCATGATCAAGGTCGGCTTCCGCCCGCAACTCAACAAGGTGCGCGCCTGGTACAACATGCCGCTCATGAATTACGGTCCCGGCGCGCGCGAGCCGACCCACGGCCTCACCGAGGAGCGCCCCGTGACGGCGCCCGAGCTCGGGCTCAAGACCGGCGTCACCATCCGCAATTTCGCCATCGGCTTCTACAACGCGCCGGGCGGCTACACCATCGGCCAGGTCTGGAAGACCGACTCGCCCGCGATCGACCAGTCGCGCTTCGCGCCCGGCGGCATGACGTTCAAGATCCTGTTCAGCAACGCGGTGCCGGCGGACTTCTTGAATCCGAAGAACGACCCCCTCACGGGCGCTCCCGAATGGACCATCGAGACCAGCAGCGGCCCGATGAAGGTACGCCTCATGCAGATGGACGTGGCCGCGGTCGATCCGCGCGCACCCTCGGGCTGGGTGTTCGGCACCTTCGCCTACGACAAGGACGCGAAGGATCCCTCGCCCTGGCGCCGGCTCAGGCCGGTCGGGATTACCTGGGGCAACGATCATGGCTACACGCCGAGCGACCAGAGCGCCGGAAAGAAGCTCGCCGAGACCACCATCTCGGACGAGATCCCGGGCTACGCAGCGACCCATCTGGGTTGGGCCGGACGCACCAACGGGCCGGTCGACAATCCGATCTCCGGCTGCTTGAGCTGCCACGGCACGGCGCAGTTCCCGGTCGAGGCGGATCTTGCGCCCTTCAGCAAGGCCTGCATCACCGACGAGCAGAAAATGTACTGGTTCCGCACCATCGACGGGACCCAGCCCTTCGGCGCCGTGAGCGAGGCCACGTGCCTGCCCGAGGAGATTTCGCCCGCGGCGACACCGCTCGACTTCTCGCTCCAGATGCAGGTCTCGGTGCAGAACATGGACCAGGAGGGAGACCACAATCCCTGCACGCCGCCGACGGCGATGCTGAAGGCGATGAGCGTCAAGATCCCGGCCGAGTTCATGAACGCGCCGCGCGTGCATCGCTAGGGGCGGTGATCGGGCCGGCCTTATACCGGCCCGGTTCGGCTGAGAACGGACCATATCTGCCGTGCGGCCCGACTTGCTTCCGGCGCATGGGGCTCCTATCTTCCATGCCTGCCGGGCAAACCTTCCCGGCCGATTCGAGCCCGGAATCCGCGCCATGGCCGCCCCGAAAAGCCCAACCGTCCATCGCAGCAAGACCGTGATTATCGGCTCCGGGCCGGCGGGCTACACGGCGGCGATCTACGCCGCGCGCGCCAATCTGAAACCGATCCTGGTTGCGGGCATGGCACCCGGCGGCCAGCTCACGGTCACCACCGATGTCGAGAATTATCCGGGCTTCGCCGACGTGATCCAGGGCCCCTGGCTCATGGAGCAGATGAAGGCCCAGGCCGAGCATGTGGGCGCCGAGATCGTCCACGACCTCGTCGTCGAGGTCGATTTCGCGCACCGGCCGTTCCGGCTCGTGGGCGATTCGGGCGACGTGTATCTGGGCGAGACCGTGATCGTCGCGACCGGCGCCCAAGCGCGCTGGCTCGGGCTCGAGAGCGAGCAGCAGCTGCGCGGCCACGGCGTCTCGGCCTGCGCGACCTGCGACGGATTCTTCTATCGCGACAAGCGGGTCGCCGTGATCGGCGGCGGCAACACCGCGGTCGAGGAGGCGTTGTTCCTCACCAATTTCGCGCGCGAGGTGACCCTCGTGCACCGGCGCGACACGCTGCGCGCCGAGAAGATCCTCCAGGAGCGCCTCTTCAAGCACCCCAAGGTGAAGGTCGTCTGGGACCACGTCGCCGACGAGATTCTGGGCGAGGCGCACGGGCCCGGTTTGCCGAAGGCGGTCACCGCGTTGCGCTTGAAGCACGCGAAGACCGGCGTCCCCTCGACCATTCCCGTCGACGGCGTGTTCATCGCCATCGGCCACGATCCCGCGACGGCGCTGTTCAAGGGGAAGCTCGAGATGGACGCGCAGGATTACATCCTGACCGCCCCCGACAGCACGGCCACCAGCGTGCCGGGCATCTTTGCCGCGGGCGACGTCAAGGACAAGGTGTTCCGCCAGGCGGTGACCGCGGCGGGGATGGGCTGCATGGCGGCGCTCGAGGCCAACCACTTCCTGGCCGCCCACGCGCTCGAGGACGGCTCGGACAAGGGCGAGCGCAGCGCCGCCGAATAAGCCGCCGCGCGGCTCACGTCGCCGTCCCGCAGGCGCGGGCGGCGGCACGATCGAGGCAGGGGAATGGACTGGGACAAGCTCAGGGTGTTTCACGCCGTCGCCGAGGCGGGCAGCTTCACGCACGCGGGCGAGACGCTGAAGCTCAGCCAATCGGCGGTGAGCCGCCAGATCAGCGCGCTCGAGGAGAGCCTCGGCACGACCCTGTTCCATCGCCACGCGCGCGGGCTCATCCTGACCGAGCAGGGCGAGCTTTTGAACCAGACGGTCAAGGACGTGTTCTCGAAGCTCGCCATGACCGAATCCATGCTCACCGAAAGCAAGGAGCGCCCGAAGGGCCCGCTCAAGGTGACCACGACGGTCGCGTTCGGCTCGACCTGGCTGACCCCGCGCATCCGCGAGTTCCTCGAGCTCTATCCCGAGATCGAGATGACGCTCCTGCTCGACGACGGCGAGCTCGACCTCTCGATGCGCCAGGCCGACATCGCGATCCGCATGGCGCCACCGCGCCAGCCCGACCTGATCCAGCGCCAGCTCATGAAGGTGCACGTGCACCTGTTCAGCACCAAGGCCTATCTCGACGCCAACGGCACGCCCGCGACCGAGGAGGACATCGCGCACCACAAGATCATCGTGTTCGGCGAGGAAGTGCGCATGCTGCCCTCCTCGAGCGTCAACTGGCTCCTCGACCTGTGCCGCGCCCACAAGCGCATGCCGAGCCACATCCTGCGCCTCAACAACGTCTACGGCATCTACCGCGCGGTCAAAAGCGGCCTCGGCATCGCGAGCCTGCCCGACTACATCGCGCGCGAGGACAAGGATCTGGTGCGCGTGCTGCCCGGCCTCGACGGGCCGAGCATCGACGCCTATTTCGTCTATCCCGAGGTGCTGCGCCACTCGAAGCGCATCGCCGTGTTCCGCGATTTCCTCATCAAGCGCATCGCCGAATCGGAATTCTAGGCGCGCCTGGGTGCGCGCTCGAGTCATGCCGCATGCGCATGGCTACCCTTCCGCTTTCGGTATGGTATCCCCCCCGTGAAGGCCTATCTACAGCCGGCATTCGATGTTGCGGCGCACGCGCTGTGCAGCCGAGGCCCGAATTGCTTGAAAATCGAGCAAAACGGGCCCATTTATCCTTGGTCGGGTCTTGATCCGGCGCATGGAAACGATTGAGATTTGTTAATAAATGGTTGATCGTGCCAGTTACCCCGGGACGTTCCCGGGTCGAGTTCCAGGCGCAAGGCCTGGAAAGGGCCCCAAGACTTGACCGTCCTGGGTGTCCTACGTCTCCCAGACGTGAAGCCTCCCTGTTCAACTCGCCGGGACCGAAAGGTCCCGGTTTTTTTTGCCTGAAAATCCGCGGACCGAAAGATTCCGGCTTTTTCGTCGGGCCCCGTCGGATCAGCCGAAGAGCTTCAGCACTTGGGCCGCGGTCTCGCGCCCGTTGACGAAGGCGCCGCCCGCGGTCTGGGCGAGGCCGTCCGCGGTCGCCTCGCCCGCGAAGAAGAGCCGGCCGAGCGGTCGCGCGAGCTCGGCGCGCGCCTCGGCATGGCCGGGCACCGCCGCGGAATAGGCGCCGCGCGTCCACGGATTCGAGCCCCAGCCGGTGAAGTCGGTCTTGTTCACGTGGCGCGGTGCGTCCGAGCCGAAGCAGCGCCCGAGCGTGTCGAGCATGAAATCCTCCGCCGCCTGCGGGCCCGCGGCGGTCAGCTGCCAGGCGAAATCGCCGCCGACGAAGCCGATCAGCATGTCGGTGTCGAACGGGAACGCGACCAGGTAGACGTTCTGCGGCCCGGCGCGCTCGCACATCACGATCTCGTAGGGCTTGAGGCCGAAGCGCGCGCCGTCCGTGCGCATCGCGACCTTGGCGAGGAGCCCCATGGGCAGCCGGTCGATCGCGTCCTGCTTCCAGGCCGGGAGCGGCGGGTCGAAGCGGATGCGCTCCGCGGCGAGCACGCCGGTCGAGACCGTCACGATCGCGGCCCGCGCGCGCACGGTGCCGCAGCCGCATTCGACCGCCACGCCGTTCGCCCCGTATTGGATGCGCCGCACCGGCGTCGAGGTCCTGACCGGGACGTCCGCGCCGAACTTCGCGAGCACGGCGCCGTAGCCCTGCTTCACCAGGTAATTGGGATCGAGCTTCTCGAGGCGCGCGTAATCGGCGCTCGAGAGGAAGCCGAAGTCGACCGCCGTGTCCATCGGGCCGAGGAACGTCTCGGCGATGCGCCCGTCGGGCGTGGTCACGGGGGCTGCGACGAGCGCCGGCTCGTCGACCAGGGCGCCCGTCGCGCGCACGCGCGTGCTCAGGACTTCGGTCGTCTCGTTGAGGCTCGCGAGCTCCTTCGCGGTGAATTTGCGCCCGAGATAGAACGCGTCGTTGATCACGTCGAGATCGTGCTCGACCAGATCGAAATTATTGGCCCGCGCGTAGTTGTAGAGCGGGTTGCGGTCGGCGGCGTGGATCCACGCGCCGCCCTCGTCGAACGGCGTGCCGAATTCCGTGACGTTGGTCCAGAGGCGCCCGCCCTTGCGGTCCATCGCCTCGAACACCACGACGCGCCGCTTGGCGTCGAGCAGCAGCTTGGCGGCGGCGAGGCCCGCGGCACCGGCGCCCACCACCACGACGTCGACGTCGGCGCTCTTCTCGGCAGCAACGGCCGAGCCGAGCGCCCATCGGCGCGGACCGGGCCCGGCCGCGGCGAGGGCGGCGACGGCGGCCGCACCGGTGAGGAAGGAGCGGCGCGAGACCGCGGGGCGCTTCGCCATCTGCCACCTCCGATAGAGCGACAGGAAAGATTTCTCTCTCCGTCGAGGATGGTCGAATTCGGCCCGCGGTTCAAGGCGCATGGCGCGGGGCGGTCGCCGGGCCGTGACTCGGTTTGAGACCGTGGCTTGGGCGTCATGGCCGGACATGGTCCGGCCATCCACGGCTTGACGCTCGAAAGACGCGGGCCCACGGGACGTGAAACTTGGTCTCGCGCCGGCCGATGGCCGGTCCCGGGGCCCGATGATGAGGCGAATTGGACCGCGGCCGGTGTTTCGAACCGAGCCGCTGCCGCGCGCCGGGGCGGCTTGTCGAGCGGCTCGAATTCCCCTAAAAACTGACGAAACGAATCCGTCCGACCGTGAGAGGCGGCGCCGCGTGGGGGCGCGCACGCGCCGAATGGGAGATCGATGCTGAAGACGACCGCCCCGCCCGACCCCAAGCCGCGCAAGCCCCAGTTCAAGGCGCCGCCGCTCGCCTGCGACGCCCATTGCCACGTGTTCGGGCCGGCGGCGCGTTTCCCCTACGCCGACGACCGCAGCTACACCCCACCCGACGCGCCCAAGGAGGCGCTCTCGGCGCTGCACCGCCATCTCGGGCTCGAGCGCGCGGTGATCGTGCAGGCGAGCTGCCACGGCAGCGACAATCGCGCCATGCTCGACGCGATCGCCGCGAGCCGGGGCCGCACCATGGGCGTCGCCATCGTCGACGACGCCGAGGAGGCGACCTTGGCGGCGCTCCATGCGGGCGGCGTGCGCGGCGTGCGCTTCAACTTCGTGAAGCATCTCGGCGGCATGCCCGACCTCGATCTCTTCCACGCCGTGGTCGAGCGCATCGTCCCCCTCGGCTGGCACCTCGTGGTCCACATGGACGCGGTCGACATCGTCGAGCTCGCGCCGCTCTTGAAGGCGCTCCCCGTGCCCTTCGTGATCGACCATATGGGCCGGGTCAAGGCCGCGGGCGGGCTCGACCAGGCGCCGTTCAAGGCGCTCCTCGAGCTTGCGCGCCTCGAGACCTGCTGGATCAAGGTGTGCGGCTCTGAGCGCGTCTCGAGCCTGGGCCCGCCCTTCACCGACGCGATCCCGTTCGCGCGCGCCCTGGTCGACGCCGCGCCCGATCGCGTCCTCTGGGGCACCGACTGGCCGCACCCGAACGTCGGCAGATACATGCCCAACGACGGCGACCTGGTCGATCTCCTCCCCCTCATCGCCGCCGACCCGGGAAAGCGCCAGAAACTTCTGGTCGACAACCCGGCGCGCCTATACGGTTTCCCGGCGTGAGCCCGGACCTGGGGCGCATGGCCTCGTTGGGGAGGGCATCGGACGTGACGAGCGCGCCTCAAGCGTCCCCGGACGTCGCGATCCGGCTCGACGGCGTGACCAAATGGTTCTTCAAGAACGGCGGCCGCATCGCGGCGGTCGAGGACGTGTCGCTCGACGTGCCGGCGGGATCGTTCGTGACGCTGGTGGGCCCGTCGGGCTGCGGCAAGTCGACGCTCTTCAACTGCATCGCGGGCTTCATCGTGCCGGAGATCGGCGAGGTGATCTATCGCGGCCGGCGCATCACGAAGCCCAATGTCGGCATCGGCTACATGACCCAGAAGGATTCGCTGCTGCCCTGGCGCAGCGTGCTCGCGAACGTCATGCTCCCGCTCCATCTCCAGAAGATGCCCGAGGCGGCGGCGCGTGCGCGGGCGCTCGAGGTGATCGCGCGCGTGGGCCTGACCGGCTTCGCCGACCACGTGCCGGCCGAGCTCTCGGGTGGGATGCAGAAGCGCACCGCGCTCGCGCGCATGCTCGCCTACAATCCCGACACGCTCCTGATGGACGAGCCGTTCGGCAACGTCGACGTGCAGCTGAAGCTCCAGCTCCAGCGCGAGCTCATGCGTCTCTGGGAGGCCGAGCGCAAGACCGTGGTGTTCGTGACCCACGACCTCGAGGAGGCGTTGGCCCTCTCGGACCGCGTCGTGGTGCTGTCGCGCCGGCCGGGCCGGATCAAGACGGTGATCGAGGTCGACCTGCCGCGCCCGCGCGATCCGGTACGAATCCGCTTCGAGCCTGCGTTCCAGAAGCTGCACCACAGCCTCTGGAGCCAATGCGACACGATCGACGAAATCGGGGAGGAGGACGATGGCCCAAGCGACCGTGGAGACTGAGCTCTTCGTCGACCCGGCAATCGAGCGCGCGCGCCGGCGCCGCCGCGCGGTCCTGGTCGGACGCGTCGGCCTCTGCCTCGGGCTCCTGGTCACCTGGCAATTGCTCGGGCCCCATCTCGACCAGCTCGTGTTCAGCTCGCCGAGCGAGATCGCCGACCGCCTCTGGGGCTGGACCCTCGACGGCACGCTTTGGAACAACCTGGTGGTGACCGCCGAGGAGGTGGTGCTCGGCTACGCGCTGGGCGCGTCGTCGGCCGTGGTGCTCGGCCTCGTCCTCGGGAGCTACCCGGTGATCGCCGAGATCGTCGACCCGATCCTGATGGCGATCTACGGCGTGCCCAAGATCGCGTTCGGGCCGCTCTTCATCGTGTGGTTCGGCATCAACTTGGCGCCCAAGGTGGTGATCACCGCGCTCATGGTGTTCTTCTTCGTCTTCTTCTCGACCTACGAGGGGGCGCGCAACGTCGACCGCGATCTCCTGCGCGTGGTGCGCCTCATGGGCGCCACGAGCTGGCAGGAGCGCCGGCTCGTCATCGTGCCGGGCGCGCTGCCCTCGATCCTGCTCGGGCTCAAGCTCGCGATCCCCGAGGCGCTCATCGGCGCCATCGTCGGCGAGCTCATCGTCTCGAGCCGCGGGATCGGCTATCTCGTGCAATTCTCGGCGTCGCAACTCGACAGCGCCGGCATCTTCGCCGGCCTGTTCGTGCTCATGGTGCTGACGCTGATCGCCAATTCGGCCGTGACCTACGCGACCGGAAAAACAGGGAGGAAAGAAACATGACTGCGATTACCCGCTTCGCCGCCGGCGTTCTCATGGCGGCGGCGCTCGCCTTCGGCGTCCACCGGGCCGAGGCGGCGCCGGCCAAGATCACCATCGCCCAGACCAGTGCCGCGATCGGCTTCACGCCGGTCTCGATCGCCCAGGACGAGGGCTTTTTCAAGAAGAACGGGATCGACGCCGACATCACGATCGTGAGCCACGGCGATTCCTCGACCATCGCGGCCCTCCATTCGGGCGACGTCCAGTTCGGCGCCATGACCCTCGTGCCGGCGCTCCAGGCGATGGCGCACGGCGAGAAGCTCCTGTTCGTCTCGCCCTTCGTGCGCGAGTTCGTGATCCAGTTCGTGATCAATCCCGCGGCGGCCAAGAAGATCGGCCTCACGCCCAACATGCCGCTCAAGGAGCGCTTCGAGCGCGCCAAGGGCCTGACCGTCGGCACGCTCGACGTGGGCGGCGGACTCGATCTCATGTTCCGCGCCATGGTGACCCAGTACGGCCTCAACCCGCAGACCGACTACACCGAGACCTCGATCAACTCCTATCCGAGCCTGCTGCTCTCCTGCAAGCGCGGCCAGATCGACATCGCGCTCACGGCGATTCCGTTCGGCCGCATGGGCGTGGCGGACGAAGGGCTCAAGATGTTCGCCGACTTCTGGGGCGGCGAGGTGCCCGAGTTCAACGGCCTGATCCATCAGGGCATGGTAGTGCCGGCGGACTACGCGAAGGCGCACCCCGACGTGGTGCGGCGCATGCACAAGGCGCTCGACGAGGCGCTCATCTTCATGCACAAGCACCCGAACGAAACGGTCGCCGACCTCCACAAGCGCTACGACAAGCTGCCGGTGCCGATCCTGCGCTCCTTCATCGTCGGCGACGCCAAGAGCTACGCGTCGCGCGCGATCTTCGACCGCAAGGGCTTCGACATGGTGCGCGACTTCACCGCCAAGCACCTCATGGCGCAGGTGGCGGAGATCAAGTACGACGCGGTGGTGATCCCCGAGGCGCGCCAGAAATAGCGGCGCGCGCGGTACGGGCTCATTCCACGACCCGATCGACCACGGGGACCAGATCCTCGCGCGCGATCGGGTCGAGGATGCGGCCGATCAGGCTCGAGAAGCGGTAGGGCTCGGACTCGACGATCGGCGCGTCGTCCGCATGGATCGCGCCGTCGAGCGGCAGGCTCACGCGCAGCATCACGGCGGCATTTTGCGGGCTCGCCGCGTCGGCGGGCGCGTAGGTGCCGTCGAGGCTCAGGAACGGCATTGGCTTGAAATCGAGCCCGACCCGGTTGGTGGGCGGAGCGCTCGCGGCAGGATCCGTGTTCCAGGCCGCACCCGCCTGCCAGGCCGCCTCTTCGAACGTGGCGCTGGCGCTCGGGACGAAGGGCAGCTGGAGCCGGAGCCGGACGTCGCGCCCGCGCGCCGCCGACTGTTGCGCGCCGTCGATGGCGCCGGACTCGTAGGGCCGGTAGAAATTGACGCCGAGGCCGACCGGGCCCGAAGCGAGCTCGGCCCCGAGGCTGCAACGCGCGTCGCCCGGCGCCCAGCCGTCGTCGACGAAGCCGTCGACGCCCACCATCACCCGATCCTCGAGCAACAGGCGTCGCAGTCCGAGGCCAGCCCCCGCGACGCGAGCCTCGCTCTCGCCCATGCGCCATTCGCCGCCGTCGCCCTGAGCCAGAAGTGTCGTATCGCCACCGAGCCAAAGAGGGGCGGTGGAGCGGTCGAGGAACCAGGGATGGCCGCTCGAATCGAGGCCCGACCGGATGTCGGAATGGCGCAGCGCGTCGGGCAGGGTCGCGATCAGGCGCGCGCCCGCCTTGCTGGTGAAGGCGTTGACCGTGGGAATGACCGGCGCCACGCCGTCATTGCCGGCGTTGGCGTCGATCGCACTCGTGAGGTCGGCGAGCGGCCAAGGCGACGAGGCGTCCGGCTGCGCCGCGCCGGTGCTCGCCTTCGCGGGCGCGGGGACGGGATCCATCGGTGCCGGCGTGGGTGGCGCGAAGCGCAAGATCGCTTGGGGTGTCGCCTGGAACGTCGGCGCCGTCTCGGGGGCCACGAAATCGGTCCAGCCCGGCTCGGCGGCCGCCGCCGGCAAGGTCGCGAAGACGCCCACCGCGAGGGCCGCAGAAGTGCCGAGGACGGCCGCGCGAAGCACCCGGACGGCACTGCCGCGCGGCGTTCGAGCGTTCGGGGATGCATCCATCCTTGCCATCCGGCCCCCGGTCGAAGCGTCCCGGCCGAAGCCCGGATGCGACCGACAAGACGCGGCGCCGCGATCGGCACGCGCCGTGAAGCCGCCAGACGGAATCCCCTATTGTTTTTGTGCGCGCCAAGGTGCGGCCACGCACTCAAGGTAACCGAGCGCGCGCGCCGAACGAAGCCCGAAATCGTGAAACCTTGTTAATCTCGGGCGCGACCCCGGCCGCGCGTGTTGCGGGCCATCGGGCGCGCCTAGAGCCCGGCGACGATGCCCCAGGTCGTGAGCGCGCTCATGACGGTCGTCCAGTAGCCGAACTTCTTGTAGTAATATTCGGCGCAGTTCCCTTGCATCTTCTCCGCGAGACTCCCGTTGATGGTCGGGTCCGACATGTTGCGCACGCACGCCCAGCGCGGCGGGCTCGCAAGCTCGCTGCAAGCGAGGCCCAGGCACGCATCGTCCATCTCGACCGCCATGCCGAGCTTCTCGAGATTGTTCTTGCTGGTGCCGAACTCGAAGAAGTCCGTGGTGAGGATCGGATGGAAGGCGGGAATGTCGTCGAAGCCGTCGCGGAAGATCTTGGTCGGATAGCCGGGCGCCGCGCAGGGGCACTTCGCGCTGGGCGGCTTGCCCTTGGGATCGGTCTTGCCGGTCAGGTGCCAGGCGAAGCCCTGCATGAGCTTCTCGGCATCGGCGAGGTGGGCCGCCGGCACCACCCAGTTCGAGTGGAAGGTCTTGTTGTTGAACGGCGCATTCTTGAAGTCCTTCATGCAGTAGAAGCGCGCGGCGCGGCTCACCATCACGTCGCCGAGGCTCATGCTGCAATAGACGCCGCCCGCGGTGCCCGTGGTGAGGAACACCGACGGCTTCGCGTCCTCGATCATCTGCTTGAGCGCGTCCTTGATCGGGAGCGAATAGCTGCCGTCGGGCATCTTCTTCGCGTCCTCGTGCATGTGGAGCTCGGTCTTGTAGACCAGCACCTTGTGCCTGCCGATCGTGGTGACGAAGTAGCTGCCCAGGCGGTGCGATTCGCGCGCCGGCCCGTCCGGCCCGATGAGCGGCAGGAACTTCGCGAAGTTCTTGGCGTAGGGGTACCATTTCTCGTAGCTGGTGCCGGGGGTGAGCACGTCGGCCATGGCGCTCGCCTCGGCCGTCGTGTCCATCATCGCGATGACGTCGGCGTGGGGCAGCGAATCGTCCGGCTTGGGCGCGGGCGAGATCGGCTTCGGCGTGGGGGCCAGACCGTGCGGGAAATCGATGTTGCGCGCGTAGGTCCCGGTCTTGCCCGGCTGCTTCGGCGCCTTGCTGCCGTAACGCAGCGCGCTCGCGATGTCGGAACGGCGCTTGAGCTCGGCGTCGCTGTAGCTGTTGATGCGCATGGCCTTCCTCCCTGGCGGACGCCGGCCGTTACAGCGCGGCGAGATCCTTCTGCAGCGCCGCGAAATCGAACTGGTTGGGCGCCTTCTTGTTCACTTTGTCGATCCAGTCCTGGCTCAGGACCGCGTACGCCTCGTCGCAATAGGCGCCCCAGAACTGCCAGGTCATGCGCTTGAGCGCGCCCCAGGTCACGACCGTGAGCCCGCGCGCGTCATAGCCGACCACCGGCACCGCGTGGCCGCCCCAGGAGCCGGGCGCCCCCGGCCCCACGGCGCCGCCCGGCGGCACCGACCACACGGCCTGCTGCTGCGCCGACACCGGGAGCGCGAGGCCGATGTAGCAATTGCCGAAGATGGCCACCGCATCCATGACGTGGGTGTGATTGCCGGGCTCGACCGCGACGAAGCCCGCGATCTTGTGGCCGGCGATGCCGGTCTTGCGCCAAAAATTGAGCACGTTGATCTCGGCCGCACCATTGTCGTTGGCGCCGGTCTTGGGGTTGTAGCCGGTGATCGCGGAATAGGCGGCGACGATCTTGGGCGTGGAGGGGACCGCCGGGTCCTTGGCGTAGGTCGTCCACTGCTCGATCATGTGGCCGGCTGCGGCACAGGTGCAATCGCCGATCTTGTCGTTGGCCATCATCGGCCAGCTCTTGACCTTGCTCGCCCAGTCTTCGCTCGGGGGCGGAGCGGCGACGCCGGCCGCGCGCAGATATTTGGCGAGCTGCAAGGTGCGCGGATCGTGAACCGCGGATTTCTTGCCAAGCTTCATTTTTCCGTGGTCGACCGCCATGGAACCCCCCAATCGACGGCCGCACCGAGAGGGCGACCGTCCGTTTCCGGGCGCGGACCGCGCGCGCATCGGAGCGCGCACCTGTCGGGCCGCGCACGACGCGACCTTAGGTAGTCATTATGTTACTATGTATATACCTATAAGGGAAGAGGCCCGGTCGGGCACGCGCGAGGGAACGCGGGGCCCGCGCGGGCCGGGTCGGCGGGGCTCGAGATCGGCCGGGACGGCGCCCCGCGCCCGTCAGGCGTAGAGGCGCTGGTTCTGCAGGTCCTTGTAGATCGGCGCCACGTAATCCGCGTAGCCGTTGAACAGCAGCGTCGGCACGCGGTTGTCGGAGCCGAGCTCGCGCTCGGTCGCCTGGCTCCAACGCGGATGCGGCACTTGCGGGTTCACGTTGGCCCAGAAGCCGTATTCGTCCGGCCCGACCGTGGCCCAGAAGGTCTTGGGCATCTTGTCGGTGAAGGTGAAGCGCACCAGCGCCTTGGCCGATTTGAAGCCGTATTTCCAGGGTGTCACCAGGCGCAGGGGTGCGCCGTCCTGCTTCGGGATCGGCTTCCCGTAGAGGCCGGTCGCGATGAAGGCGAGCTCGTTGGTCGCCTCGGCCATGGTGAGGCCCTCGATGTAGGGCCAGGGGAACCAGAAGGCGCGTTGGCCCGGCGCCATGGCCGGATCCATGAAGGTCTGCATCTCGATGTATTTGGCGCCCGAGAGGGGCTTCGCGTAATCGACCAGCGCCTTCAAGGGGAAGCCGCTCCACGGCACCGCCATCGACCAGGCCTCGACGCAGCGGTGGCGATAGAGACGCTCCTCGAGCGGGAAGGTCTTGAGGATGGTGTCGATGTCGAGCTCGAGCGGCTTCTCGACCATGCCGTTGATTTTCACCACCCAGGGCCGGAGCTTCACGTCCTGCGCCGCGCGCCAGATGCCCTTCTCGGTGCCGTACTCGTAGTAATTGTTGTACGTGACCACGTCCTCCTCGGGCGTGATGGGGCGGTCGAGCTTGTATTTGTCGTTGCGCTTCACGGGATAGAGCTTGAGCGAGGGATCGCTTGCGACCCCCTCGAGGGGATCGGCCGCCTCTGCCGCGCGGCTCCCGAGAAGGGCCAGCATCGCAGGCGCGACGATCGGCCCCGCCGCGATCGCCTTCACGAGATTGCGCCGCGCGCGGAACACGCCTTCGGGCGTCGCGTCGCGCTCCTTGATCGCCCAGCCGGGCGTGCGCTTGATCAGCATGGCGGATCCTTTCTCCCTCGCTCTCGAAGAGCTCGACCCTATCTAGGCCCGTTCGCCGCTCCGGGATAATCACTTCCGGGTGAGGCCGAGTTTATCAAATATCGCCCCGGCGCGGCTAACTCACGATGGGCCGGCGGCGCGCGCGAGCCCCGCAAGCGCCTTGGGCTTGGGCCCGCCGGTCGCCCAGTCGAGGAGCTCGACCGTGTGCACGACCGGACGCGCGGTGCCCTGGGCGAGCTGGGCGATGCAGCCGATATTGCCGGTCGCGACCGCGTCGGCGCCGGTCGAGTCGATGTTGGCCGCCTTCTGCGCCAAGAGCCCGCGCGCGAGCTCGGGCTGCAGCATGTTGTAGGTGCCGGCCGAGCCGCAGCAGAGATGGCCCTCGGGGATTTCGCGGAGCTCGAACCCGGCCGCGGCGAGGAGATCGCGCGGCGGCTTGTGAAGCTTCTGGCCGTGCTCCATCGAGCAGGCGGAATGATAGGCGAGCTTGAGCGGCGCGTGCGGCACGGCGGCCTTGAGGCCGAGCTCGGCCATGAATTCGGTCACGTCGCGCGCGAGGGAGGCCACGCGCGCCGCGCGCTCGGCGAACGCCGCGTCGTCGCGCAGCATGAAGCCGTAATCCTTGACCGTGGTGCCGCAGCCCGACGCGGTGATCACGATCGCATCGAGCCCGGCACCCTCGATCTGGCGCGACCAGGCGGCGACGTTGGCGCGTGCCTGGGCATGCGATTGCTCGGTCATGCCGAGATGATGCACGAGCGAGCCGCAGCATCCCGCCCCTTGCGCCACCACGACCTCGCAGCCGTGACGCGTGAGCAATCGGATCGCGGCGTCGTCGATCGAAGGGGCGAGCACCTGCTGGGCGCAGCCGACCATGAGGGCGACGCGCTTCCGCCGCGCGCCTTCGGCCGGGAAGATTTGCGGCTGCGCGTTGGGCGACCCGCGCTCCTCGCGCGCCGGGACGAGATCGAGCATGGCGCGGATGCGCTGCGGCAAGAGGCGCTCGACCGGCTTGGCTAACGGCCGCGCGAGGCGCGCCGCGCGCAACGCCCAGCGGAAGAGGGCGGGCCGCGGCAGGATTTCGGCGAGCGCGCGGCGCAGCAGCCGGTCGGCGAGCGGGCGCTTATACGTCTCCTCGATGCGCGCGCGGGCCATGTCGACGAGGTGCATGTAGTGGACGCCCGAAGGGCAGGTCGTCATGCAGGAGAGGCAGGAAAGGCAGCGGTCGACATGGGTCGCGACCTCCTCGCTCGCGGGCTTGCCGCCCTCGAGCATGTCCTTGATCAGGTAGATGCGGCCACGCGGGCTGTCGAGCTCGTCGCCGAGCAGCACGTAGGTCGGACAGGTCGCGGTGCAGAAGCCGCAATGGACGCAGGCGCGGAGGATCTTGTCCGCGACCTGGATGCCGGGTTGGGCCAGCTGCTCGGGCGAGAAATGGGTCTGCATGGCTCAGTCGGTGCGCGCGACGGTCGAGAGCGCGGGCTCGGCCGTACCATCGGCGACGGCGCCCGCGAGATCGCCCGCGACCATGCGTCCGGGATTGAGCACGCCGCGCGGATCGAAGCTCGCCTTGATGCGCGCGGAGAGACGCTTGACGCCCGGGCTCTCGGGCTCGAAGGGCGCGACCGCGGCGCGGAGCGGATCGGGAGCGCGCATGAGGGTCGCGTGGCCGCCCGAGGGTGCGAGGGCCTGGCGCAGGATCGCGGCCCCCGCGTCCGCCCCTGCGTCGCCCGCGAGCGGCAAGCCGAGCCAAACGAGGCCGCCGCCCCAATCGTACCAATATTGGGCGCCGAGCGGCCCTTGGACGCGTGCCGTGAAGCCGGGGCCGGATGCGGGCGGGAGCGAGAGGCGCCACACCGCGAGCGAGCGGTCGCGCGCGAAGGGTGTCGCATCGCGTAGCTCGGCCCAGAAGGCGCGCGAGTTGGCACTATGCAATTCCTCGATCGGTCCGTGGCGCGCGAGCAATTCCGCGAGTGCGGCCGCGCGCGCCGCGACCGAGGCCGGAAATCCCTCGACCCGCACCGCGGTCACCGATTTTCCGCCCGCCGCCACGTAGGACACCGCCGAGCGGCGCGCGATTTCGGCCGGCAGATGGGCCGCCCCCGACACGTCATGAGCGCTGCCGAGCGCTTCGGTGAGGGCGCGGATCGCGGCCGCGTCGTCGAGCCCGTAGAGGAGGAGCGTGCGCGTCTTCTCGGAGGCGGGGAGCACCTTGAGCGTCACCTCGGTCATGGCCGCGAGCGTGCCGTGGGAGCCGGCGATGAGCTTGCAGAGATCGTAGCCGGTCACGTTCTTGACCACGCGCCCGCCCGCCTTGAATTCCTCGCCGCGCCCGTTGACCGCGACAAACCCCAGGAAATGGTCGCGCGCGGCCCCCGCCTTGATGCGCCGGGGACCCGAAAGATTGCAGGCGAGCACGCCGCCCAGCGTCCCCCCGCCCGCTTCCGCGCCGTAGAACGGGCCGAGATCGCCCGGCTCGAAGGCGAGCTCCTGGCGTTGCTCGGCGAGAAGCCGTTCGATCTCGGCGAGGCGCGTACCGGCGCGCGCGGTGAGCACGAGCTCGTCCGGCTCGTAGGCGATCACCCCCGCGAGGCCCGAGAGATCGACCGTGAGCGAGGTCTGCATCGGCCGGCCGAGGCCGCGCTTGGTGCCCGTGCCGACGAGCTCGAGAGGCTCGCCCTCGGCCGCCGCGTACTGGACGAGAGACGCAAGCTCCTTGGCGTCGCGCGGCTTCACGGTGCTCGTCATCGGGCACCCGGCGCATTCCGGACCCGTCGGCCCCCCACCCGGCGACGCTCACGCGCCGCCGGCCTCCCCCTCAAGGGGGGAGGCGATGAAATAGGACATGCGCCGAAGATCTTCGACGTTCCCTGTCTAACTCCCTCCCCCCTTGAGGGGGAGGGTGGGATGGGGGGTGGCGGCGCGCCTCGAAGCGACACTCGAAGCGGCTTGGGTCGAAGCGACATGGGTCGAAGCGCCATGGGTCGAAGCGGCATGCGGCGCTCCTAAAGCCGCTCGAGGTCGGGGAAGCGCACCTGGCCGCGATGGACGTGCATGCGGCCCAGCTCGGCGCAGCGATGGAGGCTCGGGAACACCTTGCCCGGATTGAGCAGCGCCTCCGCGTCGAACGCGCATTTGACGCGCTCCTGCTGCGCGAGGTCGATCTCGCTGAACATCGTGCCCATGAGGTCGCGCTTCTCGACCCCGACCCCGTGCTCGCCCGTGAGCACGCCGCCCACCTCGACGCACAGGCGCAGGAGATCCGCGCCGAAGGATTCGGCCGCCTCGAGCTCGCCCGGCTTGTTCGCGTCGTAGAGGATGAGCGGGTGGAGATTGCCGTCGCCCGCGTGGAACACGTTGGCGCAGCCGAGCCCGTAGAATTCCGAGAGCTCGCGCGTGCGCTTCAGCACCTCGGGCAGGCGCTTCCGGGGGATGGTGCCGTCGACGCAGTAATAGTCGGGGGCCAGGCGCCCGGCGGCGGGGAACGCGGCCTTGCGTCCGGCCCAGAAGCGGAGCCGCTCGGCCTCGTCGCCGCTCACGCGGCAGTAACACGCGCCGTTCGCGCGCGCGATCGCATCGACCTTGGCGATCAGCTCCTCGACCTCGGCGGGCGGGCCGTCGAGCTCGCAGATCAGGAGCGCCTCGACGTCGAGCGGATAGCCGGCATTGACGAACGCCTCGACCGCGTGGATCGCGGGCTTGTCCATCATCTCGAGGCCGCCCGGGATGATGCCGCTCGAGATGATGCCGGCGACCGTCGCCCCCGCTTCCTCGTTCGATTGGAAGCCGATCAGCATGGCGCGCGCCGATTGGGGCTTCTTCAGGATGCGCACCGTGACCTCGGTCACGACGCCGAGCAGCCCCTCGGAGCCCGTGAGGAGACCCAAGAGATCGTAGCCGCCCGCATCGAGATGCTTGCCGCCCACGCGCATCACCTCGCCCTCGATGGTGACGAATTCGAGGCCGAGCAGATTGTTCGCCGTGACGCCGTATTTGAGGCAATGCACGCCGCCCGAATTCTCCGCGACGTTGCCGCCGATCGAGCAGGCGATCTGGCTCGAGGGATCGGGCGCGTAGTAGAAGCCCGCGCGCTCGACCGCCTGGGTGATCGCGAGGTTGGTGACGCCCGGCTGCACCACGACGGCGCGGTTCGGGAAATCGATCTCGAGGATGCGCTTGAATTTCGAAAGGCCGAGCAGCACCGCGTCGCCGAGCGGCAAGGCGCCGCCCGAGAGCGAGGTGCCCGAGCCGCGCGGCACCACCTTGATGCGCCGCTCATGGCAATAGCGGAGGGTGGCCGCGACCTCTTCCGTCGTCTCGGGCAGCACCACCAGCATGGGCGGCTGGCGATAGGCGGTGAGCCCGTCGCTCTCGTAGGCGCGTAGCGCCTCGGGTGCCGAGATCACGCCGCCCGCCCCGCGCACGCGCTGCTTGAGCCCGGCCGCGATCTCGTCCCGGCGCGCGAGGGTCGCTTGATCGAGCGCGGGCATCACAAGGCCGGACATGGGCTCCCCCGATCCTTTTGCCGACGAAGCCGCACCGAAGGGCTCGCCGGCCAAATGGTATTACCACTTCGCGGCCGGATTTCCTAGTCGCGGATTTCGGGGTCGCGGATTTCGGGGCCGCGGATTTCGGGGCCGCGGATTTCGGCGCCGCGGATTTCGGGGCTTGGGGTGCTAAAAAGCCGCGGCCCCGGGGAGGGTCGCGGCTCCGGCCGCACGGCGCTGTCGCCCGGGCCTCAGCCCTGGCGCGCCTTCATGCGCGGGTTCTTCTTGTTGATGACGTAGACCCGGCCGCGCCGACGTACCACGCGGCAGTTCTTGTCGCGCGCCTTGGCGGATTTGAGCGAGTTGACGATTTTCATGACGCTGCCCTTGGCAGGATGGGGGTCGATCGAAGGCGCGGACCATAGGGGCGAGACCGGGACCTGTCAACCCGCCCGCGCGGATAAGCGCCCCTACATCACCCCCAGAATGCGCAGCCAGCCGTTGACCGCGGCGAAGGGCCCGTAGATCCCGACCACCATGTGCAGGAGGCGCACATGGTTGGCGTGGGGGTGGAGCAGCACGAAATAGATGTGCCCGAGCCAGCCAACGCAGCACAACGTGGTGAGGATCGACTCGTAGGTCGACCGCATCAGGATGTCGGGCTTCTTCTTGCTGGCCGCGCTCTTAACCATGTCTCAAAGCTCCGTGCCGATCGCGCGATCGAGCGAATAGCGCCCGCCGCCGCCGAGCGCCATCGCGAACGCGAAGATGCCCATCATGAACGGGTATTCCATGCCGTGATGCGCCCATTCCCAATTGGGCCACAACACGACGAAGCAGATCACCGCCATCTCGACCGCGATCATCGCGGCGACCAGGCGCGTCAAGAGCCCGAGCGCCAGCATCGCCCCGCCGAAGAATTCGAGAATGCCGATCCAGGTCGCGAGCGCCAGGGGCGCGGGCCAGCCGTGCTTCAAGAAATTCTCGGCCGTGTGGGGCAGATCCGAGCCGAACAGCTTGCCGAAGCCATGCGGCATCAGCATGAGCCCGAGGCAAACGCGCATGAGCGCGTAGCTGAGCGGCCGCGCCGCCCGATAGAACCCGGCGAGCCCGGGGATGAAGAGTCGGGCTGCGCCCGTTTCCGCGTCGACCATCGTGCTTGGTACCGCTCGAATCCCGTTCCCGTCCTGCGTCCCTCGGGCCCGGTCCGAACCCTGAATCGGCCGAGTCGCCAGGGACTTACCGGCAGAATCATAGCATCGGACGAGGCGCAGCGCACGCCTTTCTAGGGTGGGTCCGCCAAGAGCCAGCCGAAGACGATGACCGCGGCCGAGGCCCCCGCGGCCTCGCCCAGGACGAAGCCCGGCACGTCGAGCGGGCGGATGCCGGCGAAGCTGTCGGTCAAGGCGCGCGCCAAGGCGGCGGCGGGATTGGCGAAGGCGGTCGAGCTCGTGAACCAGTAGCCGGCGCCGATATAGGCGCCGACCGCGGCGGCGACGGCGCCGGGACGCGCGCGCACGAGTAGAATTACCATGCCGACCAGGCCGAAGGTCGCGATCGCCTCGCTCGCCATCATGACCGGCCCCGCGCGCACGCGGCTCGAGAACGCCACCAGCGGCAGCCCGAACAGGAATTGCGCAACGGCCACGCCGAGCGCGGCGCCGGCGAATTGCGCCGCGACGTAGGCGGGCACGTCGCGCCACGGAAGTGCCCGCCGCCACGCGAGCGCCAAGGTGACCGCGGGATTGAAATGAGCGCCCGAGATGGGGGCGAAAGCGAGGATCAGCGCCGCGAGCGCCCCTGCGGTCGCAAGCGAATTCGCGAGCAGCGTGAGGGCCGCGTCGCCATGGGTCAGGCGCTGGCCCATGATGCCCGAGCCCACGACGGCCAGAAGAAGGAACCCCGTGCCGAGCGCCTCGGCGACCGCGCGCCGCGCGCGCGTCGCGGCGCGCGGCTCAGGAAACTTGGCCGACGGCGCGTGCAACGGTCGAGCGGCCGATCTCGTCGACGGCCTCCTTGAGCTTGAGCCGGTCGAGGGACGCGATCGGAAGACTCGCGAACAGCTTGATGCGCCCTTCGAGCTCGCGGAAGGCGCGCCGGAAGGCGTCGCGTTTCTCGCGCTCGCTGCCTTGGACCGCGGCCGGGTCGGGCACGCCCCAATGGGCGGTCATGGGATGGCCGGGCCAGACCGGACAGGGCTCGCTCGCGGCCTGATCGCACACGGTGAACACGAAATCCATCTTGGGCGCGCCGGGCTCGCCGAACACGTCCCAGCTCTTGCTGTGAAGAGACTCGGTCGGCAGGCCGAGCTTCGAGATGAGCTCGAGCGCGTAGGGATGGGGCGCCGGCTTCGGGAAGCTCCCGGCGCTGTAGCCCTTGAAGCGGCCGCGCCCCCAATGGTCGGTCAAGGCCTCGGCCATGATGCTACGCGCCGAATTGCCGGTGCAAAGGAAGAGCACGTTGTAGATCTTGTCGCTCATGGCGCGACCGTTCCGGCGCTCGGGCCGCAGCCGCATCTTTGCGCCGCCGGCTTCGTCAATGCGGGCTCGCAGCAGATCGTCGCTCGCGCGGGCGCGAGCTTTGCGAGCGCCTCTGCGGCACCGCCCTTGCCGTAGACCGTGACCGGCCCGCGCGTGAGGAACGTTTCCCACGCGATCCCCTCGGGATCGGCGATCCATTGCTTGTCGCTCTCGGCGTAGCAGCAGCTCGTCGCCTTCTCCTCGAGGACCGGACCCTCGGCGCGCGTGAGCCGGCCGCCGATCTCGGCGAGCTCGGCCTCGTCCTCAGCCTGGATGCCGAGATGGCGCACGCCCAAGGGTCCGCCGCGTCGCGAGATCGCGAAATTGACGCGCGGATCCTCGAGCATCCATTTCGCGTAGTCGGGCTTGACCACGCTCGGCTCGGCGGCGAATAGCGCCGTATAGAAGCGGATCGAGCGCTCGACATCGGCGACCGAAACATGGACATGAAAGCGCTTCATCGCGCGCTCCTTTTCTTGGGTTCGTTCTTGGGTTCGGCGACGGGAACGGGATCGCAGGCCGGGAGGCCGCAATCCTCGGGCCGGCCGCGGCAGCAATTCTCGGTCAAATAGGCGACGAGCGCGTTCATGCCGCCGAAATCGGCGCTGTAGACGAGCGAGCGCCCGTCGCGCCGCTGGACCAGGAGACCCGCGCGCGTGAGATGCGCGAGATGGAACGAGAGCGACGAATCGGGCACGCCGAGCCGCTCGGCGATCGCGCCCGCCGCGAGCCCGGCCGGCCCGCGCTCGACCAAAAGCCGGAAGATCGCGAGCCGCGTCTCCTGGGCGAGGGACGCAAGGGCACCCAGGGCCTGCTTGGTTTTCACGGCCATGGTGGACCTCCCATCTATTTCAACATTTCTAGAAATATCGAATCATTGGCCGTGCGTCAAGCGTTGCGCGCGACGCCTGATGCAGGGCGGCCGATCTGCCATACTGGGGCCATGGCGACCAAGCCCTACGGCCCGGTGGCGCGGGTCTACGATCTCCTCGACCTGCCCTTCGAGTACGGCCGCTACCGGCCGCTCAGGCGCGCGCTCTTCGAGGGGACCGGCGGCGCTTTATTGGACGCGGGCGTCGGCACCGGGCGCAACATGCCGTTCTACCCCGCGGGTGCGCGCGTAACCGGGATCGACTGGAGCGACGCCATGCTCGCGCGCGCCCAAGCGCGCAAGGCGGCGCTCGGAAGCGGCGTCGAGCTCTCGCGCATGGACGTGCGCGCCCTCGCCTTTCCCGACGCGAGCTTCGACTACGCGGCGGCGACGTTCCTCTTCTGCGTGCTGGAGGAGGCCGACCACGTCCCGGCCCTACGCGAGCTCGCGCGCGTCGTGAAGCCGGGCGGCGAGATCAGGACCCTCGATTACGTCTATTCGCGCAACCCCGTGCGGCGCGCGATCATGCGGCTTTGGGCGCCTTGGGTGCGGCTCATGTACGGCGCCGCCTTCGATCGCGACCTCAAGGCCCACGTCGCCGCGGCCGGCCTCGAGATCGTCGAGGAGCGGTACCTCGTGGCCGATATCGTGCGGCTGTTGCGGCTCCGCGCGCGATAACGCGTGCCGCGTCAGACCGCAACGTCCTTGCGGCTCTCGGCTTCCTGCTTGATGCGCGCGATGAAGGCGTCGAGCGACATGGCTCCGAGATCCTTGCCCGAGCGCAACCGCACCGCCACATTGCCGTCCGCCGCCTCCCGGTCGCCGACGACGAGCATGTAGGGCACTTTCTCGGTCTGGGCGTTCCTGATTTTCTTCTGCATGCGCTCGTTCGAGAGATCGACGTCGACGCGCAGGCCGCCGGTGCCGTTCGCGACCGGCACCTCGAACAGCCGCTCGCGCACCTTGAGCGCGTAGTCGTTGGCGCGGTCGGTGATCGGCACCACGCGCGCCTGCACCGGAGCGAGCCAGGTCGGGAACGCACCCGCGTAATGCTCGATCAGGAAGGCGACGAAGCGCTCGTGCGATCCCAAGGGCGCGCGATGGATCACGTAGACCGGGTGCGGCTGGCCGTCCTCGCCCACATAGGTGAGATCGAAGGTCTCGGTCGCGAGGAAGTCGAGCTGATTGGTCGAGATCGCGTATTCGGTGCCGATCGCACTCTTGACCATGAAATCGACCTTGGGCCCGTAGAACGCCGCCTCGCCCTCGGCCTCGACGAAGGGATAGCCCGATTCCTTCATGGCGGCGCGGATGACCTCGAGCGCCGCGAGCCATTTTTCCGGCTCGTTCACGAATTTCTCGAGCTTGCTCAAATCGGGCAGCGAGAGGCGCATGAAATATTCCGAGATGCCCATGAGGTCGTAGTAGCGCGCATGGAGGTGCATCACGCGCAGGAATTCGTCCTTGGCCTGGTCGTAGCGGCAATAGATGTGGGCGTCGTTCTGGCAGAAGCCGCGCACGCGCATGAGCCCCGAAAGGCCGCCCGAGGGCTCGTAGCGGTAGACCTGGCCGTATTCGGCGATGCGCAGCGGCAACTCGCGGTAGGAATGCTTTTGCGCGAGATAGATCTGGTGATGGTGCGGGCAGTTCATCGGCCGCAGGTAATAATTCTCGCCCTCGATGTCGATGGGCGGATACATGTCGTCCTTGTAGTAGGGGAGATGGCGCGAGCGGTAATAGAGCGCCTCCTTGGTGATCTGCGGCGTCGCCACGCGCACATAGCCGTCGCGCCGCTCCTCCTGCAGCGCCAGGAACTCGAGCTCCTGGCGCATCACCATGCCGTTCGGGAGCCAAAGCGGCAGGCCGGCGCCCACGTCGGCGGAGAAGGTGAAGAGATTCAAATCCTGCCCGATGCGCCGATGGTCGCGCTTCTTCATCTCCTCGAGGCGCCACAGCTCGTGCTCGACCTCCTCCTTGGTCGGGAAGCAGAGGCCGTAGATGCGCTGGAGCTGCGGATTCTTCGCATTGCCGCGCCAATAGGCGCCGGAAATACGGTTGAGCTTGAACTGGCCCACCTCGCTCGAATCCCGAACGTGCGGCCCGCGGCAGAGATCGACGAAATCGCCGGTCTTGTAGAAGGAGATCGTTGTCGCCCCGCCGGCCCCCTCGCCGACGCCGACCGCGTCCTCGTCGCCCGTGTCCTTGGCGACCGCGGTCGAGCCCTTCTCCTTCAGGAGCTGCAGGAGCTCGACCTTGTAGTCCTGGTGCATCTCGCCCATGAGCCGGATCGCCTCGTCGACCGGCACCTCGATGCGCTCGAAGGGGAGCTTCTTGTTGCGGAGCTGGCGCATGGCGAGCTCGATCTTGTCGAGATCCTCGAGCTTGAGCGTCTCGGGCAGATCGACGTCGTAATAGAAGCCGTTCTCGATCGCGGGCCCGACGCCGAACTTGGCCTGTGGCCAAAGCTGCTTGATCGCCGCCGCCATGAGGTGCGAGCAGGAATGGCGCATCTTGTGGAGATCGGCGGCGCTCAAGGGCGACGGCGCGGGCTTGGGCCTCGCCCCTTGTGGCGGCGCGGTCTCGTGAGCGGCGGGGGCGGCTTTTTCGTTCATCGACAAGGCTTTCAAGAGCGCGGCGGCCAATGGGATCGAGTGGGGCGATATAGGGGCAGGAGTCGGGACCGGTCAACCCCCGTCGCTTAGGTCGTCGTCACGAAATTCGAAATTCCGGATCTGGCCCACTCGTCGTCATCACCGGGCTCGTCCCGGTGATCCACGTCTTTCGCACGCCAAGGCGTGGATGACCGGACCCAGTCCGGCCAAGACCGAGCCCTCGATTACAAACTCATCACGACCCACTATGTCGCACCCTTGCCCCAAAACCCGCGATGGGCCTCGCGCGCCTCGTCCTCGAGGAGCGGTCCGATCACCTCGATAGGGCGTTGGCCGCGCGCGAACACCTCGCGGCAGGGGAGCGAGAGCGTCGGATTCTCCGGATGGGCTCCGGTCAGCGCCAGGAGGCTCGCCTCCGAGAGGCCGTAGACCACGCGCCCGATGCCGCTCCAATAGACCCCGCCCGCGCACATGGCGCAGGGCTCGGCGTTGGTATAGAGCGTCGCCCCCGCGAGCGTCGCGGCGTCGTATTTCGACGCGGCGGCGCGGATCGCGTTCATCTCGGCATGGGCCGTCGGGTCGCGATGCCAGTCGTTCTGGCCCGTCGCGAGCACGCTGCCGTCGGCCGCCACGATCACGCTCGCAAACGGATGGTTGCCGCGCTCGCGCGACTCGCGGGCGAGGGCGAAGGCCTGGCGCAGATAGCGGGCGTCGTCGGGATTCTCGGGCATGCGTGGCCTCCCAAGGGTCGAAGCTCCTTCTTTTATGGCATAAGGCCTCTGTTTACTATCGGCCAGGCGTCGCCTATCTAACGGCACCGGCATCACCCGATCGGCAAGAACGAGGCCTCGACCATGGACGCCCTGACCGCCCTCACCACGCGCGCGAGCGCGCCTTCCCTCGTCGAGCCTGCGCCCGACGACGCGGCCCTCGCGCGCCTTCTCGAGGCGGCCGTCGCCGCCCCCGACCATGGCCGCTTGCGGCCCTGGCGCTTCATTGCCGTGCGCGGGAACGCGCGTCGGCGCTTGGGCGACGTGATGGCCGAGGCGCTCAAGGCGCGCGAGCCGGGCGTGCCCGAGGCGGTCCTCGAGAAGGAGCGCGCGAAGCCCGAGCGAGCGCCCCTGATCCTCGTGGTCGCGGCGAAGCTCATCGCGCAGCACAAGGTGCCGCCGGTCGAGCAGCTGCTCGCCGCGGGCGCGGCCGCGCAGAACCTTTTGGTCGCGGCCCACGCCATGGGCTACGGCTCGATGTGGAAGACCGGCGCTCCCGCCTACGATGCGCAGGTCAAGAAAGCGCTCGGCCTCGACCCGCAGGACCAGATCGTGGGATTTCTCTATCTGGGCTCGCTGCCCGCGGCACTCGTACCCGCGGCGCGCCCGACGCCCGCGACCTTCTTGACCGATTGGACCCAGCCCGCGGCGTGAACATGGCCGACGACGCCGCAGCGCCCGTCGACCCGAAGACGCGTTTCGCGGGCTTCGTGCGCGCGGTCGCGCGCGGGGCGACGCTCGGGCGCGCGCTCGCGCTCGACGAGGCGCAAGAGGCGATGGCGCTCATCCTCGCCGGTGCTGCCGAGCCGGTGCAGGTGGGCGCCTTCCTCGCCGTGCTGCGCTACCGCCAGGAGACGCCCGAGGAGCTCGCGGGCTTCGCGCGCGCGGTGCGCGCCGCGTTCGGCGCCGAGACGCGGACGCCGTTCGCCGATCTCGACTGGCCCTCCTACGCCGACCGCCACAAGCAGCTGCCCTATTTCACGCTCGCGGCCCTGCTGCTCGCCGAAAGCGGCACGCGCGTCCTGATGCACGGCGTCGCGGGCGTCGGCAGCGCCACCACGCCCAAGACGCTCACGGCCCTCGGCATTGCCCCCGCGCGCGATCTCGACGAGGCGGCGGCGCATATCGCGCGCACGAGATTCGCCTATGCGCCGGTCGAGCGCTTCTGCCCGACGCTGGCCCAGCTCTTCGCGTTGCGGCCGCTCTTGGGCGTGCGCACCGCGGTCAACAGCTTCGCGCGCGAGATCAACCCGGGGAACGCGCCCCATCAGCTCCAGGGCGTGTTCCATCCCGCCTATGTTCCGACCCATCTCGCCGCGGCGCGGCTTTTGGCGCAGCCTCATCTCGCCCTCTTCAAGGGCGGGGCGGGCGAGGTGCAACGCAATCCCGAGAAGGCGCTCAGCGTGACCACACTCCACGATGGCACCGCGGGCGAGGAGGATTGGCCGAGCGTGAGCGGCGCCGAGCGCCATCCCTGGCGCGACGAGCCGCTCGAGCCCACGCGCGTCGCCTCGCTTTGGCGCGGCGAATGGGAAGCGCCCGGCCCGGTCGCTGCGGTTCAGGGTACCGCGGCCCTCGCCCTCAAGCTCGTGGGGCGCGCCGCGACCGTCGAGGCCGCCGAGGAGATGGCGCGCGATCTCTGGGTGCGGCGCGACAAGGCGAAGTTCGGCGCGCGTTGAGCGCGTCCGGATCGCTTCCCTAAATCTGCGTCACCGCGCGGCGCGCGAAGTCCTCGACATGGGCCATGAGCCGGTCGGACGCGGCGGCGGCGCGCTCGCGGTCGCCCTCGGCGATGGCGCGCGCGACCGTCGCATGTAGCGTTGCGGTCGCCGCGAGGTCGCCCACTTCCCGGTGGAACGCGAACCAGAAACGGCGCGAGAGCCCGTGCACGAGCGCCAGCGCGCTCGCGAGGAAGCCGTTGCGCGCGGCGGCGAGGGCGAGCTGGTTGAACTCGCGGTCGAGCTTCATGAACCCGTCGCCGTCGCCGCTCTCGGCGCAGCGCTTCATCGCCTCGGCGAGCTCGGCGAAGCGCGCGCGTTGCGCCTCGGTCGCGCGGCGCGCCGCACTCTGCGCCAGGAGACGCTCGAGCTCGCGCCGCACCTCGATGAGCTGGAGCTGGGTCTGGACGTTGATCTCGGAGACGACGATGCCGCGCCGCGGCATGATCACCACGAGCCGCTCGCGCGCGAGCCGCTGCAATGCCTCGCGCGTCGGCGTGCGGCCGATGCCGAGCCGCTTGCTAAGTTGCGCCTCGGACACGACGGTGCCCGGCGCGATGTCGAGGGTGACGATCTGCTCTTCAAGCTCTTGATAGGCCTGATCGGTGAGCGTCGCCCCTTCGGGAGAGTATTCGCCGCCGAAGAGCTTCTCCCGGCGTTTCGTCGTCATTGCACCCGTTCTTGCACCGTTCGCCGTGTTGGAGAGCGGCGGCGCTCGCACCGGGCCGGCGAGCCCATCCATCGCCGCGCACCCCCGCGTCGCGCAGCTGGTCTGACATCTCAGGTTCCGGAATCGAAGTCAATCGAATCCGTCTGCTACGGCTTGCGATATATCGCGTCGACGCGCGCCGATATGTCACGCCGCACGACGCTCTGTTCGGAATTGCGACCGGGAGGCGAATGCGATGCTGCGCGCGCAGCGTGCTCGGCTCAAGCGGCGCGTCTTGTGCGCGCGCGGCGCGCGGCGCGCATCAGATCGGCCGCTTTCTCGGCGATCATGATCACCGGCGCGTTCGTGTTGCCCGAGGTGATGGTGGGCATGATCGAGGCATCGACCACGCGCAAGCCCTCGAGCCCGCGCACCCTGAGCTCGGCATCCACCACCGATGACGGATCCGAGCCCATCTTGCAGGTGCCCACGGGGTGGAAGATGGTCGAGCCGATCTCGCCCGCGGCGCGCGCGAGCTCGTCGTCGCTCTGGAGTGCGGCACCGGGGCGGAACTCCTCGGGCGCGTAGCGCGCGAGCGCCGGAGCCGCGCAGATGCGGCGCGTGAGGCGGATCGCGTCGGCCGCGACCTTGCGGTCGCCCGGGGTCGAGAGATAGTTGGGCTGGATCGCGGGATGGGCAACCGGGTCGGCGGATTTCACGCGCACGTGGCCGCGGCTCTCGGGCCGCAGATTGCACACGGAGGCGGTGATCGCCGGGAAGCGGTGCAGCGGATCGCCGAACTTGTCGAGGCTCAGCGGCTGGATGTGATATTCGAGGTTGGGCGTCTCGAGCGCCGGGTCGCTTTTCGCGAAGCCGCCGAGCTGGCTCGGCGCCATGGTGAGCGGGCCGCGCCGGAACAGCGCATATTCGATTCCCATGCCGAGCCGGCCCAGGAGACTGTTCGCGCGCGCGTTCAGCGTCGCGACCCCCCGCACCTTGAACACCATGCGAATTTGGAGATGGTCCTGGAGATTCTCGCCCACACCGGGAAGCTCGTGGCGCACCGGGATGCCGTGCGTCGCGAGGAGCGCGCCGGGGCCGACGCCCGAAAGCTGCAACAGATGCGGCGAGCCGACCGATCCCGTCGCGAGCACGAGCTCGCCGCGCGCGGCGGCGTAGGCCCGCTGCCCGCGCTCGCGGAACTCGATGCCGACCGCGCGCTTCCCCTCGAAGCGGATCGCCTCGGCCTGGGCGTGCGTGACGATGGTGAGGTTCTTCCGTCCGCGCGCGGGAGCGAGAAACGCCTTCGCCGCGTTCCAGCGCACGCCGCGCCGCTGGTTCACCTGGAAATAGCCGCAGCCCTCGTTGTTGCCGCGGTTGAAGTCGTCGGTCTTGGGGATGCCGGTCTCGGCGGCAGCGTCCCGGAACGCGTCGAGTATCTTCCAGGAGAGGCGCTGCTCCTCGACGCGCCATTCGCCGCCCGCCCCGTGGAGCGCATCGGCGCCGTGCGCATTGTCCTCGGAGCGGATGAAATAGGGCAGCACGTCGTCCCAGCCCCAGCCGGCGTTTCCCATCTGGCGCCACTGGTCGTAGTCGCGCGCCTGGCCGCGCATGTAGATCATGCCGTTGATCGAGGAGCAGCCGCCGAGCACGCGCCCGCGCGGATAATTGAGCGCGCGCCCGCCGAGCCCGACCTCGCGCTCGGTCTTGAAGCACCAATCGGTGCGCGGATCGCCCTGGGTGTAGAGATAGCCGATGGGAACGTGAATCCAGAAGCGGTTGTCGCTGCCGCCCGCCTCGAGCAGCAGCACCGTCACCTCCGGGTCCGCCGAGAGCCGGTTCGCGAGCACGCAGCCCGCGGTCCCAGCCCCCACGATCACGTAATCGAAGGCGCCGAAGTCCCGCGCGGCGCCGCGCGTCTTGGCATTGTCCGGCGTTCGATCCGCCATGGGCGTTGCGGCCTCCTCGCCTTTCGCGCTCCAGCCAACAACAACGCCGGGAGCCGCGCAAGGGGCTCGGGCATGGCCGGCTTCGCGCGCGTGCGTCGGGCGCGCGCGCGGTATAAGATGCCGGCCCTGGAGTGCGCACCATGATCAGGGTCAAAACCGGATTGGCGCTCGCGGCGGCGCTCGGCCTTTCGGCCTGCGCGCTTCAGCCGCAATACGCGCCCAAGGTCGACCTCGCGGGCCACAGCCAGGTCGAGTACGACGCCGATCTCGATTCCTGCCAGGCGAGCGCGCGCCAGATGGACGTCCTCAAGGGCGGGCTGATCGGCCTCGTCGTGGGGGCCGCGGGCGGTGCCGGGATCGGCGCCCTCACCGGCGACGCGGGCACGGGTGCGGGCATCGGCGCCTTCGTGGGCGCCACGTCGGGCGCTGCCGCGGGCTCGGCCTACGGGCCCGTGACGGCGGCGCGGACCGGCACCGATCCGGACGCGGCCTTCATCCGCGATTGCCTCGCGCGCAAGGGATACAAGCTCTTGGACGAGGCGCCGCTTGCGAGCACGACCGGCGCGAGCGCCGCGCCCGCGAAATAGCGCGTTTCAATCAATCCATCGCCGCGGAATGTGCCGGCTCTCCGGGTGCCGCGCGCGCGGCCGCCGGCTTGGTCGAGGTGACCAGGAGGACCAGCGGCAGCGCCATGACCGACAAAACGGCCATCAGCTTGAAGTCGTCGAGATAGGCGATCATGGTCGCCTGGCGCGTGATCTCCTCGTTGAGCGCCATCGCCCCCGCGGCCGTGTGCACGTCCCAGAACTGCCGGATCGCGGGGAGCCGCAGGAGCGGATTGTAGGCCGTGATCGCGGCGCCGATCTCTTCGTGGTTGATCTGGGTGTTGCGCACGATGAGCGCAGTCACGATCGAGATGCCGGCCGACGCGCCGATGTTGCGCATCAGGCTGAAAATCCCCGCCGCCTCGGTGCGGCGCTGGATCGGCAAGGTCGAGAAGGCGATGGTCGAGACCGGCACCCAGATGAAGCCGAAGCCGATGCCCTGCACGATTCCGCTCATGACGATGTCGCGCATGGCGACGTCGAGCGAGAAGGACGCGATCCAGAACATCGAGGTCGCGAGGGTCGCGAGCCCGAAGATGAGGAGGAGACGCACGTCGATCCGGCCCATGGCGCGGCCGACCAGGACCATCGCCACCGCGGTGCCGATGCCGCGGGGCGCGATCACGAAGCCGGTCGTCACCACCGGGTAATCGAGGACGCTTTGGAGCATCGGCGGCAGGAGTGCGAGCGAGCCGAACAGCAGCACGCCCACCAGCGTCATGAGGATCAGGCTCACCGAGAAATTGCGGTCGCGGAACAGGCTCGGCCGGATGAAGGGGTTGTCGGTCGTGAAAGTGTGCACCAGGAACACGTAGAGGAAAGCGGCGGCCGCGATCGCCTCGACCAGGATCTCGGTCGAGCCGAACCAGTCCTTGAGCTCGCCCCGGTCGAGGAACATCTGGAACGCGCCGAGCGCCAGACTGATGGTGGCGAAGCCGATCATGTCGAACGGCAGGCCGCGGTTGCGCTTGGTCTCGGTCACGAAGGTCGAAATGGTGAGGAACGCCAGAATCCCGAACGGCACGTTGATGTAGAACACCCAGCGCCAGCTGTAATTTTCGGTGAGCCAGCCGCCGAGAGTCGGGCCCAGGATCGGCCCGACCATCACGCCCAATCCCCAGATCGCCATCGCCTGACCGTGCTTCGAGCGCGGATAGCTGTCGAGCAACACCGCTTGGGAGAGCGGCACGAGGGCCGCGCCGAAGGCCCCCTGCAGGAGCCGGAACGCGACCATCTGGCCGAGCGAGCCGGCCAACCCGCAAAGCACCGAGGCAAACGTGAATCCGCCCACCGAGGCGAGGAACAGGCGCTTCCGCCCGAAGCGCGCCGCGAGCCAGCCGGTCGGCGGCGTCATGATCGCGGCGGCGACGATATAAGAAGTGAGCACCCAGGCGATCTCGTCGAGGGTGGCCGAGAACGAGCCCTGCATGTGCGGCAGGGCCACGTTCGCGATCGTGGTGTCGATCGCCTGCATGATGGTCGCGAGCATGGTCCCGGCCGTGACCAGGACCAGGTTGTCGGTCGGAATCGCTACGTCGTCTTGCCGCTCCGGACTCATGCGCTTTTTTCGCTCTCCGCTTTTCCGCTTCTCTGCCCCGGCCGCCTCTTTACCCGCCCGGGCGGCGGCCATTAAACTCCCGCCCGCTCCGAGGCTCCAGGGGCCCCTGGGACTCCTTCGGCCCTGCCCGCGCTCGGGGCGAATGAATGCCCCGGCTCGGCGACCGGGGCTTGAGATGGGCAGCATCCGCCCGTTAGGCAAGCGGCCGGACAAGGGGCGGCGTGCCGCGAGCGTTGAGACTGGAAGAACCGAGGCAAGATGACCCGCCTGCTTATTCTCCTCACGCTGCCCGAGCCGGTGCGCCTCAAATACCTCAACCGCATCCGCGCGTCCTTCCCCGCACTCGAGGTGACGCTCGTCGACCACGCGAGCAAGCTCGAGCCGCTCATCCCCGAGGCCGACATCCTGGTCACCTTCGGCCCGATGCTGATCGACCGCGCGGGCGCCATCTTCGCCGCGGCCAAGAATCTGAAATGGGTCCAGGCGCTCGGCACCGGGGTCGACAACATCGCCGACATCCCGACGCTCCGGCCCGACGTGATCGTGACCAACCTGCGCGGTCTCCACGGGTCGGCCGTGTCCGAGGCGGCGATCGCGGCGATGCTCGCCCTCGGGCGCGACATTCCGCGCTCGGTGCGCGCGCAGGAGCGCCACGCGTGGGAGCGTTGGCCGACCCGCCTTCTCGACGGCAAGACCGCCGGCATCCTCGGCGTCGGCGCGATCGCGGAGGCGCTGGCGCCGCGCTTGAAGGCGCTCGGCATGAAGGTCGTCGGCATCAGCTCGGGCCCGCGCGCGCTCGCGGGCTTCGACGAGATCGTGCCGCGCGCCTCCCTCATCGATGCGGTGCGCGCGATCGACCATCTCGTGCTCTTGACCCCCTATTCGCCCGAGACCCATCACCTGGTCGATGCGCGCGTGCTCGCGGCGATGAAGCCGAGCGCCTATCTCGTCAACCTCGCGCGCGGCGGCGTGGTCGACGAGGCGGCGCTCATCGAGGCGCTCGAGGGCGGCAGGCTCGCGGGCGCCGCCCTCGACGTGTTCGCCAACGAGCCGCTGCCGCCCGACCACCCCTTCTGGCAAATGAAGAGCGTGCTCGTGACCGCCCATCTCGGCGGCTTCTACGACGGCTATCCGGACCAGGCGATCCCGATCGTCGAGGAGAACATCCGCCGCTTCCTCGCGGGCGAGGTCGAGCGTATGGTCAACCGCATCGCGCGCTGAGTGCCACGAACGACGGAAGCGTCCATGAGCGACCAATTGCAACGCATCAACGAGCCGATCTCGACATCCGAGCTCGAGCGGCGCTGGAGCGCGGTACGCGCGGCGATGGCGGCCGAGCGCGTCGACGTGCTGCTGATGCAGGCGAACAACGACTTCATGGGCGGCTACGTCAAGTATTTCACCGACCTCCCGGCCACCAACGGCTATCCGGTGACGGTCGCGTTCCCCAAGGACGAGCGCATGACCGTGATCGCCCAGGGCCCGTTCGGCGCCGAGCGCGCCTTCCCGCCCGAGGGCGACGGGCTTCGGCGCGGCGTCGGGCGCTTCCTGGGCGTGCCGAGCTTCGCGAGTGCGGGCTATTCCCTCGCCTACGACGCCGAGCTCGCCGAGCGCGCGCTCGAGCCCCATGCGGGCGGCACCATCGGCCTCGTCGGGCTCGGAACCTTGCCGGTCTCGCTCATCGACCGGCTGAAGCGCGGCCGCCTCTCGAACGCCAAGTTCGTCGACGCGACCGATCTCGTCGACCGCATCAAGGCCGTGAAGAGCGCCGAGGAGATCGCCCACATGCGGCGCACCGCCGAGATGCAGGACGCGGCCATGGCGGCCGCCTTCGCCGCGGCCGAGCCCGGGAAGCGCGACATCGAGGTCGCCGCCGTCGCCGAGCATTATTGCCTCGACCATGGCAGCGAGCAGGGTCTCTATCTCTGTTGCTCCCACGCGCCGGGCGAGCCCGTGCTGTTCGCCAACCGGCACGTCCAGAACCGCGTCATGCGCGCAGGCGACGTCTTCACGCTCCTAGTCGAGAGCAACGGCCCGGGCGGCTACTACACCGAGCTCGGCCGCAGTTGCGTGCTCGGCAAGGTCTCGGCGGAGATGGAAGACGAGCTCGCACTTCTCCTCGAGGCGCGTCGCTTCACCCTCGAGCGGCTGGTGCCGGGGGCGTCGGCCAAGGAAATCTGGGACGCGTATAACGGCTTTCTTGCGGCGCGCGGCAAGCCCGCCGAGAAGCGGCTCCATTGCCACGGCATGGGCTACGACATGGTCGAGCGCCCGCTGGTGCGTTGGGACGAGCCCATGGCGATCGGCGCCGGCATGGTGTTCGCATGCCACCCGACCTACCTCACCCAGCACCTGTTCAACAGCATCTGTGACAATTTTTTTCTCGGGCCGAGCGGCCCGGCCCAACGCCTTCACGCCTTTCCCGAGGCCATTCTCGAGCGCGGCTGAAAATTATCACGTCGGCTCGGGCACGGGTCGGCGTATTAGGAACGTCGCACAAGAACGTTCCCGCTCGACGATCGACGGTCACGGAGGAGAAGGATGAAGACGCTCATACGCGCCGCCGCCGCCGCGGCCTTGGCCCTCCAATTGGCGCTTCCGCTCGCCCCCGCGCTCGCGCAGGAAGTGGTGATCGCGCCGCCGCCGCTACGTGCCGAGGTCGTGCCGGCATCGCCCGGCCCGGCCTATCTCTGGGTGCACGGCCATTGGTGGTGGAACGGCAGGCGCTGGCTCTGGGCGCGCGGCCATTATCGCTTGCGGCCGCATCCCGCGTCGGTGTGGATCGAAGGCATCTGGGCGCCGATGCCGAACGGGCATTACCGTTGGGTCCCCGGCCATTGGCGCCGCTAAGCGCATCCGGCACCGCTGCCGGCCGGCCGAGAATGCCGGGTACGAACGGGTGTACAGGCCGCGCGCGAGCGTATAAACCTATGCCCCTCTCGAATCTTGGGCAGCCCGGGCTTGGGCAGCCCGACCTTGGGCCGAAGGAAATAGGATGCGCGCGACCGGAACGTCTTCTTTGCGGCGATCGATCGGACGGGTGCCGGCGCTCGCGGCACTCGCGGCCCTCGCGCTCGGCTGGCACCTCCAAGCCGCGGCGGCCGAGGGGCCGCTCGGCAAGTTTCCGGTGCCGTCCGTCGCCGTGGTCGACGAGGGCGCGGTCATGAACGCGTCGATCGCGGTCAAGAGCATCAAGACCCAGATCGACAAGATCCGCACGACCTACCAGAAGGAGCTCGCCGCCCAGGACGCGGATTTGCGCAAGATGGAGCTCGCCCTCCAGTCCCAGGGCGGGGCCCTTGCGCCCGACGTGCTCGCCCAGCGCCAGAAGGCGATCGGCGACAAGGCGCAGGCCGAGCGCGAGGCGCTGCAGGATCGCCAGCGCCGGCTCACCGCCGCCTTCGAGCGCGCCATGCTCCAGGTCCAGGGCGTGGCGAAGCAGGTGGTCGACGAGATCGCCGTCGAGGAGCACATCAATCTGGTGCTGCCGACGGCGACCGTGATCGACAGCTTGCCGGCGATGAACATCACCGACCAGGTGATCAAGCGCCTCAATGCGCGCCTCACCTCGGTCGCCGTGCGCATCCCGAACTAGGTGCGTCCCAAATTTGCCACGCGGGGCGCGCCGCAAGGTCGGCGCCGCGGCTGCGTATTTATCGGCAAAGGCCCATCCGTGGGATTGGGCAAGGAGGCTGGGATGAAAGCCTTGATTTCGCGCAATAAACTTCGTCGCATCGGGCGCGGCGCGGCCGTCGCCCTGGCGCTCGCCGTGGGCAGCCTGGCCCTGGCGGCACCGGCTCAGGCCTATTGGCACCATGGCTGCTGCTGGGGCGGGCCCCATGTCGGCATCGGCATCGACCTGTTTCCGCCGCCGCCGCCGGTCTACTACTACCCGCCGCCGCCGGCCTACTACGCGCCGCCGCCGGTCGTTTACGCGCCGCCGCCGCCGGCCCCGGTCGTGGTCCAGTCGGCGCCGACCTGCACTTCGGGCCAGTGGCGCCAGCAAGACGGCTCGGTCGTGAACGGTGTCGCCTGCCGCCAGCCCGACGGCACATGGCGCCTGTCGAACTGATCGGCGCAGACCGCCGGAGCGAGGCGAGCGACTCGGACGAGCGGGGCGCGCGCGACAAGCACGCGCCGCGCGCGCCCGAAGCAAGATCGCCCGCCCCGACTCGGCTTGGCGCCACGGCGCCATTCGAACGCTCGCGCGGCCGCTTTGCGGCCGGCGCAATTCCACGTAGCATCCATCGGCGCGCGGCCCGAGCCGGCCGGGCCTCGGGGGACGCGATTCCCGCCCCCGTTCTTTAGCTCGACCTGCACCGCTCCGAACCCGATGGCCGATCCAGAGCAACGCTCCCAGACTCCCGCCGCGAGCACCGCGTCCACTCCGTCCCCGACCGGGTCGCGAGTGCCGTCGCGCACGCGCCGCGTCATCCTCATCCTGGGCGGGCTCGTGGTGGCGGCCCTCCTGACCTGGACCCTCTGGCCCCAGCCCGCCTCCAAGCGGCAAGGCGGGCGCTTCGGTCTCAACGGGCCGATGCCGGTGGTCGAGGCCGCGGTCACCAAGGGCGACATGCCGGTCGTGATCAACGCGCTCGGCACGGTGACGCCGCTCGCGACCGTGACGGTCAAGACCCAGATCAACGGCCGCATCACCGAGATCGGCTTCAAGGAAGGCCAGATGGTCAAGGCGGGCGACTTCCTCGCCCAGATCGACCCGCGCCCGTACCAGATCGCGCTCGAGCAGGCGCAAGCGCAGTTCCTCCACGACCAGGCGCTGCTCAACGGCGCCGAGGTCGATCTCGAGCGCTACCGGCGCCTCTCGAAGCAGGATTCGATCGCGAAGCAGCAGCTCGACGACCAGGAGTACCTGGTGCGCCAGTACCAGGGCACCGTCGCCTCCGACCAGGCCCAGATCGACAACGCCAAGCTCAACCTTGCCTATTGCCACATCGTGGCGCCGGTCTCGGGCCGGGTCGGGCTGCGCCAGGTGGACCAGGGCAACTACGTCCAGACCAGCGACGCGAACGGCATCGTCGTGATCACCCAGATGCAGCCGATCTCGGTGATCTTCTCGGTGCCCGAGGACGAGCTGCCCGCGATCCTGAAGCGCTTCAATTCGGGCGCCAAGCTCGCGGTCACCGCCTTCGACCGCAGCGGCACGGTCAAGCTCGCGACCGGCACGCTCGCCGCGATCGACAACGAGATCTCGACCAGCACCGGCACGGTCAACATGCGCGCCGAGTTCGACAACGCGGACGAGGCCCTGTTCCCCAACCAGTTCGTCAACGTGGCGCTCCTGGTCGATACGCTCAAGGACACCGAGCTCGTACCCAGCTCGGCGATCCAACGCGGCGCGCCCGGCACCTTCGTCTTCGTCGTGAAGCCCGACCGCACGGTCGCGGTCCAGACCGTGAAGCTCGGGCCGAGCACGGCCGACAAGGTCGCAGTACTCTCGGGCCTCGCGGCCGGGACCGAGGTCGTGATCGACGGCGCCGACAAGCTCAAGGAAGGGGCGAAGGTGGCGCTCCATAGCGAAAGCGGCCCGGCCCCCGGTTCCGGGAAATCGGGCGCCGCCGCGCCGGGCGGCAAAAGGCCGGGCCCAGGATCGCCGGGCTCAGGATCGCCGGGCTCCGGAAAACCCAGCTCTGGATCGCCCGGCGGTGGCAAGCCCGGCGGCGGCGCGCACCCGGGCGGGTCCGAGCGGCCCCAGAATGGCGGCACTCAGCCGCCGCGGAACGCGCCGTGACCGAGGCAGCGGCGGGCTGCGGCCCGGCGCGGGCTTGAGGGGTCGGGATGAACCCTTCGCGCATCTTCATCGAGCGGCCGGTCGCGACCTCGCTGTTCATGGTCGCGATCCTGCTTGTCGGCATCGTCGCCTATCGCTTCCTGCCGCTCTCGGCGCTGCCCGAGGTCGATTACCCGACCATCCAGGTGCAGACGCTTTATCCCGGCGCCAGCCCGGAAGTGATGACGTCGTCGGTGACCTCGCCGCTGGAGCGCCAATTCGGCCAGATGCCCGGATTGAATCAGATGACGTCGGCAAGTTCGGCCGGCGCCTCGGTGATCACACTGCAGTTCAGCCTCGATTTGTCGCTCGACGTGGCCGAACAGGAGGTGCAGGCCGCGATCAACGCCGCCGGCAACCTGTTGCCGTCCGATCTGCCGGCGCCGCCGATCTATTCCAAGGTCAATCCCGCCGACGCGCCGATCCTGACCCTTGCGGTGACGTCGAAGACCCTGGCGCTGACCGACCTCGAAAACCTTGCCCCTGACTCAGCTGGAGGACCTGAGCGAGACCAGCCTAGCCCAGAAGATTTCGCAGTTGAACGGTGTCGGGCTGGTCACCGTCAGCGGCGGCGAACGCCCGGCAGTACGCATTCAAGTCAATCCGCAATCATTGGCCGCCTACGGGCTCAACATCGACGATATCAGGACCACGATCGGCAACCTGAACGTCAATACCCCGAAGGGCAATTTTGACGGCACTGCCCAAGCCTCAACCATCAACGCCAACGATCAACTCACCAGCGCCGATCAATATCGCAACCTGATCATCGCCTATCGCAACGGTGG
>DATJLQ010000207.1:0-7245 GCA_035509415.1 Alphaproteobacteria bacterium
TGCGCCGCGACAGCTCGGCCGTCCTCGTCGACTGCCGCTCGCAGGCCGAGTGGTCGTTCGTCGGCCTGCCGGACCTGTCCGCCGCCGGCAAGCATCCGGTTCTGATCGAGTGGCAGTCCTTTACGCCGGGAACGCCGGACACCGGCGGCCAGCCGCGCATGCTGCCCAACCGCGCCTTCGCGCAGGATCTCGCGCATGCGGGCGTGGCCAAGGATGCGGCGGTCGTCTTCATCTGCCGATCCGGCGGCCGCTCGCGCTCGGCCGCGATCGCCATGACGCAGGCGGGGTGGCAGCGCTGCTACAACCTGGCGGGCGGCTTCGAAGGCGCGCATGACGCGGCGCGGCACCGTGGCACCGCCGAGGGCTGGAAAGCCGCCGGTCTTCCGTGGGTGCAGGACTGACGATGATGCGCGACGAGACCCTCCCCACCGTCGAGACCCAATGGGCGCGCGTGCGCGGCAAGCTGCGCGCCGAATTCGGCGAGGTCGCCTACCGCAGCTGGCTCAAGCCGCTGACCCTGGCCGGCATCGATGACGGCGAGGTCAGGATCGCCGTACCCACGCGCTTCATGCAGGACTGGGTGCGCACGCACTACGCCGAGCGCCTGCGGGCCCTGTGGAAGGCGGAGAACAAAGCCATCCGCAACGTCGAGATCGTGATTGCGACGCCGGCCGCGGCTGTCCGGAGCGTCGCTGCAGGGGAGCGTACCCAGATGCAGATCGGTCGGCCGGAAATGATGAAAGCCCGTTTGCCGGCACAGGCGCTGCGGCCGGTCGACGGGGACATGCCCAGCCACGCGGCGCGGCCGGTGGTCTCCGCCGCGTCCGTGATGGGGGCCGAGCCCGAAGATTTCGGCGCGCCGCTGGATCCGCGCTTCACGTTCGACAATTTCGTCATCGGCAAGCCGAACGAGTTCGCCACCGCGGCCGCGCGCCGCGTCGCCGAAGAGGCGAAGGTGCCGTTCAACCCACTCTTCCTCTATGGCGGGGTCGGCCTCGGCAAGACGCACCTCATGCACGCGATCGCGTGGGAAATCAGGAAGCGCCACCCGCAGCGCAAGGTCGTCTATCTCTCGGCCGAGATGTTCATGTACCGGTTCATCCGGGCGTTGCGCTTCAAGGACATGATGGCGTTCAAGGAGCAGTTCCGCTCCGTGGACGTGCTGATGATCGACGACGTGCAGTTCATCAGCGGCAAGGATTCGACCCAGGAGGAATTCTTCCACACCTTCAACGCGCTGGTCGACCAGAACCGGCAGATCGTGATCTCGGCCGACAAGTCGCCCTCGGACCTCGAGGGGCTCGAGGAGCGCTTGAAGTCGCGCCTCGGCTGGGGCCTGGTCGCCGACATCCACCCGACCAGCTACGAGCTCCGCCTCGGCATTCTCCAGGCCAAGGCCGATTCCATGGGCATGCTGATCCCGCCCAAGGTGAACGAGTTCCTGGCCCACAAGATCACGTCCAACGTGCGTGAGCTCGAGGGAGCCTTGAACCGCATCGTCGCGCACGCGACGCTCATCGGCCGGCCCATCACGCTCGAGACCACCCAGGAAGTGCTGCACGATCTCCTGCGCTCCAACGACCGGCGCGTCACCATCGAGGAGATCCAGAAGCGCGTCGCCGAGCACTTCAACATCCGCCTCTCCGACATGCATTCGGCGCGCCGCGCGCGGGCGGTGGCGCGTCCGCGCCAGGTCGCGATGTACCTGGCGAAGCAGCTCACGGCGCGGTCGCTGCCCGAAATCGGGCGCAAGTTCGGCGGGCGTGATCACACCACCGTGATGCACGCGGTGCGCAAGGTCGACGAGCTGCGCGCGACCGATTCGAGCTTCTCCGACGACGTCGAGCTTTTGCGCCGGATGCTGGAGGGCTGAGCGCCCTCTAACCCGTTGATGCGCAGCCCGAATCGAGCCTCTTCGGGGCCTCGAAAAATATTCGGGATCGGGCCGCTTATGGTATAGTTGCTGCCCGTTCGAGCCGGTGCCGATTCCGCACCCCCGGCCGGGCTTGCGGCCGGCGCGCGCCGGCCGAGAGGCTTCTCAACCAAGGCATCTCAACCAGGGTCATTGGCTCGGCTCCGCCCCTTCATGAAACCCGATCCGGCATGAAACTCACCATCGAACGCGCGGCCCTCCTCCGGTCGCTCGCCCACGTGCAAAGCGTGGTCGAGCGCCGCAACACGATTCCGATCCTGGCCAACGTCATGATCGAGGCCAAGGCGGGGGCGCTGGCCCTGACCGCGACCGACATGGACCTCGAGATCGTCGAGCGCGCGGCGGCCGAGGTTGGCAAGGAAGGGACCACGACCGTCCCAGCCCACACCTTCTATGAGATTGTACGCAAGCTGCCCGAGGGGGCCCAGGTCCGGCTCGAGGCGAACGCCGAGCGCTCGCAGCTCCTGATCAAATGCGGCCGCTCCCAGTTCACGCTCCAGACGCTGCCGGGCGAGGACTTCCCGGTCATGACCGGGGGCGAGCTTCCGACCCAGTTCACGCTCGCCGCGGCCGAGCTCAAGACCCTCGTCGACCGCACCAGCTTCGCGATCTCGACCGAGGAGACGCGCTATTACCTGAACGGCATCTATCTCCACGCGGCGGCCCAGGGGAAGGTCAAGTTCCTGCGCGCGGCCGCGACCGACGGCCACCGCCTCGCGCGCGTCGAGATGGCGCTGCCCGCGGGGGCGGAGGGCATGCCGGGGGTGATCGTGCCCCGGAAGGCCGTGATCGAGATGCGGAAGCTGATCGACATGAGCGAGGCCGCGGTCGAGGTGGCGCTCTCCGAGACGCGCGTGCGCTTCGGCTTCGACGACATCACGCTCACCTCGAAGCTGATCGACGGCACCTTCCCCGACTACGAGCGCGTGATCCCGCAGAACAACGACAAGATCCTCGAGGTCGCGCGCAACGAGTTCACCGAGGCGGTCGACCGGGTCTCGACCATCTCGACCGAGAAGTCGCGCGCGGTGAAGATGGCGCTCACCGACGGCACGCTCACCCTCTCGGCGAGCAGCCCCGAGGCGGGCAGCGCCACCGAGGAGCTCGAGGTCAAGTACAACGCGGGTGCCATCGAGATCGGCTTCAATTCGCGCTATCTCCTGGACATCACGCGCCAGATCGAGGGCGAGGGGGTGCGCTTCGCCATGTCCGATGCGGCCTCGCCCACGCTCGTGCAGGACGTGGCCGACACCAGCGCACTCTATGTCTTGATGCCGATGCGGGTGTGAGGGAAGCGCTTCGCAATCACGCCGCAAGCCCGACCCCCGCCGCGCCGAGCGGGGACGCCGCCTCCGCGTCCGCGGCACGGTTCGCCGTGCGGCGCTTGGCACTCTCGGATTTCCGCGGCTATGGGTCGCTCCGCATCGAGGCCGATCCGAGGCCCGTGGTCCTCACGGGCCCGAACGGTGCGGGCAAGACCAATCTGATCGAGGCGCTATCGTTCCTCGCCCCCGGCCGCGGGCTGCGCCGCGCGCGCCTCGACGAGGTCGACCGGCGCCAGACGGGCGACGCCGCGCGTTGGGCGGTCGCCGCGAGCCTCGCGACTCCCAAGGGGCCGATCGAGATCGGCACCGGGCGCGATCCCGAGGCGCCCGTGGGCACCTTGCGTCGCGTCGTGCGCCTCGACGGCAAGACCCTGCGCAGCCAGGCCGAGCTTGCACGTCTCCTCTCGGTCCTCTGGGTGACGCCGGACATGGACCGGCTGTTCCAGGAGGGCTCGAGTGCCCGCCGGCGTTTTCTCGACCGCATGGTCTACGGCGTCGATCCGGACCATGCGGGCTATGTGGCGGCCTACGATCATGCGTTGCGCGAGCGCGCGCGGCTCTTGGCCGAAGGGTCGCGCGATGCCGCCTGGCTTTCGGCGCTCGAGGCGACCATGGCGGCCAAGGGGGTCGCGATCGCGGCCGGCCGGCGCGGCCTCGTGCGCCGCCTCGAGAGTGCCTTGCGCCTCGGCGTCGCCCCCTTCCCGCGCGCCGAGATCGCCCTTTTGGGCACGCTCGAGGCCTGGCTCGACGAGATGCCGGCGCTCGCGGTCGAGGAGAAGTTCAAGGAAGCGCTCGAGGCCGCGCGCGCCGAGGATGCGCTCGAGGGTGGCGCGCGCGAGGGTGCGCATCGGAGCGACCTTGCCGTGCGCCATGTCGAGGCCGATATGCCGGCCGCCCTCTGCTCGACCGGCGAGCAGAAGGCGCTACTCGTCGCCCTCGTGCTCGCCCAGGCGCGGCTCCAGGCCTCGCTTCACGCGGCGCCGCCGCTCTTGCTGCTCGACGAGGTGGGCGCCCATCTCGACCGGGTGCGGCGCGCGGCCCTTTACGACGAGCTCGTGGCCCTCGGCGCCCAGGCCTGGATGACCGGCACCGACGAGGCGCTGTTCGAGAGCCTGGGTGCGCGCGCCCAGTATTTCCGCGTGGTCGACGGCAACGTCGTCGCGCGCTGACCGGCAAGGCTCAACTCCCAAGGCGAAGACCATGGCGAAGAAGAAGACCGAGACAGCCGCCGAAGCGCCGCAGGACGCCCCCATCGAGAACGGGGCCGAGGCGTACGATTCCCATTCGATCAAGATCCTGCGCGGGCTGGATGCCGTGCGCAAACGCCCGGGCATGTATATCGGCGACACCGACGACGGCTCGGGCCTCCACCACATGGTCTACGAAGTGGTGGACAACGCGATCGACGAGGCGCTCGCGGGCTATTGCGACCGCATCGACGTGACCCTCAACGCCGACGGCTCGGTGACCGTGCGCGACAACGGGCGCGGCATTCCGGTCGACATCCACGAGGAGGAGGGGGTCTCGGCGGCGCAAGTGATCATGACCCAGCTCCATGCCGGCGGAAAATTCGACCAGAACTCCTACAAGGTCTCGGGCGGGCTCCACGGCGTCGGCGTGTCGGTGGTGAACGCACTCTCGGAGACGCTCGAGCTGCGCATCTGGCGCAGCGGGCACGAATATTTCATGCGCTTCCACGACGGCGAGGCCGAGAAGCCGCTCGCGATCGTCGGGCCCCATGTGGGCCGCTCGGGCACCGAGGTCACGTTCCATCCCTCGAAGAAGGTGTTCACCAAGACCGACTTCGACTTCGCGACCCTCGAGCACCGCCTGCGCGAGCTCGCCTTCCTCAATTCGGGCGTCAACCTCAACCTCACCGACGCGCGCGGCATCGAGCCGAAGTCGATCGCCCTCCATTACGACGGCGGCATCGAGGAATTCGTCAAATGGCTCGACCGCTCCAAGACCGCGCTGCATCAGGGCCCGATCGTGATCGCGGGCGAGCGCGACGGGATCACGACCGAGGCGGCGTTGCAGTGGAACGACAGCTATCACGAATCGATGCTGTGCTTCACGAACAACATCCCCCAGCGCGACGGCGGGACCCACCTTGCGGGCTTCCGCGCGGCCCTCACGCGCACGATCAACAACTACGCCAACGAGCAGGGCATCTCGAAGAAGGAGAAGATCCAGCTCACCGGCGACGACATGCGCGAGGGCCTCACCTGCGTCCTCTCGTGCAAGGTGCCGGATCCGAAATTCTCGTCCCAGACCAAGGAGAAGCTGGTCTCCTCCGAAGTGCGCCAGGTGGTCGAGAGCGTGGTCGGCGACAAGCTCGCCCAATGGTTCGAGGAGCACCCGGCGGACGCGCGCCGCATCGTCGTCAAGGTGGTCGAGGCCGCGGCCGCGCGCGAGGCCGCGCGCAAGGCGCGCGAGCTCACCCGGCGCAAGGGGGCGCTCGACCTCGCCTCGCTCCCGGGGAAGCTCGCCGATTGCCAGGAGCGCGACCCCGCCAAGGCCGAGCTCTTCATCGTCGAGGGCGATTCGGCCGGCGGCTCGGCGAAGCAGGGGCGCGACCGCGCGACCCAGGCGATCCTCCCGCTGCGCGGCAAGATCCTCAACGTCGAGCGCGCGCGCTTCGACAAGATGCTCGGCTCGGCCGAAATCGGCACCCTCATCTCGGCTCTCGGCACCGGCATCGGCCACGAGGATTTCGACATATCGAAGCTGCGCTACCACAAGATCATCATCATGACGGACGCGGACGTGGACGGAAGCCACATCCGCACGCTGCTCTTGACCTTCTTCTATCGCCAGATGAAGGCGCTCATCGAGGCGGGCCATCTCTACATCGCCCAGCCGCCGCTCTACCGCTCGAAGCGCGGCCAGTCCGAGGTCTATCTCAAGGACGACCGCGCGCTCGAGGAGTACCTGATCTCGGCCGCCCTCGAGGATGCGGTCTTCACCACCTCGGACGGCACCCAGCATGCGGGCGCCGACCTCTCCGAGATCGTGCACAAGGCGCGCACGGTGAAGGCGCTTTTGCAGCCCATCATCCGGCACCTGGGCAACCCGCAAGTGGTCGAGCAGGTCGCGATCGCGGGGGCGCTCAACCCCGAGATTCTCCAAAACAAGCAGCAGGCGAAGGAGGCGGCGGACTACATCGCAGCGCGCCTCGACCGCCTCTCGCCCGAGCACGAGCGCGGCTGGAAGGCGGTGCCGCTCGCGGACGGCGGGCTCGAATTCATCCGCACGCTCCGGGGCGTGCGCCAGCGCCACGTGATCGACGGCACCGTGATCCGCTCGGCCGAGGCGCGCCGGGTCGACGCGGTCGCGGGCGAGCTCCAGCGCCTCTATACGCGCCGCGGCAAGCTCACGGCGAAGGACAAGGAGACGCTCGTCGCGGGCCCGATCGGGCTCATCGACGCGGTGCTCGAGCTCGGGAAGAAAGGCACCTCGATCCAGCGCTACAAGGGCCTGGGCGAGATGAACCCCGAGCAGCTCTGGCAGACCACCCTCGACCACCAGGCGCGCTCGCTGCTCCAGGTCCGGGTCGAGCACATGGACCAGGCCGAGGAGGTGTTCTCGACCCTCATGGGCGACGTGGTCGAGCCGAGGCGCGATTTCATCCAGCAGAACGCCCTCAAGGTCGCGAACCTCGACGTGTGAGGGCGCTGGTCAGTCCGGCAAATAGTAAGAATCAAAATCTTGTTAAAGTAAATATTTCCCAGGCTGATTGTCCTAATTGTCTCATTTTTGACTTTGCAGATAACGAAGAACGGACTCAACTCATCCCTGGATGAAAAATAGGGCTCAGGTCACCATCGCTCAACTAACATTCCAGCGGGACCACTTAGCGTAATCGCGGGGTATGTCTCTGGCGTTTTGGGAGGCAGTTCCCCAGACTGATGCTGTCAAGGAATCAGTCTTTGCTCCGCATTCGGAAGGGGAACTGCCATGAACCAGTATGCCGCACTCGATGTCTCG
>DATJLQ010000208.1:0-2731 GCA_035509415.1 Alphaproteobacteria bacterium
GAGCCCGCCGCGGCGCCGCTCGCGCTTCACCGCACTCTCGAGCACCAGGATGGCGCTCCCGATCGAGACCAGCGAGACGAACATGGTGATCACGACCGCGGGCAACGCGCGGTCGGCGCCGAACGCCGCGACGAAGAGCGGGATTCCCATATAGCCCGTGTTCGAGAAGGTGCCGAGGAGCCCGTGAATGGTCATGCCGGGCGCGTCGCGCACGCCGAAGAGCAGCCGGCTCCCCGCGAGCGTGATCGCAAGCGCCGCGAGCGAGCCCAGGAAATAGACCAGGATGAAGCGGCCGTTGAGGATTTCCGCGATCGGCGCGGCCGCGGTCGAGCGGAACAAAAGCGGCGGCATCGCGAAGTAATAGACGAAGAGATTGAGCGCCTCCGAGCTCTTCTCGCCGAGGATGCGTCCGCGCCCGGCGAGATAGCCGAGCAGGATCACGCCGAAGACCGGGAGGACGATGTCGAGAATCGCGTGCACGGGCGGGAGGCTAAGGGATTTCCGCCGCCCTGTGAATCCGGATCGCGCGATTGCCGGCGGCGCCTCAATCCGAGGTGCCGATCACGCCCGGCAAGAGGTCATCGCCGGGCCCCCGGGAGCGGCCGTCGGCCGGCGTGGGGACACGCTCGCGTCCCGGCGATCGACCGCTCTCAAGCACCGAGGCATGGATGGCCGGACCAAGTCCGGCCCTGGCCAAATCGGCCAGTCGGAACCGGGTCGATGCCCGTTGCGCGCAAACGAAAGGGGCCGCGACACCGTCAGGCATCGCGGCCCCGAGCGTTTCGTCCGGGGTGCCGGACCTGGACGTCCGAGACTTAGAAGTCCATATCGCCCATGCCGCCGCCGCCCGGCATGGCGGGGGCTGCCTTCTTTTCCGGCCGCTCGGCGATCATCGCCTCGGTCGTGATCAGGAGGCCCGCGATGGACGCCGCGTCCTGCAGCGCCGTGCGCACCACCTTGGTCGGATCGATGATGCCCGCCTTGAACATGTCGACGTATTTGTCGGTCTGGGCGTCGAAGCCGAAGCTCGCATCCTTGCTCTCGAGCAGCTTGCCCACCACGACCGAGCCGTCGACGCCGGCATTCTCGGCGATCTGGCGTACCGGCGACTGAAGTGCCCGCTTCACGATCTCGACGCCGTGCTTCTGGTCGTCGTTCTGGGTCTCGACCTTGGCGAGCGCGCGGGATGCGTAAAGCAGCGCGGAACCGCCGCCGGTGACGACCCCTTCCTCGACCGCGGCGCGGGTCGCGTGCATCGCGTCGTCGACGCGATCCTTGCGCTCCTTCACCTCGACCTCGGTGGCGCCGCCGACCTTGATCACGGCCACGCCGCCCGCGAGCTTCGCGAGCCGCTCCTGGAGCTTCTCCTTGTCGTAGTCCGACGTGGTCTCCTCGATCTGGGCGCGGATCTGGGTGCAACGGCCCTGGATGTCGGATTTCTTCCCGGCCCCGTCGACGATCGTGGTGTTGTCCTTGTTGATGAGGATCTTCTTCGCGCGCCCGAGCTGGTTCAAGGTCACGTTCTCGAGCTTGACGCCGATGTCCTCGCTGATGACCTCGCCGCCGGTCAGGATCGCGATGTCCTCGAGCATGGCCTTGCGCCGGTCGCCGAAGCCGGGCGCCTTGACGGCAGCCACCTTGAGGCCGCCGCGCAGCTTGTTGACCACGAGGGTGGCGAGCGCCTCGCCCTCGACGTCCTCGGCGATCACGAGGAGCGGCTTTCCGGACTGCACCACCGCCTCGAGGAGCGGCAGCATCGACTGGAGGTTCGCGAGCTTCTTCTCGTGGAGCAGAATGTACGGGCTCTCGAGCTCGCAGATCATCTTGTCCGCGTTGGTCACGAAGTAGGGCGACACGTAGCCGCGGTCGAACTGCATGCCTTCGACCACCTCGAGCTCGGTCGTGAGGCTCTTCGCCTCCTCGACCGTGATCACGCCCTCGTTCCCGACCTTCTCCATCGCCTGCGCGATCATCTCGCCGATCTCGCGCTCGCCGTTGGCCGAAATGGTGCCGACCTGGGCGATCTCGGCATGGCCCGAGACCTTCTTCGAGCGCTTCTTCACGTCCTCGACCACGGTCTCCACCGCGATGTCGATGCCGCGCTTCAAGTCCATCGGGTTCATGCCGGCGGTCACCGCCTTCGCACCCTCCTTGACGATGGCCTGGGCCAGCACGGTCGCCGTCGTGGTGCCGTCGCCGGCCACGTCGGAGGTCTTGCTCGCCACCTCGCGCAGGAGCTGGGCACCCATGTTCTCGAACTTGTCCGGCAGCTCGATCTCCTTGGCGACCGTCACGCCGTCCTTGGAGATGCGGGGCGCCCCGAACGACTTGTCGAGCACCACGTTGCGGCCCTTGGGACCGAGCGTCACCTTGACCGCGTTGGCCAGTATGTCGACCCCGCGCAAGAGGCGCGCGCGGGCATCGCCTGAGAATTTGACTTCCTTGGCAGCCATGTTCCTCTACTCTCCTCGCTTACGCGGCCCGCTTGGCCGACTTGGATCCCTCGATGATGCCCATGACGTCGGACTCCTTCATGATCAGGAGCTCCTCGCCATCCATCTTCACTTCGGTGCCCGACCACTTGCCGAAGAGGATACGGTCGCCCGCCTTGACCTCGAGCGGCACGAGCTCGCCCTTCTCGTTGCGCGCACCCGGGCCGACGGCGACGACCTCGCCCTCCATCGGCTTCTCCTTGGCAGTGTCGGGAATGATGATGCCGCCGGCGGACTTC
>DATJLQ010000209.1:0-1111 GCA_035509415.1 Alphaproteobacteria bacterium
CCGCACTACCGCGACGGCCTCGCCGCGTGCCTCGGCTGCGACCCCGACGACATCGACTTCGTCTTCGTCGTCGTCGAAACCGAACCGCCCTACCTCGTCGCCACCTACCGCATCAACACCGCCGACGCGGAACTCGGCCGCGAGCAGAACCGCATCGCCCGCGAAATATACGCCGACTGCACCGCCTCCGGAATCTGGCCCGGCTATTCCGAGGAAATCGAAGAACTACAGCTCCGGTACTACGACCGGCAGCGGATAAAGAGGGAAATCGATGAATGGCACGACTAACGACCTCGCCGTCCGCGAAAGCGACCGCCTCGAGGCCGTCCAGCAAGCCGCCCTGGCAATAAAGCCGGGGCAGCTCACCTGGGACGAATACCAGAACGCCGCCCTCAACCAGCTCGGCCTGAAGAACGCGTCCAACGCCGACCGCGCCGTCTTCCTCCACCAGTGCCAGCGCACCGGCCTCGACCCGTTCGCCAAGCAGATCATGATGATCGAGCGCCGCGAGAAGCAAGGCGACACCTGGGTGTCCAAGTGGACCATCCAGACCGGCATCGAGGGCTGGCGCACCATCCGCGACCGCGCCGAGCGCCGCGAGGGCGTCCGCGGCGTCCTGTCCCGCTTCACCTACTACGACCACGAGGGAACCGAGCACAAAGTCTGGGTCCAGCAGCGGCCGCCTATCGCCGTCGAGGTCACCTACACCGTCCGCGACCGCAACGGCGTCGAGACGCCCTACACCTCCGTGCTCCGCTACGACGAGTACGTCCAGACCAAGAAAGTCACCCAGAACGGCGCCGAGATCGCCATCCCGATCGCCCAGTGGGCCACCAAGGGCGTCCACATGACCGAGAAGTGCACCGAGGCCGACGTCTACCGCAAGACGTTCCCCCAGGACTACGCCGGCATCGAGCTGACCGACGCCATGCCGCCCGCCGAGCACTACGACGACGAGCCCGTCCAGCAGCGCCAGCGGGTCACCGCCGAGCAGGCCAGGAACCGCGCCCCGCAACGCGCCACAGCCGAGGTCGTGTCCGTCACCCCGCTCGCGCCGACCGAGACAATCCCCGTCGGCACCGAGCACGCAGGCGACGGCACCCAGCCGCCG
>DATJLQ010000210.1:0-5468 GCA_035509415.1 Alphaproteobacteria bacterium
TGGTCGAACAGCTCGGTCACCACCGCGAGCGCCATGCCCACGACCGCGGACACGATGAGCGCCGCCATGACCATCAGGTTCTTCCGGGGATAATAGGGTCCGCCGGGCACCGTCGCGCGCGAGATGATGCGCGCATCGGGCTGCTGCAGCGACGAATCCTGCTGGATGTCCGTTTCCTTGTATTTCGACAGCAGGGTCTCGTAGAGCTGCTTGTTCGCGTTGACGTCGGTCTGCAGCGACCGGATGTTGACCTCGGCCTCGTTCTGCTTCTCGAGCTTCTTCTGGAGATCGTCGACCGCGGTCTGGAGATTCGTCGCCCGCACGCGCGCGATGTCGAGCTCGTTGCTCATCTCGGCCGCGATCTTCTTCGCCTCGGTCGCGATCTTCGCGCGCAGCCCGCTCAGCTCCTGCTCGGTGAGCCGCACCTGCGGGAAGCCCGGCTGGTACATGGTCTTGTACTCGGCGAGCTGGGACTGGAGCTTCGCCTCCTGATCGCGCAGGCTCTGGATCAGCGAATTGTTGAGCACCGCGGCGGCGGTGTCGATGTTGCCGTTCTTGAGCTGCTCCTGGACCTGGGTGTCGCGCGCTTCCTTCTCCGAGAGATCGGTCTTGGCGAGGGTCAGCTCCTCGTTGAGGCGCGCGAGCTGCTGCTGCAGGATGTTGGCGCCGCCGATGTCGACGATGCCCGACTTCTTGCGGTACGCGTCGAGGCGCTGCTCGGAGTCGATCATGCGCTGGCGCAGCTCGTTGACGCGCTGGTTGAGCCAGCTGTCGGCGCGCGAGGAGATCGCCCCCTTGTTGGTGAGCTGATCGAGGATGTAGAGCTCGGCGACCGTGTTGGCGCCCAGCGCCGCCATGCGCGGGTCGGTCGAGACGTATTGGATCGCGATCACGCGGCTGGTCTGCGACGTCACCACCGTGAGGCCGCCGAGGAAGGTGTTGATCACGTTCTCGACCAGCTCGTCGCGCTTCTGCCCGGGCGACGGCCCGAGGGCGGGACCCGCGTTGTCGGCGGCCGCGGTCTTCGGCTGCTCGGCGCCTTTGCCGAACAGCGCTTCCTTGAGCGGGCGCGTGATGTTGACCGCAATCAGGTTGCGCACCGGATCGAGCAGCGAGGCGAACAGGCCCGGCTTGGGCGGAACCAGGGTCGGGTTGAAGAGGGGATTGTCGACCAGATCGAGCCGGTCGACCGCCTTGGCCGCGATGTCGCGCGAGCCGATCACCGCCGCCTGGGTGTCGGCGGTCAGCTCGTCCTCGACCAGGCCGGGGGCGACCTGCTGGAACGGCGTGATGTTGTTCTGGCTCGGCTCGACGATGATGCGCGTCTCGGCGCGGTAGAGCGGGGTCGCCTGGTTGACGATCAGGGTCGCGAGGCTGGTGATGACGAACATCACGCCCAGGATCATGAGCTTGCGGCGCTTCAGGATCGCGAGGATCCGGCGCACGTCGAACTGATTCTCGGCCGTGCCCTGGAACAACGGGCTCTGCTCGGTCGCGACTTCCAGCCCGGGATACTGACGACGAGACTCGATCGACATGATATTGCTCACTCCGCCCACCGACTTCGCTCGAACCTTCCGGTTCCTTGGGGCGAACCGCCGCCGGCCTGCGCGCCGACACCGATTTGCCTCATCCCATCCGTCCGCCGCGCGCCCCGTTGCAGAATGCAACGCAGTTTGCTCACGAGGGCGAGAAACTCGCAAGAATCAAGCGATTCCTGGTGATCTGCCGACGGTCGAGACGATACCTCGCAAGTTCCGTGCCGAGCCTTGGGCCCGGTCGGGAATGAGGCCGGGAGTGTGCGGAACCGTTGTTATATGGCGATTACCTTGGCAAAGGTCAATCCGTGCTGGTCTCGCGGAGCCGCGCCAAACCATTGATATAGCACAAATATTTTCCGGCGCACTGGGGCGCGACCGGGGCAGGATGAGGACCCGGCCCAAGGCGGCGTGCGGCCGGGCGAGGGTCGCGGCCGTATTAACGGGCGTTACTCGCGCGCAGGCAAAATCCATATCGAATTTTTATGCGCTTCGGGCCTATCACCCTGCCGCCCCCGATTGGAGGAGGGTTCGAAGATGATGGACGCGCTCATGATTGCCCTCGGGACCGGCGCCTTCGCGTTGCTGCTCGGCTACGCCGCGCTGTGCGGAAGATTGTGAGGCCACGATGACGATCGATCTCATCCTCGGCGGCGCGGTGGCGCTCGCCCTCCTCGCCTACCTCGTATTCGCGCTGGTTCGCCCGGAACGCTTCTGACGCGCGCCGCGCCCGCTCGCTTCGGCGCTTGGAGCCTCAAATGACCGTCGACGGTTTAGCCCAGATCGCGCTCTACTTCGCGCTCATCGTGCTCGTCACCAAGCCGCTCGGCGGCTACATGACGCGCGTATTCGCGGGCGAGCGCACTTTTCTCGCGCCCGTGCTCCGGCCCATCGAGCGCGGCTTCTACCGGCTCGCCGGGGTCGACCCCGAGCAGGATCAGCATTGGCTGACCTACGCGGCTGCCATGCTCCTGTTCAACTTCGCGGGCTTCCTCCTGGTCTATCTCCTCGAGCGCGTCCAGGCCTATTTGCCGCTCAATCCCCAGGGCATGGCCAACGTCTCGCCCGACCTCGCCTTCAACACCGCCATCAGCTTCGCCACCAACACCAACTGGCAGAACTACGGCGGCGAAGGGACCATGAGCTATCTGACCCAGATGGCGGCGCTCACGGTGCAGAATTTCTGCTCGGCCGCGACCGGCATCGTACTCGCGATCGCCCTCGTGCGCGGCTTCGCGCGCCGCTCGGCCAAGGGGATCGGCAATTTCTGGGCCGACGTCACGCGCTGCACCTTCTACATCCTGATGCCGATCTCGGTCGTCGCGGCGCTGGTGCTGGTCTGGCAAGGCGTGCCGCAGACGCTCGGCGCCTATGTCGACGCGACCACCCTCGAGGGCGCCAAGCAGACGATCGCCCTCGGCCCGGTCGCGTCCCAGATCGCGATCAAGATGCTGGGCACCAACGGCGGCGGATTCTTCAACGCCAACGCGGCCCATCCGTTCGAGAACCCGACGCCGCTCGCGAACTACGTCCAGATGATCCTGATGATCGCGATCAGCGCGGCGCTCACCAACGTCTTCGGCCGCATGGTCGGCAACCAGAAGCAGGGCTGGGCGCTGTTCGGCGCGATGGCGATCCTCTCGGTCGCGGGCGTGCTCGTGCTCTACCACGCCGAGGCGGCCGGCAATCCCGCCTTCGCCCATTTCGGCGTCGACCAGACGCCGAGCCTCGAGCAGGCGGGCGGCAACATGGAAGGGAAAGAGGTGCGCTTCGGCATCGCCGACACCGCTCTCTTCGCGACCCTCACCACCGACGCCTCCTGCGGCGCCGTCAACGGCATGCATGACAGCTTCACGCCCATCGGCGGCCTGGTGCCGCTCGTCAACATCGAGCTCGGCGAGGTGATCTGGGGCGGCGTCGGCTCCGGCCTCTACGGCATGTTCGTGTTCGCCATCGTGACCCTCTTCATCGCCGGCCTCATGGTCGGGCGCACGCCGGAATATGTGGGGAAGAAGCTCGAATCGCGCGAGGTCAAGATGACCATGCTCGCGTTCCTGGTGCTCCCGCTTTCGATCCTCGGCTTCACCGCGCTGGCGAGCGTGTTGCCGGCGGGCCTCGCCGGAATCGCGAATAACGGGCCTCACGGCTTCACCGAGATCCTCTACGCCTACTCCTCGACCACGGGGAACAACGGCAGCGCCTTCGCCGGCCTCAACGGCAACACGATGTTCTACAACCTCACCCTCGCCGCCGCGATGCTGATCGGCCGCTTCGTCATGGTGGTCCCGCTCCTCGCCGTCGCGGGCTCGCTCGCGGCGAAGAAGATCGTGCCACCCTCGGCCGGCACCTTCCCGACCGACAACGGCCTGTTCGTGGCGCTGCTCGTGGGCGTGATCCTGATCACGGTCGGCCTCACCTACTTCGCCGCGTTGTCGCTCGGGCCGGGGATCGAGCAGATCTTCATGAACTCGGGCAAGCTGTTCTGACGCCAACGCCGCCTTTATCGAGAGCAAGACCATGAACGCCAAATCCAGAGCCGCCGCCGCGTCCCATCGGGCCACGATCGGCATCGACCGCGCGACCTTGATCGGCGCGATCGTCGACTCCTTCCGCAAGCTCGATCCGCGCACGCTGATCAAGAACCCGGTCATCTTCGTGACCGAGGTGGTGGCGGCGCTCACCACCGTGCTGCTGGTGCGCGACCTCGCGGCCGGCGGCGGGCATTTCGGCTTCAACGTCCAGATCACCATCTGGCTCTGGTTCACGGTCCTGTTCGCGAACTTCGCCGAGGCGGTGGCGGAGGGACGCGGCAAGGCCCAGGCCGAAGCGCTGCGCCGCACGCGCACCGAGACCAAGGCGAAGCGACTTCCGGACGCCAAGACGCGCCGCTTCGAGGAAGTGTCGGCCCTCGCCTTGAAGCCGAACGATCTGGTGCTGGTCGAGGCGGGCGACATCGTGCCCGGCGACGGCGACGTCGTCGAAGGCGTGGCCTCGGTCGACGAGTCCGCGATCACCGGCGAGTCGGCGCCCGTGATCCGCGAGAGCGGCGGCGACCGCTCGGCGGTGACCGGCGGGACGCGCGTGCTTTCGGACTGGATCGTGGTGCGCATCACGGCGGCCCACGGCTCGAGCTTTCTCGACCGCATGATCGCGTTGGTCGAGGGTGCGGTGCGCCAGAAGACGCCCAACGAGATCGCGCTCAACATCCTGCTCGCGGGCATGACCATCATCTTCGTCTTCGCGGTGTGCTCGATCCCGAGCTTCGCGGCCTATGCCGGCGGCTCGGTCTCGGTGATCGTGCTGGTGGCGCTCTTCGTATGCCTGATCCCGACCACGATCGGCGCGCTTTTGTCCGCGATCGGCATCGCGGGCATGGACCGGCTGGTCAAGTTCAACGTGCTCGCCATGTCCGGGCGCTCGGTCGAGGCGGCGGGCGACGTCGACACGCTGCTGCTCGACAAGACCGGCACCATCACCTACGGCAACCGCATGGCGACCGAGTTCCTTCCGGTTCCCGGCGTTTCGGTCGACGATCTCGCCTCCGCGGCGCTCGCCTCGAGCCTCGCCGACGAAACGCCCGAGGGGCGTTCGATCGTCGCGCTCGCCAAGGGCGAATATGCGCTCCCCGAGCCCAAGTTCGACAGCGCGAAAACCACCATCGTGCCTTTCGCCGCGCAGACGCGGCTCTCCGGCGTCGACGCGCCGGGTCGCTCGATCCGCAAGGGGGCCGTCGACTCGACGCTTCGCTATCTGAAGCTCGCTTCCGAGCACGCGCCGCCCGCCTTCAAACAGGCGGTCGACAAGGTGGCGATGACCGGCGGCACACCGCTCGCGGTCGCTGAGAACGGCAGGCTGCTCGGCGTCGTGCATCTGAAGGACGTGGTCAAGCCCGGCATCAAGGAGCGTTTCGCCGCCCTGCCGGCGATGGGG
>DATJLQ010000211.1:0-3494 GCA_035509415.1 Alphaproteobacteria bacterium
CCCCGCGCGCGTCAGCGCCGAAGGGCGCGCCAGCCGATATCGCGCCGGCAAAATCCCTCGGGCCAATCGATGAGGTCGACCGCGCGGTAGGCGCGCGCGCGCGCCTCCGCGACGTTGGGCCCGCGCGCGGTGACACCAAGCACGCGCCCGCCGGTCGCGACGATCCTGCCGTCGCGCGCTTCCGTGCCCGCGTGGAACACGACCGTGCCCTCGACCGCGCCGGCCGCATCGAGATTGCGGATCTCGCTCCCTTTCCGGTAGTCGCCGGGATAGCCGTTGGCCGCCATCACGACGCAAAGCGACGGCTCGTCGTGCCAACGGAGATCGAAATATTTGAGCTCGCCGTCGCGCGCGGCGACGAGGGCCGGCAGCAAATCGGACTTCAAGCGCACGAGGAGCGCCTGGCACTCGGGATCGCCGAAGCGCACATTGTATTCGAGGAGCTTCGGCCCTTCGCGCGTCGCCATGATGCCGGCATAGAGGATGCCCTTGAAGGGCCGTCCCTCCGCCCGCATCGCCGCGACTGTGGGCGCAAGCAGCGTCTTCTCGATCTCCGCCAAGAGCGCCGGCGTGACGACCGGCGCGGGCGAATAGGCGCCCATCCCACCGGTGTTCGGACCCTTGTCGCCGTCGAACGCGCGCTTGTGGTCCTGGGCCGAGGGGAGGGTCAAGAAATGCTCGCCGTCGACGAGCGCGAGCACGCTCGCCTCCTCGCCCTCGAGGAACTCCTCGATCACGAGAGAAGCGCCCGCCGCGCCGAAACGCCCCGCGACCAGCGCGTCCTCGACCGCCGCCTCGGCCTCGGCGATCGTCGCCGCGACGGTGACGCCCTTGCCGGCCGCAAGCCCGTCCGCCTTGACCACGATGGGTGCGCCGTGCGCCGCGATGAATTGCTTCGCGCGGCGCGCATCCTCGAAGCGCCCATAGGCCGCACTCGGGATGCGGTACTTCGCGCACAGGTCCTTCATGAAGCCCTTGGAGCCCTCGAGCGCCGCGGCCGCGGCCCTCGGCCCGAACGCCTTGATGCCCGCGGCCTCGAGCCGGTCGACGAGGCCGAGTACCAGCGGCGCCTCGGGCCCGACCACGACGAAATCGATCGCATGGTCGCGCGCGAAGGCTTCGAGACGATCGAGATCGTCGGCCGCGATCGGCACGCATTCCGCGACGCTTGAGATGCCGGCGTTCCCGGGCGCGCAGTAGATCTTGTCCGCGAGCGGCGAGGCCGCGATCGCCCAACACAGCGCGTGCTCCCGCCCGCCCGATCCCACCACCAGAATGCGCATGAGGCTTCCGTCGCTCGTTGGCTACGCCATTTAGAGGCTTGCCTCGCCCTTCGAGACGCCCGCTGGCGCGGGCTCCTCAGGGTGAGGCAAGCGGCTGATAAATCGACCTCATCCCGAGGAACGCCGTGTCTCGAAGGATGAGGTCGCGTGGGAGTCCTTCACGAGCCTGCTGGTCCGGCCCCGGCCGGTCTTGTACCATGCCGGCCATCGCGTCCGTCACGGGGCCGCTTTTAGCACGAAGCCCGGCACGCATGACCGAATTTTCGCCCGACTCGGGCGCTCCTGCCCAGGCCAACCTGCCCGAATTCTCGGTGAGCGAGATTTCGGCGCTCTTGAAGCGCGCGCTCGAGGAGCGTTTCGATCATGTGCGCGTGCGGGGCGAAATCTCTGGCTTCAAGCGCCACAGCTCGGGCCATCTTTATCTCTCGCTCAAGGACGAGAATGCGGTGCTCGACGGCGTGGTGTGGCGCGGTACCGCGGCGCGACTCGGGCTCAATCCCGAGGACGGCATGGAGGTGATCGCGACCGGCCGCATCACGACGTATCCCGGCCGCTCGAAATACCAGCTCGTGATCGACTCCATGGCCCTCGCGGGCCAAGGCGCTCTCTTGAAGCTCCTCGAGGAGCGCAGGAAGAAGCTCGCGGCCGAGGGCTTGTTCGATCCCGCGCGGAAGAAGCCGCTCCCCTATCTTCCGGACGTGATCGGCGTCGTGACCTCGCCCACGGGTGCGGTGATTCGCGACATTCTCCACCGGCTCGCGGACCGTTTCCCGCGCCGGGTCATCCTGTGGCCGGTGGCCGTGCAGGGCACCGGGGCTGCAGAGCAGGTCGCGGCCGCGATTCGCGGCTTCAACGCGCTCGAGCCGGGCGGCGCCATCCCGCGCCCCGACCTTTTGATCGTCGCGCGCGGCGGCGGCAGCCTCGAGGATCTTTGGGCGTTCAACGAGGAGATCGTGGTGCGTGCCGCGGCGGCGAGTGCCATCCCGCTCATCTCCGCCGTGGGCCACGAGACCGACACGACCCTCATCGACTTCGCGTCCGACCGGCGCGCCCCGACGCCGAGTGCGGCCGCCGAGATGGCGGTCCCGGTGCGCGTCGAGCTCGTGGCGCAAGTCATGGACGAGGAGACGCGTCTCGTGCGCGCGTGGCATCGCATGATCGAGGAGCGGCGGCTCCGTGTCGAAGGGCTCGGCCGCGGCCTCCCCGATCCGGCGCGGCTTTTGGATGAGGCGACCCAGCGCCTCGACGATTGGAGCGAGCGGTTGGTGAATGCGGGCTCGGGTGCCGTCGAGCGGCGGCGCGAGCGTCTCGCGCGTTTGGCCGATCCGGGCCGCGCCCTTTTGCAGCTGGTCGCGACCAAGCGCCATGGCTACGAAGGCGGCCGCTTCGGCGAGCGCATGGGCGCTGCCGCGTTGCGCTTCGTCGAGCGCCGGGGCGAGCGGCTCGAGCAGCTCGGCCTCCGGCTCGAGAATCTCTCCTACCGGAAGGTGCTCGGGCGCGGCTATGCGCTCGTGCGCGACCGCGCGGGCGAGCCCCTGACCCGCGTCGCCGCGGCGCTGCCGGGCCTGGGCGTCGCGATCGAATTCAGCGACGGCATTGCCGATGCCCATATCGACGGCGCGCGTGGCGCGGACGACGCGGTCGCGCAGAAAATCTCGGCACCCCCGCGCGCGCCCGCGGCAAAGCGTGGGCCCAAATCTCCGGGCGGCACGGACGATCAAGGCTCGTTGCTGTGAGGCTCGTACGGGCGCTCATTGCGATCCTGCTTATGGCCGCACCCGCCGCGGCGGCGCCGCTCGCCCTAGAGGGCCACGCGACCCAGGGCGGCGCACTCTTCGGCACGGTCGCACCCGGAAGCCACGTCACCCTCGACGGTGCCGCGGTCGAGGTGGCACCCGACGGCCGCTTCGTCGTGGGCTTCGGACGCGACGCGAAGCCCGAGGCCATCCTTGTCGTGCGCGCGCCCGACGGAAGCGTCGAGACGCGCCGGCTCGCGATCGCCGTGCGTCAATGGGAGATCCAGCGCATCGACAATCTGCCCAAGAGCATGGTCTCGCCGCCGCCCTCGATCTTCGCGCGCATCGGCGACGAGGACGCGCTCATCGCGAAGGCGCGCCGCACCGACATCCACGAGCCGTTGTTCGAAAGCGGCTTCATGTGGCCGGTCCAGGGCGTCATCACCGGCGTGTTCGGGAGCCAACGCATCCTCGA
>DATJLQ010000212.1:0-37011 GCA_035509415.1 Alphaproteobacteria bacterium
CGCAGCCTTCGGATCGAAGGGCCGGCCGAAGGCCGCCGGGCTGCTCCTCAAGATGAGGGTTTGGATCGATGGAGGTTCACCTCATCCTGAGGGCGCCCATAGGGCGCGTCTCGAAGGATGAGGTGAAATTGACCCACTACCAAGCCGCGAGCCGGCTTGCTTGCGCCCGGCCGTGCCGTCTAGACTGATGCGCGCAATTCGCGTCCTGGCGGCGCGATTTCAACCGAAGAGAGCCGGCCACCAACGCCGGTCGCAATAGGGAGGACGAGATGGCAAGGGTCGAGCGATCGAAGGTCGGACGGTTTGCGCGCGCAGCCCTCATGGCGGCGGCATGCGCGCTCGTTGCGACGGGTGCTTTGGCGACGCATTCCGGGGCGCAGGCCGCCGAGGGCAAGCTCCGCGTGTGGGTCCACGGGCTCAGGAACGGCGGCATCGTGCCGCATCAATACGCCTTCTGCGTCGCGCGCAAGGAAGGCCACACCGGCCCCGGGCCCGACATCAGCCCGGCCATCTCCTGGTCGAAAGGCCCGGCGGGCACCAAGTCCTACGCCATCATCCTGTTCGATTCCGACGTGCCCTCGATCCGCGAGAATATGAACAAGGAAGGGGTCACGGTCGCGGCCTCAATCCCGCGCATGGACTTCTATCACTGGATCCTGGTCGACATCCCGGCCAACGTGCACGGGCTCAAGAAGGGCGAGGATTCGGAGAAGCGCGTCGTGCACGGCAAGCCCCAGAACGGCGCCAAGGTCGGCCTACGCGGCCTCAACGATTATTCCAAGTTCACCAAGGGCAACCCGAACCTCGCGGGCGACTATTACGGCTATGACGGGCCGTGCCCGCCCTGGAACGACGAGATTCCGCACCATTACCACTTCACCGTCTATGCGCTGAGCGTACCCACGCTCGGCCTGAGCGGCCCCTTTACCGGCCAGGAAGCGCTGGCGGCGATGGAGGGGAAGGTGCTGGCGAAGGGTGCCCTCGTCGGCCTCTACGCGCAGAACCCGGCGGTGATCGAGAAGCTGCGGCATAAATAGCCGCGCGCTGGACGGGGCCGTGGGGCGATCCAATCCCGAGCCGATCGTCGCCCGGCCCTGTCGCCGGACTTTGTCGTGGCCAGACTTTGTTGCTGGCCGGACTTTGCCGCTGGCCGACTTCGCCGCCGCCCGGCCTTGTGCCCATGAGGCTCGACCCTTTGGGCGCGCGCGCACGCCACGCGAACCATGCTAGGCTCCGCTGTCCGAGGGGGGCATCGAGCTCGTGACGCGCGCGTTCGTCCTTAAAAGCCGCATCGTTATCGCGCTCGTCGCGTGGGCGGCGCTCACACTCGCCTCCGCGCCGGCCGGCGCGACCGGCATTCGCACCGACCCCCTGACCATCCACGCCCGGATCGGCGGCTCGGTCTACGAGCTCGAGGCCATCGTGGTTCGGCCCGACGACGGGGCGTCCCATCCGCTCGCGCTCCTCGATCACGGCTCGCCGCGCGATGCGCGCGAGCGGCCGAAGCAAAATCCCTACGGCATGTGGCGCCAGGCGGCCGAGTTCGCGCGCCGCGGCTGGACCGCGGTGCCGTTCATGCGCCGCGGCTACGGAAAATCCGAGGGCGCATGGGCGGAAACCTACGGCGGCTGCGGCGGACCCGACTATGAAGCCGCCGGCCGCGCCGGGGCCGAGGACATCGCCGCCGCGGCCAAGTTCATGGAAACCGAGCCCTATGTCGCCAAGGGGAAATGGATCAGCGTCGGCGTCTCGGCGGGCGCCTACGCGACGGTGGCACTGACGGCGGCCTCGCCGCCGGGCCTTGCCGCCGCTCTCGCCTTCGCGCCCGGCCGGGGATCGCAAGGACCGAATTCGGTCTGCGCCGAGGGCCGTCTCGTCGCCGCCTTCGGCCGATACGGCAAGACCGCGCGCACGCCGCTTTTGTGGGTCTCGGCGCCGAACGATCTCTTCTTCGGCCCGGCGCTCGTCGCGCGCGCCCTCGGGGCCTACCGGGCCGGCGGCGGCAAGGCCGATTTCGTCGCAGCACCCGCTTATGGGTCGGACGGACATTTTCTCTTCAGCCAGCCCGGCGGCATCCCGATCTGGACGCCGATCGTGGACCGGTTCCTCGAGAGCCAGGGATTGCGGCTACGCGCGACGCCGATCGAGCTTCCGCGCCCGAACGTCGCCCCGCCCGCCGGCCTCAACGCGCGCGGGCGCGAAACTTTCGCGACCTACCTCGAGAGCGGGCCCAACAAGGCCTTCGCGATCGGCGCCGGATCGCGCTTCGGCTGGGCCACGGGACGCCGCAGCGTCGAGGAGGCGCGCGCGGCAGCCCTCGGCTTCTGCGCCGGCATCGCGTCCACGACCTGCACCGTGGTCAACATCAATAACCGGCCGAGCCGATAGGCGCCGGCCGCAAGCTCGCGGCCTTCGTTCGCCAGAAGCGAATTAAAACCGCGCACTCTTAATCGGGGTGCGGCCGGAGCGGAACGATGCCTCAACGCGCGAGCGTCTCCTTGAGTGCGGCCACCAGCCTATCATGGGGACGCGCGTCGGCCTCCGCGACCGCCTTGCCGACGCCGAGATAGCGCTCGGCCACCTCGCTCTTGCCGAGAAGCTCGCGTCCGGTGCCCGAGAGAGTGAGACGCCCGTTCTCGATCACGTGGGCGCGGTCGGAAATCGCGAGGCTCAGGCGCGCGTTCTGCTCGGAGAGAAGAATCCCGAGCCCCTGGGCGCGTAGGCCCGCGATGAGGCGGAAAATCTCCGACACCAGCACCGGCGCCAAGCCCAGCGACGGCTCGTCGAGCATGAGGAATTTCGGCTTCGACATGAGCCCGCGCGCGATGGCGAGCATCTGCTGCTGCCCGCCCGAGAGATTGCCGACCGGGCTCGTGCGCCGCTCGAGCAGCACGGGAAACAGCGCGCACACGTCCTTGACGCGCGCCTCGATCGCCGCCGCGTCGAGCTTGCCGAGCTGGCTATAGGCGCCCAAGCGCAAATTCTCGAGCACGCTCATCCCGGCGAAGATTTGCCGTCCCTCGGGCACGTGGGCGATGCCGCGCAGCACGCGCGCGCGCGGGCTTTCGCGCCCGATCGCCTTTCCTTCGAGCAGGATCTCTCCCCCATGGAGCGGCAACAGGCCCGAGATCGCCTTCACCAACGTCGATTTCCCCGCGCCATTGGCGCCGATGAGCGCCACGATCTCGCCCGGACGCACCTCGAGGTCGATCTCGTGCACGACCGCGTCGCGCCCATAGCCGGTCGAGAGTCCGCGGACCTCGAGGGTCATGGCGCGCTCCCCGCGAGGTCGAGATCCTCCTGGCCCACATAGGCCTCGATCACGCGGCGATCCTGCTGGATCGCGCGCGGGCTGCCGCTGGTGACCACGCTCCCCGCGTCGAGCACGATCACCTGGTCGGCGACCCCCATGACCAAGGACATATTATGCTCGACCACCATGAGCGTGACGCCCGCGTCGCGGATCGCGCGCAACAACGCGGCGAGCTCAGCGGTCTCGGCATCGTTGAGGCCGGCGGCGGGCTCGTCGAGCAGGAGCACGCGAGGGCCCGCCATGAGCGCGCGCGCGACCTCGAGGAGCTTCTGGCCGCCCATGGGCAAGTCGGTCGCGGGCGCGTCGCGCCAGGCCGTGAGCCCCACGAGCTCGAGCAAGGCCTCGCCCTTGGCCGCGAGCGAGCGCTCCTCGCGCCGCGCGGACGGAAGCCACAGCATCTCCGCGATGGCACTCGCGCGCACGCGCAAATGAGCGCCCGCGAGCAGGTTCTCGAGCACCGTCATGCCCGGATAGATACGCGCCGACTGGAAGGTGCGGATGAGGCCGAGCCGCGCGATGCGTCCGAGAGGGAAGCCCAGGATCGGCTCGCCATAGAGGCGCACCGCGCCGTCGTCGGCCGGATAGAGGCCGGTCACGAGATTGAAGATCGTGGTCTTCCCGGCGCCGTTGGGGCCGATCACGGCGGTCAAGCTCCCGTCGGGCACGGCGAAGCTCACGCGATCGCACGCACTCAAGCCGCCGAAGCGCTTCGAGAGGCCGACGAGCTCGAGGGCGGGGACGCTGTCTCGCGAATTCATGGCCGCGCTCATGACGCGGCCCCCTGCGACGTCGAGCCCTGGATGGGTGGCCGACTTGCACCGAAACGCCGCGCGAGCCACGCGGCCGCGGCGCCGAACATGCCCTCGGGCAGCCACATGAAGCAGAGCACGAGCAAGAGCCCCTCGCCGAACGTCTTGTAGACCGCGAGCGGCTGGAACAGCGTCGGGAGAAGCGTCAACAACGCCACGCCGAAGAGCGGCCCGATCAGCGTCCCCTCGCCGCCCGCGACCAGCATGGCGATCATCTCGAACGAGCGCGGCGTCGCCACCATCTCGGGCGAGAGGAAGTGGAACTGGAACGCGTAGAGCGAGCCAGCGAGCGACGCGAGCACCGCCGAGATCGCAAGCGCCGCGGTCTTGTGGCGCCGCACGTCGACGCCGAGGGCCGCCGCCGCGGTCTGGTCCGTACGCACCGCCTTGAGCGCGCGGCCGAAGCTCGAGCGCATGGCACCCAAAAGGGCCAGGATCAGCACCACGATGATGCCGAGCACGAGGTAATACATCGAGATCGGCGTCGCGAAGGCGTAGCCCGCGACCGAGAAGGACGGAATCCCCACCAGCCCCGAGGGCCCGCCCGTGGTCTCGGTGAGGCCGACGGTGAGCGAATCGACCAGGAGGCCGAAAGTGAGGGTCGCAAGGGCCAGGTAATGGCCGCGGAGCCGCGTGGTCACGAGCGAGAGCAGGAACGCGCATAGGAGCGAGAGCGCGATCCCGGCGGCTACGCCGAGAAGCGGCGGGAGATCGTAATTCGTCGCCAGGATCGCGGCCGTATAGCCGCCGATCGCGAGGAAGCCCGATTGCCCGAGGCTCACCTGCCCCGCGAATCCCATGAGCACGTCGAGGCCGAGCACCCCGATGAACAGGATTCCGGTGATCACGAGCGAGTCCAAAAGGCTTCCGGGCGGCAGCAGCCAGGGAAGCACGATGAGGGCGGCCAAAAAGATCGCGCCGAAGATCGTCCCGCCGCGCCCGTCGATGCGCACGATGGCGCGGTAGACGCGTTGCTCGTCGCGCACGTCGCTGCGGCGCGCCGGGCCCCCGGCGAAGAGCCCGTTGGGGCGCCATAGCAGCACCACCAAGAGGAGCCCGAGCGCCAAGCCGTTCGCGAACAAGGACGAGACGTAGCCCGCGGCGAGCTGCTCGGCGACGCCGAGCCCGAGCCCGCCCACGACCGAGCCCATGAAGGTGCCGAGGCCGCCGATCGCGACCGAGATGAAGCCGAAATTGGTGAAATAGCGCCCGGTATCGAACTCGAGCGACGTGATCGGTCCGACCGCGATGCCGCCGATGCCGGCGATGGTCGCGGCGAGCACGAAGCTCACGAGCGTCATGCGCGCGACGTCGATGCCCATGAGGCGCGCTGCCACCCGGTTCTCGGCGCAGGCGCGGAGCGCCATGCCGAGGTCGGTGCGCTGGAGCAGCCACCAGAGCGCCGCGATCGCCAATGCCGCGATGCCCGCGATCCAGAACCCCTGGGTCGGCACCAGGACGCCCCAGATCGAGACCGGCGCCTCGCCCGAGAAGGGCGGCGTCGCGTAAGGCTGGCTGCCCCAGACGACGAGCAGCACGCCCTCGACGAGGGTCAGCATGCCCGCGGTCATCACCAGCATCGAGCTCACCGGCAAGCGCGGCAACGCGGGCACGAAAATGGTGCGCCCGATCGCGAATCCGAACGCCGCCGTGCCGAGGGTGGCCGCGAGGGCAGCCGGGAGCGTCGGCCAGCCGAGCGCCACCTGGAACGAATACATGAGCAGCGCGCCCAGGATGCAGAACGCGCCCTGCGCGAGATTGATCACGCCCGTGACGCGGAACACGAGCGAGAATCCGAGGGCCAGGACCGCGAACACGCTTCCCTGAAGCAATCCGCCGATGACGATCTGGATCGCCTCGTTCATCGCCTGCGCGTCTCGCCTAGATCTTGAAGCGCTCGAGGGTCGATTTCACGAACAGCTCGTCGACCGAAACCTCGCGCACCGCGGGCCCGTGCTCGAAGGCGTAACGCGCCATCGCCGCGAGCGTCTTGCGGTTGGGCTCGACGCCGTAGGACCAGAAGTCGCGCCCCATGAGCTCGACGGTCGCGTCGAGCTCGTCGACGAACCAGGGCAGCGCCACCGGGAGCGCCGCATAGAGGCGCATCTTCGCGAACGCCATCTCCTTCGCCTCGAGGAAGGCGTTGTAGAGGGAGTTCGCGAGCCAGGGATGGGCCTCGGCGAGCTCGCGCTTGATGCCGAGCATGTGCATGATCGGAAACATGCCGGTCTTCTTGTAGTAGTCGCGCTCGGCGCCGCGCGAATCCGCGAACAGGCGTCCGACATGGGGTGCCTTGCGCTCGAAGCAACGCGGCGGGCGGGGTGCGATCACCGCGTCGATCCTGCCCGCCTCGAGGAGCCGGTCGAGCGTCTCGTCCGCGTCGATGGGTGCGATGTCGATGCCGGGCGGAAGGCGCGTCACGGTCTTCTCGATGCGGCCCGCCTCGTGAAGCCCGCCGGTGCGCCATTTGAGATCCTGCGGCTTGATCCCGTACTCGTCGTCGAGGATGCCGCGCGCCCACAGAATCGCGGTCAGCTGGTACTCGGGCGTGCCGACGAGCTTCCCCTTCAAGTCCTTGGGCGACGCGATGCCGCGATCGGTGCGGATGTAGATCGAGGAATGGCGGAACATGCGCGACGGGAACACGGGGATCGCGACATAGGCCGCGTCCTCGCGCGCGACCGCCGAGATGTAGGAGCCGGCCGACATCTCGGTCACGTCGAACTCGCCATGGCGGAAGGCGCGGAAGAACAGCTCCTCGGGCTCGAGGGCGAGGAAGGTGACCTCGCAGCCCTCGACCGGGACGCGCCCGTCGCGAATCGCGCGCACGCGATCGTAATCGCCGCACGCGATGGTGATCGGCAGTTTCGCCACCCGAGCCCTCCCGCCTTCGCGCTTATTGCCGCAATCGCCGGCCGTGCGCCCGGCCTTGGCCGTCAACCCATAACGGAGACGGCGCGCGGTTTCAAGGCGGGGATGGCGCGACCTCTATTGCTTGCAGGCACCTTGGGGCAGGCTGGCGGTCGCCGAGGCGATGAGAACCTTCCAGTCCGAGATCTCGGACGCCCCGTCCTCGGTGCTCAGCTTGCTGCCGAAGTAATAAAGGCGCTTCGTGTCCCAGCCGCCGGCATCGGCGAAGCGCTGCTTGAGATAGGCGGGCGGGATCGCCTGGTAGTAGAGCGTCGCCTTGACTTCAGCTGCGCCGGCGAGGGCCTTCGAGCAGGCGACCTCGTAGCTCACCCGGTCGTAGCCGCCGCCGTCATTGTAGCCGGGTTGGTCGAGGAATTCGCATTTCTTGCTCTCCGCGTCCCAGGCGCAGGGCTTCGTGATGGCCGCGTCCGGCCCCGTGCGGCTCCAGCCTTTCGGCAGCAGGCGGTTGTCCTTGACCTCCTGGTCGAGGGCGAGGAACGAGGTGGTCAAGAGCCCCTTCGGGTCGCGTACCAGCTCCTGATAGATCTGGACCTGATCCTCGCTCGCGATCTTGGCGTAGGGCGGCTGCCATTGCTGCTGATCGGGCCCGAAGAACTCGGTCTTGAGCGGCTTGCCGTCCGAGCCCAGGAGCACGCCGAGCGCGTCGGTCTTGCCCGATTCCCAAAGCACCTTGCCGCCCGCGTCCAGCACCTGGAAATCGACGAAGGCGCGGCGGAAGCCGACCCCGCTCGGGAACTTGTGGCCGGCGAGGTTGGTCACCTGAACCTGAGCGTCGATGCCCTGGGCCGAGGCGCCCTGGGGGACGACCGCGACCGTCGCGGTCTCCTGGGTCGCGAGCATCTGGTCCGATTGGATCGACGTCTTGAGGCCTTCCTGCGCCTCGCCGTCGCCCAGCATCGGATCGGTCGTGCGGATGCCGAGGATGAGCGGGAACTGCTTGAAGAACTCGAGCCCGAAGAGATTGATGCCCGACAGCATGTGGCGCGCGAAGTCCGCGCGCGGCTGGGGCGTGATCTCGTTGGCCGGCAGGCGCTCGTCGACGTCCGGGAAATTGCCGGTCTCGATATAGGCGATCGCGGTCTCGAGGGCGAGGCCCTTGTAGGTCGCCGGCATGTGGCAGGACTGGCAGCTGCGCGCGGTCGCGGGCACCGGCTGGATCTCGTCCTGATACACGCTGTTGCGCCATTCGAGGTAGGTCGCCTGCTCGTAGAAGGTCTTCTGGATCGTGGTGCCGGGCTCGTAGACCGGCTTGCTGCCGTCGAAGACCGGCAGCACGATCGTGTGACACGAGCCGCACAGGGCCGCCGACTTGATCGTCTTGCCGTATTGGGGCGTGATGCCGAGCGCGTTCTGCATCGGCTTCCGCAGCACCGCGTGCTCGAACGGGCCCTCGATCTCGGTCGAGGGGATGAGGTAGAAACGGCCCGTATAGGTCGCGGGCGTGCCGAGCCCCTTGGGCGAGATGTGATGGCACAGGTCGCACGAGATGCCCTCGCGCGCGAGCGCCCCGTACTTGTCGGGCGCCTTCATGTTGCCGTCGACGTCGGTACTGTATGCGTCGACCTGGGCGCGCGAGAAGAGCTTCCCTTTATGGTCGTGAACGTACTGGCGCTGGCCCATGACACCGTGGCAGCTGAGGCAGGTGTCCTGGGTCTCGGCCGAGATGCCCGGATGGAGCGCGTCCTCGGATTCGAGCTGGGCGTAGAAGATCGGGTCGCGCCCGGCGAGACCCATCATCGAGGCGCGCCACTCGCCATAGGGCGCGACGTTGATGTCCTTATTGAGCTCAGTGTCGCGGACCAGCATGGGCGGGCGCCAATCGGTGGACGCGGCCGGGTCGTGGCAGCCGAGGCATTGGTCCGAGGTGGTGAACTGGACCGCCTTGTCCGGCCGCGCCGGCATCGGCACGTGGTCGAAGGTTTCGGGCGGCATCGCCGTGTGATTCTCAATTTCATCCTTGGTCGGGACCGGCCAGGTCACGGGATAAAGCGTGAGGAAGTCCGACGACGGGCCGGGGAGCGGGGCCCGCATTCCCTGCGGCGGAATCTCGCGGTGCTGGCGTACCAGCTCGTGGATGCCCGGATGAGCGCTCCGGACGGCCATCATCATGGCCTGCGGCGGCCGAGGGGAAGATGTCGGCGGTGCCGAGGGCGGCCGCGATCCCAGCACGAGATAGGTGATCGGGCTGCCGTTGACGTTGCGCGGCGAGGAATAGGTCAGGTCGCTCGCGGCCGAGGCGTGGCAGTTCGTGCAATATTGGCCGAAGGACGAATTGGGATAGTTGAGCTGACTCTCGACCCGCGCGGCGAACGGCTGCGTGACCGGCGGCGTGTCCTGGCAGCCCCAGCTCGCGGGCGATTGCGGATTGCCGTGATCGGCCCAGTACCAGCCGTCCGCGGTCACGTTGGGCGCGCGCACCATGGCGGTCCATTCGCAAAGATTGGCAAAGAGCTGCTTGTCGGTCATGCCGGCATATTGCTGGGCCGGGGGAGCGTATTGCTCCTTCACTATCATGACGTGGCCGGCGAGCTTCCCCTTGCGCCCCGCCTCCATCCACTTCCACAGGTCGGGCGAGTAATAGATGCGCACCGAGGGATGCGTGCCGAAATCGAGGTCGTCGCTGAGGTGGGGGCCGGTGTTGCGCACCTCCTTGTCCCTCTTCCAGCCGAGGGTCTGGTAGCAGAGATTGTCGAGGAACGCGTAAATCTTGGCCTTGTCGGTGCCCGGCCAAGCGCACGCGGGATTTTTCGAGGGTGCTGGCGACCCGGGCGCGGGGACCGTACCCGTCTGCGCATGGGCTAGGCCGACGAGGGACGCGAGCGCCAAGGCGCCGAGCGTCGTCGCGAGTGCGCCCGCGAGCCGGATGGCGCGGCATTTCCCCAAATGCGTCATGATCCCCTCCCCCGAGCGGCGCGGCCGCGTTGCACGGCCCTTGAATGAAACGATAACTTATTCAATCAGCAGTTACAACAGGATGACGCGCGCAACGCGGCCCGATTGCAGCGCGCAATGGCTAAAACTTTTCGAATTCGACCGCGTGGTCGAACGACGCGCCGCTCACATGGGCGCGGGCGCGGGTGCCGGCGAGGCCGGCCTGTGGAGTGCGATCCCCAACATGACCAACAGCAAGCCCGCGACGTCGCGCGGGCTCGGGACCTGTCGCAGCACGACCAGGCCGACGATGGTCGCGGTCGCCGGCAGAAGGGCGAGCATGAGCGCGAAGCTCGCGCGCGGCAGGCGCGACATGGCGAGCTGATCGCACACATAGGGAATGACCGACGAGCAGAGGCCGACCCCGACGCCGGCGAGAATCAGGAGCGGCCGGTCGAGCGCGCCCAACGCCTCGCGCGCGCCGATCGGCATGATGACGAGGAACGCGAGCGCCATCGCCGCACCCAGGCGCTCGACCCCGCCGCTCGCCCCGCTTTCGGAGATTTTGTGGCCGAGCACGATGTAGCCGACGAAGAGTGCGGCGTTGAGGAACGACCAGAGCAGCCCGAGCGCGTCGCTCGACCATCGCACCTCGATGAGAAGGAACACGCCGGCGACCGCGAGCGCCAAGGCCGCGAGATTGCGCCGCGAGCGCGCGCCATAAAGCGCCACCCCGATCGGGCCGACGAACTCCATGGCCGCGACCAGGCTCATCGGCAAGCGGTCGAGTGCAAGATAGAAGCAGGTGTTCATCACCGCGAGGCACGCGCCGAGGCCGGCTAGCCGGAGCCGCGTGCGCGCGTCGGCCGCGCGCCAGACGCGCCAAGGCCGCGTCCAGGGCGCGAAGATCGCGGCCGCCGTCGCGATGCGCATCCAGGCGACGCCCAACACCCCCACGGCCGGAAACAGGAGCACCGCGAAGGACGGCCCGAGATAATGGAACAAGGCGCTCACGCCGAACCAGGCCTGGGGCGGGACCGAGGCGGCAAGCCGGGTCAGGCGCGGGCGCGCGCGGGACATGCCGGCAGCATGAAAGGGCATTTGGTCTTTTCATAGGGTTCATCGGGCGCTAAACTTGAAAAACAAGCGTTCATTCATAGGTAAATTACATGAAACGCCTTCGATATACCAATGGCGCCCTGGACGCGCTCGATGTGCGGCTCCTCGCCGCCCTCGCGGCCGACGCGCGCGCAAGCCTCGCCGACCTCGCGCGCAAGGTCGGGCTTTCGGCGCCCAGCGTGTCGGAGCGCATCAAGCGTCTCGAGGAGGCGGGCGCCATCCGCGGCTACACCCTCGCGGTAGATCCCAAGGCGCTCGGGCGGCCGATCGCGGCGTGGCTGCGAATCCGTCCCCATCCCGGCCAGCACCGCAAGGTGGCCGAGCTCCTGCGCTCGTTGCCGGAGATCGTGGAATGCGACCGCATCACCGGCGAGGACTGCTTCCTCGCGCGCGCCCATTTGCGCTCGGTGGACGATCTCGAGGCGGTGATCGATCGGGTGATCGCGTACGCGACCACCAACACCTCGATCGTGCAATCCTCGCCGGTCGAGCGCCGGCTGCCGCCTTTGGCCTAACGCGCCGGCGCCGCAGACGTGGCGCGACGGCACGCGCGCATCAGGCGGGCGGGATCGCCTGGGCGTAGTTGAACGCGCGCCGCGGGTCGACCATCGCCTTGATCGTCTCGAGCTTCTCGAGGTTGGCGCCGTAATAGTCGCGCTTCCAGTCGATGAGCGAGGGGTCGGGAAAATTCTGGTACGCACCCCCGCGCGTGAAGGGCAGCATCGCGCGATAGAAGCCGTTCTGCCATTCGTGATTGAGGCGCAGCGTGCGCTCGGAATCGCCGCCGCCCCAGTGGAGCTGGATGGTCATAAGCCAGTCGCTGTCGCGATGGACGAAGGCGGTCTTGCTCGCTTGCGTGGCGTTGACCGTGGCGCCGGTCTGGAACAGTGCCATCTGGGTCTCGCCCTGGACCGAGGTGCCGGGCCAGCGCCGCGCCCAATGGAAGGCGGTGTCGATCGCCTTTTCCGGAAGCGGCCCGGGGAAGAAGCGCGAGCGCTCCTGGTAATAGCCGGGGGTGCCGTCCTCCGAGAGGACCTCGTTCTGCGCCTGCCAATAAGGCACGTGAACCATCACGTTTTGGCGCGGGTCCGGTTCCGCGATCCGGAACGCCGGGGCGAGGATATCGCGCGCCTCCTCGATCGTACCGACCAGCTGGCCGAGGAGCAGGACCGAGACATCCTCGCCTCCCTTGAGCTGCTCGGGCGTCACCGCGAGCAGGCCCACGCGCGAGCCCAATTCCTTGGGGCCCTTCTGCAGTGCGCCGAGGAGTGCCCGGTAGACCGCCTCGGGCTTGCCGGTCCATTTGATGTTGAACGCCGTGATGTCGCCCACCGGGAAGGTCTGGAAGCGGAACTGGGTATTGACGCCGAAATTGTTGCCCGCCCCGCCGCGGCAGGCCCAATAGAGGCCCGAATTCTCCTTCTCGTTCGCGGTGCGCACCTGGCCGTCGGCGGTGACGAGTTGGGTCTCGACCAGCTGGTCGCAGGTGAGGCCGCGCGCGCGCATGTTGAAGCCGATGCCGCCGCCGAGCACGAGCCCCGCGACGCCGACGTTGCGGCACCTTCCATGGGTGACCGCGGCGTTGAATTGCGGGAGGTAGGTGTAGAGGTTGGCATTGCGCGCCCCGCCGCCCACGGTCACGATCCCGCTGGACGGGTCGAACGCGGCCGAATTCATCGGCGAGACATCGATCAGGAGCCCGGTCGTGGTCGAGTAGCCGGCGTAATTGTGCCCGCCCGAGCGCGGCGCGAGCGCGACGTCGTTCTCGCGGCACCAGAGGATCGACTGGGCCACGTCGCGCGCGCTCTTGCACATCGCGATGCCGTCCGGCACCACCCCGGCGTAGCGCAGATTGTTGGGCAGCGCCGCGTCGCCGAAGCCCACCTCGCCCGGGCGCAGGAGCGCGTTGGGCGAGAGACGCCGCGCGAGGTCCTCCCACGCCTTGGCCGGCACGCTCGCGACGCGCTCGGCCGCCCAGCCGGTACGCGCGAGAAGCCCGAGCGTCGCAGCGCCGGCGGTGACGCGCGCGGTCCCGGCGAGGAACCGGCGGCGCGACAGGAACTCCCGAGTATCGACCAGCGTCGCCATGGCTCCCCCCGCTCGAATGATGGCGCGACGCACTATACAACCGGGGATCGTCGCGCCGAAATATTTTTCGGCCACTTCCGGGCGCGGCGGCCGCGTCGCTACTCCGCCCGGTCCTCGAGCACGTGTCCGCCGAGCCCGGCGAGCATCGCCGCCAGCTCGTCGCCCGCGCGCCGGATCGCGCCGGCGTCGGTCGAGCGGATCACCAGGCTCACGCGGAACCCGGTCGGGCTGTAGCCGGGATAGGAGCCGATCTCGGTCTCGGGATGGGCCTTCTGGAGCGCGCCGAGCGGGTCCGCGATCTGGCCCTCGGGAAGATCGGTCACGAGGGTGCGCGCGCGCATAGGCGCACCGCCCACGAGCGCTCCCTTGAGGCCCTGGAACATCGCCTGCATGACCGAGGGGACGCCCGCCATGACGAAGACGTTGCCGATGCGGAAGCCGGGAGCGCCGCTCACCGGATTCTTGATCAGCTCGCCGCCCTCGGGCACGTTCGCCATGCGGAGCCGCGCCTCGTTCAAGGGGGCTCGCCCGGCGAGCCGCCGCTCCAGGATCGCGACCGCCTCGGGATGGCGCAGGAGCCTGACGCCGAACGCCTTCGCGACCGATTCGGCCGTGATGTCGTCATGGGTCGGGCCGATGCCGCCGGTGGTGAAGACGTAGTCGTAACGCGCGCGCAATTCGTTGAGTGCCTCGACGATCGCGGCCTCGATGTCGGCGATCACGCGCGCCTCCATGAGCCGGATGCCGAGCGCGTTCAGCTCGCCCGCGAGGTAGGCGAGGTTCGCGTCCTTGGTACGGCCCGACAGCACCTCGTTGCCGATCACGAGCACGGCGGCGGTGACGGTCTTGGCGTCGGGGGGTGGGTCGGACATGGGCCTCGCTCGAAATGCCGCGCATCCTAGCGCAAGACCGGGAGCGAGGTAAGGCGGGCGGCGCGCGGTCATTCCGGATCGTCATGGCCGGGCTCGTCCCGGCCATCCACGCCTTTTCGCGCGACGTGGATACCCGGGCCGGCCTTCGGCGGGATTCATCCTCGAACCAGGCCGGACATGACGGCGAACGGCATGCTCGACCACGCTGAGGTCGCAATGCCTTGTTGAAAAAGGCGGCGCCGCGGCTAAGGTCCGGCGATGCGCTTCCCCTCGCCCCTCATCCGCGCGCGGCTCATCCGGCGCTACAAGCGTTTCCTCGCCGACGTCGAGCTCGCCGACGGCACGGTCGCGACCGTCCATTGCCCGAACCCGGGCGGGATGATCGGCCTTCAGGCGCCGGGCTCGGACGTGTGGCTGCTGCGCTCGGACAACCCGAAGCGGAAGCTCGCCCTCACCTTCGAGCTCATCCGGGTCGGGCGGCATCTGGTCGGGATCGATACCGGCCTGCCCAATCGGCTCGCGGCCGAGGCGCTGGCGGCGGGCCGGATTCCCGAGCTCGCGGGCTATCCCGAAGTGCGGCGCGAGGTCCCCTATGGCCGAAACTCGCGCATCGACCTGTTGCTCTCGGGACCGGCGTTGCCGGAAGGGCCGGCATTGCCAGAAGGGCCGACGTTGCCGGAAGGGCCGGCATTGCCAGAAGGAACTGCGCGACCCAAATGCTACGTCGAGGTCAAGAACGTGCATCTGAAGCGCGACCCGCGGCCGGAGTCGGGCGCGGCCGAGTTTCCCGACGCGGTCACGGCGCGGGGGGCGAAGCATCTCGACGAGCTCCGGGCCCAGGTCGCGGCGGGTGCCCGCGCGGTGATGCTCTACGTGGTCCAGCGCGGCGATTGCGACAGCTTCCGCATCGCGGCCGACATCGACCCGGCCTACGCCGCCGGCCTCAGGGCGGCGCTGGACGCGGGCGTCGAGGCGGTGTGCTATAGTTGCCGCGTGACGCTGGACGCGATCGAGTGGGACCGCCGTCTCCCGATCGAGCCCCTCCCGGTCGAGTTGGGGCCGGCCGCGCCAAGCAAAAGGCAAGCGACGAGAAGGACGCGATGAACCAGTTGGAGCGCAGCCGGGTGGAAGGGTCGGGCCGGACACGGTCCGAGGAAGGCCGCATCAAGATCCACGGCAGCGAGGCGTTCGAGGGCATGCGCCGCGCGGGGCGCCTGGCGGCGGAGACGCTCGACTTCATAGCCCCCTACGTCAAGCCCGGGGTCTCGACCGGCGAGCTCGACCGGCTGTGCCACGAATTCACCGTGAGCCGCGGCGCCATTCCGGCCCCGCTCAACTATCGCGGCTTTCCGAAATCGATCTGCACCTCGGTCAACCACGTGGTCTGCCACGGCATCCCGTCGGACGACAAGATTCTGGTCGACGGCGACATCATCAACATCGACGTGACGCCCATCGTCGACGGCTGGCACGGCGATTCGAGCCGCATGTACGAGGTGGGCGACGTCAAGCTCAAGGCGAAGAAGCTCATCGACGTGACCTACGAGGCGATGATGCGTGGCATCTCGGTGGTGCGGCCGGGGGCGACCACGGGCGACATCGGCTGGGCGATCCAGAGCTTCGCCGAGGCGAACCGCTATTCGGTCGTGCGCGACTTCTGCGGCCACGGCGTGGGCCAGGTGTTCCACGACGCGCCGAGCATTCTGCATTTCGGCGTGCCGGGCCAGGGCGTGGTCCTGCGCGAGGGCATGATCTTCACCGTCGAGCCCATGATCAATGCCGGGAAATACGCCGTGAAGATCCTGGGCGACGGCTGGACCGCGGTCACCAAGGACCGCTCGCTTTCGGCCCAGTTCGAGCATTCGGTCGGCGTCACCGCCGCGGGATGCGAGATCTTCACGCTCTCGCCCAAGGGCTGGCACAAGCCGCCCTACACCTGAAACCGCGTCCATGGCCGAGAAAAGCGCCAAGCCAGACGAGAAGCCCCATTTCCTCGGCCACCGCCAGAGGTTGAGGGAGCGCTTCCAACTCGCGGGTGCCGATGCGCTGCCCGACTACGAGCTCCTCGAGCTCCTGCTGTTCCAGGGCTTCCCGAGAGGCGACGTGAAGCCGCTCGCGAAGGCGCTCATCGCGCGCTTCCAATCGCTCGCGGGCGTGCTGGGTGCGGAGCCCAAGGAGCTCGCCGAGGTCAAGGGGGTGGGCGAAAGCACGATCCATATGCTGAAGCTGGTGCAGGCCGCGGGCGTGCGGCTCGGCCGCGAGGAGGTGATGGCGCGCTCGGTCGTGAGCAACTGGCGCCAGCTCTTGGCCTATTGCCGCGCGAGCATGGCGCACGAGAAGGTCGAGCAGTTCCGCGTCCTCTTCCTCGACCGCAAGAACGCGATCATCGCCGACGAGAAGCAGGCGCGCGGCACGGTCGATCACACGCCGGTCTATCCGCGCGAGGTGGTGAAGCGCGCGCTCGAGCTCAACGCGTCGGCGATCATCATGGTGCACAACCATCCCTCGGGCGACCCGACGCCGTCGCGCGCCGACATCGAGATGACGCGCGAGGTGCGCGAGGCGGCGGAGAAGCTCGGCATCACGCTCCACGACCACGTGGTGATCTCGAAGAGCGGCCACAACAGCTTCAAGTCGATGGGGCTACTTTAGGGCGTCTGCGCCAACGAAAGCGCGACACGCATCCGCACCGGGGCGGCGGCGCGGATGGGCACCGGCGCGACCATGGTGGCGCCATATGCCACTTTTACGAGCTATATTTCTCTGTCATGATACCCGAATTGGATGCCGCTGCCGCCTAATCCCGGCGTCCGGAGACGATTCACAAGCGCAGTGCAATTGAACGCCGCAAGGGCGGGAGATTGGAAACATTGATCCCTAACCCCGCCTCGATAGAGAGAATCGCGGCAGCATGGAAGCAGCATTGGGCAACCGTGCTTTTTGTCGCCCTCTCCTGCTTAGGCTTCGGCACATTCGTCGGAAGCCAATACGAGGCGTTGACCAACTCGCGGAACATAAAATTGGCGGCGATCGTGGCGAGTTTAGAGGGCCGAAATACGGAACTTGAAACGCAGTTACGCGCCGTCAAAGATCGAAGCGATCAGGAAGCGTCGCAGCTTCAGACGAGCGTCGACGAATTGAACGAGCGCTTGCAACTGGCAAAGACGCAACACGAGCAAGATGCCGCCCAAATCGTCCGACTGACGGCGGTCGAGGCCGAGCGCGACAAGCTGCGTGTCGAGAACGAGGCGCTGAAGCGCGAGGCGCTGGCGTCGACGTCCGACGCCGCCAAGCCGATGGACGAGGCGGCAAAGCATTTCGCGCCGGGATGGATCGTCAGGCTCCGTACCGCGGCCCTGAAGGATGGCCAATTCGAATACGATCCGGGGTTCATCGCGATGTATCGGCAGGATGGGCCGGAATTCAACGAAGCGACTTTTGTCCAAAACGCACGGCTGGCAGGCGCCACCGTGCCCGTGTTCGCTCTCGCGTCGGCCATATTCGTCGCCGGCAAGGCAGGGACCTATCAGCTCGGCATCCGGATGGAGCCGTCAGGGTCGATCTGCGGATTCACCATGATGCTCAATGGGACTATCATTAAACAAGGTCACACCAACGACAATGGTCCGATCGTCATCTTCGCGGACCCGATCGAGCTCCGCAAAAGGTACAACGACGTACAGATTGCCCTCGGCTGCTTCAATCATTGGAACGGCAAAGATTACCTGGAGCAGTCTGAGAAGGGCCGCATCATCGTTCTGGTTCAGCACCCCGGCGATCTCTCGGTTGCGCCCGCTCAGCCCGGCGATTTCGTGTCGCCGCCCTGAAACCCGTCGTTGTCATTCCGTACGTGCTTGCAAGGCGCAACGGAGGTTTCACGCCAGCGACAACTGATCCGGAATCCGGGGCGAGATATTCGAATGAACGCGCGAGGTGCGCGAGGCGGCGGAGAAGTTCGGCATCACGCTCCACGACCACGTGGGGATCTCGAAAAGCGGCCACAACAGCTTCAAATCGATGGGGCTGCTTTAGGGCGTCGCGGGCAACGCAGATTCGCCCACTCAGCGATCAATTACCTAATATCGTCCTGTTGCGCATATTACTCAATATGTAACGACAAACAACCCGCGCCCATTCAGCAGCCGGCTCGTTATGGTAATCATAACTCCAAAAGAATAAGCAATCCATAGGGCGAACTTTTCTTCGTGCGCCAAATCACGAACGCGTTGGAACTGTCATGAGTTCCACACTCGCCACAAGGGCTCAAGGGCGCTACTTTCGCGGCGCCACTCTTGCGGTTTTACTCTCTGACGGTGTATAGTGTATAGATACTGGTGTCGCGACGTTCGTTCGGCTGGATCAGTCCGAAGTGGCTTTGCGGAATCGGCGATCATGTGCACGTCCGTGCAACCAGGATTTCAGATCGAACCAGCGATGTTTAATCAGAATAGCCAGGACCAGCAGCTCGCTCGCCAATACTTAGCCATCGGGCGGTCGAGTTGCTGTTAAGCCCGGCAACTCAAGAGAAAATAGTTGCCGCCGCCAAGGCTCATCCGTACGCCATCGCGACGGTGGCATTTTTTTGCCTCGGTGTCGGTTTTACCGTCGGCGTCAATTTCGACAAATTTACGGACGAAAGAAGCAAGACACAGGCGGCGACGATTGCGGACTTGGAGACGCGGAATACGGAATTGAAGGGTCAAGTTGAGTCCTGGCAGAGGCAGAGCCAGGTCGAGAGTGCTCAACGAACGGCGACAGTCGACCAATTGAGTGAAAAATTACAACAGCTAAATGATCAGCACTTGAAGGATGTCTCCGAGATATCTCGACTAAATGCTGTTAACGTCGAACGCGATAAGCTACGCGCCGAGGGTGAGAAATTAGCAGAACAGCCCAACACCCCGCCAAAAACCAATGTAAAATCGACCCAAGAGGATGCGCAGCGGCTTACTCCCGGGTGGATCGTGAGGCTTCGGACAGGGTCCATAAAGGACGGGCATTTTGAATTCGATCCAGGCTTTGTCGCCGCGTACAGGGAGGAAGGGCCCTTATTTAGCGAGTCGACGTTCTTGCGAGAGGCCCGCCTGGAAGGTGCCACTGATCCAGTCTTCGGATTGGCGTCCGCGAAATTCAATGCTGCTAGTGACGGCGCGTATCAGTTCGGTATCCGGATTGAACCAGCCGGCGCAATATGCGGGTTTTCGCTAACGGTGAATGGGAAAGAGATAGCTCGCCGCCGAGCAAACGGTCATGGGCCGACGATAGTGATTAGTCCGCCCATTCCATTACAAAAAGGCTATAACGACATTGTTCTAGATGTGGGATGCTACAATGGTCTGCTCGGAAGAGATGCGATAGTGCGTTCCGACAAAGGTGCGCTCGTCGTACTTATCCAGCGCCCAGGCGACTTGGCTGCAGCGCCCGCTCAGCCCGGCGATTTCGTGTCGCCGCCCTGAGACCCGTTGCTGTCATTCCGTACGTGCTTGCAAGGCGCAACGGAAGTTTCACGCCAGCGACAACTGATCCGAAATCGGGGGCGAGATATTCGAATGAACGCGCGAATTGCGCGCGGCGGCCGAGAAGCTCGGCATCACGCTCCACGACCACGCGGTGATCTCGAAGAGCGGCCACAACAGCTTCAAGTCGATGGGGCTGCTTTAGGGCGGCGCGGGCGATGCCGACGGCGCGGGCGCGGGAGACGTCGCCGATGGCGGCTTCCGCGCCGCGCGCACGGTCGCGTCGAGTTCGTTGCGGTACGCCTCCACGGCCGCGCGATAGTCGCGGATTTCGTGGGCGAGCTCGCCGCCCATGGGCGCGCAGGCGCCGGCCGGCCCGCGATCGGCATTGAAGGTCGCGCTGCAGTTCTGGCGCTGCATGTCGATGCGCAATTGGAGCGCGTCGTGCCGGTTGAGGAGCGCCGACCGCTCGACCGAGAGATGGGTGATCGCCTGCATCGGGAGGTCGGTCGGCACAGCCGGCGGCTCGGCGAGTTGCGCGAGCGCCGGACGGGATGCCGCGCCGACGCTCGCGAGCGCCAAGAGCGTCGCGAAGGCGAGTGGGCGGAAGCGGGTCTCGATCCCCATGGGCTCCTCGCGCGAGCGTCGAGCGCCGTGCGTCAGGCCAGATCGTCCGATCTCAGCAAATAGGCAAGGTCGTAGACCGCGGATTGCTCCGCAGCGATCTTGACCGCGGCACCCAATTGGCGCCGCACGTCGGGCAAGGCCGCCGCCACCTCGCGCGCGCCGACCCCTTCGACCATCGCCAGGGCATCGAACACCGCCTCGCCGGTCGCCGCGCGCAGCTCGCTCTCGCGCGTCTTGACCCGCGTCACGTCGGGTGCCGCGATGCCGAAATGGGCGCCGGTGATTCCGTCGATGGCCGCGATGCGATGGGCGAGCGCCTCGGACGCGGCCTCGAATTCGGCGCGCCCACCCTGCGCGATGTCGAGCCGGATTGTGGCCAACGCCCCGCCGGTGCCGCGCCCGACGCTTGCGGAGAGCACGCAGGCCGAGCGCACGAAGTTCCGGAAATGGGGCTGGGTGCGCAGCGACCACTCGGTCGGATTGTTGAGGCGCGCGCGATAGCCCTCGGAGCCGAAGACTTCCAGCGTCGCGGCCTCGTAGAGCGTGAACCAGCGCTCGCGCTCGAGGCTCCAATTGACGTAGCGGCGGCCGGCGAGGAATCCCGGCACGCCGACGCGCTCCGGCATGTGCTGGCGCGTGTGCCAGACGCCGTACTCGGCCTCGCCGGCGCTTGCGATGTCGTGCCAGATCGCGAGGAACGCCCTGCCCCGAAGCGCCATGTGCTTCTCCCTGCGGCCCCGGCTCCAAACGCCGGCATGCGTTCCAGTAGACGACGCGAAACGTCCGCGTCAAGCGCTCTCCCCGCGGGGTCGTGACGCAGTTTGAAACTCCGGCCATGGTCCAAGTTCGCGTCATCACCGGGCCCCCTGGACCGGCCCGAGGTCAAGCTTCACGTCCCGGTGATCCACGTCTTTCCAGCGCTAAGGCGTGGATGGCCGGACCAAGTCCGGCCATGACCCATGCCAGGATTTCAAACTGAGGCGCTACTCCCCGCAGCGGCGCAAGTCCCGGGCGCGGCGCGAATTTCCGCTGGAACGGGCCAAGGTTTTGGCGCACCATTATGCGCAACGGCCCGGCGCGGCACGGGAAGGTGCCGCGTCGCGGCGACCGGCCTCGTAACGGCCGGAACGGGTTCGAACGGCCCGACGCGATGGGAAACGCGCGGGCGAACTCGGGGATGGGGGGATCCATGGTCGAACAAGCCACGCTCGGCGACGGCGGGAAGAGCCAGACGGTCGGCCGCTCGACGCGCTATCTTCTGGGCCGCTTCGCGCGCCAATTCGAGACGGCACCCGTCTCGTTCGATGTGCGCCTGCCCGACGGCTCGCTGCAGAAATTCGGCCCCGACGCGGCGCGCTTCCACCTGACGCTCAAGAACAAGAGCGGGATGCGCGCGATCGCGAGCCTCGACGAGGGCCGCATCGGCGACGCCTATCTCGCGGGCGACATCGACCTCGAGGGCGACATGCTCGCCCCCTTCATGTTGCGCGGCGCGATGTCGGACACGCACCCGATCACGACCGTCTGGCGCTTCCTCCAGCCGCTGCTGTTCGGCCAGGTGCACACGAACAAGCAGGCAATCGCCGCGCATTACGACATCGACCCCGAATTCTTCCTGAGCTTCCTCGACCCCAAGGTGCCGATGTACACCCAAGGGGTCTACGCCCACGACGACGAGGGGCTCGACGCCGCGTCCTTGTGCAAGTTCGACTATTGCTTCGAGAAGCTGGGCCTGAAGGCGGGCGACCGCATCCTCGAGATCGGCCCGGGCTGGGGGGCGTGGTTCGAATACGCGGCGCGCCGCGGCGTCAAATGCACCGGCATCTCGATCTCGCAAGTCTCGATCGACTATCTCAACGGCAAGGCGAAGAAGCTCGGCCTCGACTGGGAGCTGATCTTCTCCGATCTTCTGGCCTATCAGTCGGACCAGCCCTACGACGCGATCGTGATCATGGGCGTGATCGAGCATCTGCCGCAATACGACAAGGTGCTCGCGAAATTCTGGTCGTTGCTCAAGCCGGGGGGTGCCATCTTCCTCGACGGCAGCGCCTGCACCAAGAAGTTCGAGCTCTCGTCCTTCATGGTGAAGTACATCTACGGCGGCAACCATTCGTTCCTGGTGCTGCACGATTTCCTGGGCGAGCTCGCCAAGACGAAATTCGAGGTCGAGGAAATCTGGAACGACCGCCACAGCTACTTCCTCACCTTCCGCCAATGGGCGCGCAATTTCGACCGGAACCGCGAGGCCGTGGTGAAGCGCTTCGGCGAATTCAATTTCCGCCGCTTCCGCCTCTATCTTTGGGGTGCCACCTACGAGTTCCTCACGGGCAGCCTGAGCTGCTACCGCATGATCGTGCGGAAGCCCGCGGCCTGAAGGGCGCGCGGGTCCGCCCGGACACCGGCCGCAGAAACGCGGCCGCAAAAGGCGCGAGCCGTCCCGAACGCGTCAGGCGTAGTAATGGATCGCCATGATGGAGCCGTCCATCAGGCGCGCGTGCAGGCTGTTCATGATCCAGACCGAGCCGCCCACCACGATCAGGATGATCACCGCGGTGAACAGGATCGCCATCACGTTCCAGCGCTCGGCCGACGAGCTGTCGAGGTGCAGGAAATAATGGAGATGGACGAAGATCTGCAGCACCGCCGCGGCGAAGATCGCGAGCAGCAGGAGCGAGCTCGAGAGCGCGCCGGTCATGACCAGCGCGAACGGGACCGCGGTCAGGAGAATCGCGAGCCCGAACCCGGTGAGGTAGCCCCGGAGGCTCGCGCGCGCGGCCCCCGCATGATCGACCGCCGAATGGCTCATTGGATCACCCCGCTCAGATAGACCACCGTGAAGACGCCGATCCACACGACGTCGAGGAAGTGCCAGAACATGCTGAGGCGCAGGAGGCGCGAGCGCACGCGCGGCGATAGGCCCTTGGTCGCGACCTGCACCATCATGACCGCCATCCACAGGAGCCCGGTGGTGACGTGCGCGCCGTGTGTCCCGACCAGCACGAAGAAGCCCGAGAGGAAGCCGCTTTCGGTCGGCCCGTTGCCGGCCGCGACCATGTGCGCGAACTCGGTCACCTCGAGCCCGACGAAGCCGGCGCCGAGGAGGAAGGTGAGCGCGAGCCACTGGATCGTGAGGGCGCGTTGCTCCGCCTGCATCGCGAGCATGGCGAAGCCGTAGGTCACGCTGCTGAACAGCAGCAGCATGGTCTCGGCGAGCACGTTCTTGAGGTCGAACAGGTCCTGCCCGGTCGGCCCGCCCGAGTAGTTGTGGCTCAGCACCGCGTAGGTCGCGAACAGGGCCGCGAACAGCAGGCAGTCGCTCATGATGTAGGCCCAGAAGCCGAACGCGACGTTGTCCGCCGCGTCGGCGAGCGCGTGCTCCTGCTCCGCGGTCGCGAAGCGATAGTCGGTATCGACGTCGAGGGTCTCGATGCTCATGATCTTGTGCTCATGTCATGTCTTCGGCTCATTGCGGCAGCCCGCCGATCAGCTCGTCGCCTCGAGGGCACCGTCGGCGTGCGTCGGCTCGTCGGTGTTGGCGGCTTCGACCGCGGCAAGGCGCTGGAAGCGCTCGATCTCGATGCGCTCGACCACGTCGGCAGGCACCATGTAGTCGACGTCCTCGCTCGAGGCGCGCACCACGATCGCCGCGAACACCGTCACCGTGCTCGCGAGGGCGAGCCACCAGATGTGCCAGACGAGCGCGAAGCCGGCGACGCCCGCGAGCACGCCCATGACGAAGCCGAGGCCCGTGTTCTTGGGCATGTGGATCTCGTGGTAGGCGCGGGGCCTGAGGCGCGCGCTGCCCTTCTCCTTCATGTCGGCGAAGGCGTCGATGTCGCGCACCACCGGGATGCGCGCGAAATTGTAGAAGGGCGGGGGCGAGTCGAGCGACCATTCGAGGGTGCGCGCGTCCCAGGGATCGCCCGTCAGGTCGGCGAGCGCCTTGCGGTTCTTGATGCTGACCGCGAGCTGGACGATCTGGCACAGGATGCCGAGCGCGATCACCGCGGCACCCGCGGCCGCGATCTCGAGCGGGAGATGCCAGGCCGGGTTGTCGTAGTGCTCGAGCCGGCGCGGCATGCCCATGATGCCGAGCGCGTAGAGCGGCATGAAGGCGAGGTAGAAGCCGACGGTCCAGCACCAGAACGCGCGCCGGCCCCATTTCTCGTCGAGCTTGAAGCCGAACGCCTTCGGGAACCAGTAGGTGTAGCCGGCAAAGTAGCCGAACAAGGCGCCCGGGATGAGCATGTTGTGGAAATGCGCGACCAGGAGCTCGCTGTTGTGCAGCACGTAGTCGGCGGCCGGCACCGCGAGCAGCACGCCGGTCATGCCGCCGATCGTGAAGGTGACGATGAAGGCGATGGTCCACAGCATCGGCGTCGCGAAGCGCACGCGGCCGCGATACATGGTGAAGAGCCAGTTGAACACCTTCACCCCGGTCGGGATCGCGATCACCATGGTCATGACGCCGAAGGCGGCGTTGACGTCGGCGCTCGCGCCCATGGTGAAGAAATGGTGCAGCCAGACGGTGAAGGAGAGCACGGTGATCGCGACGGTCGCGTAGACCATCGACTTGTAGCCGAACAGGCGCTTCCCCGAGAAGGTCGCGACCACCTCGGAGAACACGCCGAACGCGGGCAAAATGAGGATGTAGACCTCGGGATGGCCCCAGGTCCAGAACAGGTTCGTGTACATCATCAGATTGCCGCCGTCGCTCGCGGTGAAGAAATGCGTGCCGACGTAGCGGTCGAGCGAGAGCAAGGCCAGCGTCACGGTCAGGACCGGGAACGCGAGCACGATCAGGGTGCTGGTGCAGAGCGCGGTCCAGGTGAAGACCGGGATGCGCATCGGCGTCATCCCGGGTGCGCGCATCTTGAGGATGGTCACGAGGAAGTTGATGCCGGTCATGAGCGTGCCGACGCCGCTCAGCTGGATCGCCCAGATCCAATAATCGACGCCCGAGCCCGGGCTGTAGCGCAGCTCGGTGAGCGGCGGATAGCCGACCCAGCCGGCCTGCGAGAACTCGCCGACCGCGAGCGAGATCAGCACCAGTCCCGCGCCCGAAACCGTGAGCCACAGGCTGAACGAGTTCATGAACGGAAACGCCACGTCGCGCGCGCCGATCTGCTGCGGCACCACGACGTTCATGAGGCCGACCAGGAACGGCATCGCCACGAAGAAGATCATGATCGTGCCGTGGGCGCTGAACACCTGGTCGTAATGCTCGGGCGGGAGATAGCCGTGGTTGGGGCCGAAGGCGATCGCCTGCTGGCCGCGCATCATGACCGCGTCGGCGAAGCCGCGCAGCAGCATCACGAACGCGAGGACGATGTACATCACGCCGATGCGCTTGTGGTCGACCGTGGTGAGCCAGTGCGACCAGAGATAGCCCCATTTGCGCAGGTAGGTGATGCCGCCGAGCACGGCGACGGCGCCGACGGCCATGAACACGACCGCGCCCATGACGATCGGGTTCTGGTAGGGAATCGCGGAGAGCGTCAGGTTACCCAGCAACATGGCAAATCCCCTTGGAGGCGACGGGCGCGAAGCCGAGATCGTCGGAGGTCATGGTCTGCATCAGGATGCGGTCGAAGAAATGGGGCGAGACCGAGCCGTACGCGAGCGCCGCGCGCTCGAGGCCCGGCGTCTCGAGCTTGCGCCAAGAGGCCATGTCGAGCGTCCGCGGCGCATGCCGCGTTTTGGCGACCCACGCCTCGAAGGCGCGCGGCGCGGTCGCATCGACCTCGAAACGCATCCCCGAATAGCCGCGGCCGCTGAATTGGAAGTTGCGCCCGGAATAGGTTCCGGGCTTGCGCGCCATGAGGTTGAGCTCGCTGCGCATCCCGGGCATGGCGTAGATCTGGGTCCCGAGGCGCGGGATGAAGAACGAGGTCATCACCGTGTCGGAGGTGAGCCGGAAGCTGACCGGAACGCCGGCCGGGATCACCAGACGGTTGACGGTGGCGACGCCGAGCTCGGGATAGATGAAGAGCCATTTCCAGTCGAGCGAGACCACGTCGACCCTGAGCGGCTTCACGTTGGACGCGATCGGCTTGTAGGGCCCGAGCGCTTGGGTCGTGGTCCAGGTGAGCGAGCCGAGCGCCGCGATGATGAGCGCCGGCACGAGCCAGACCACGAGTTCGATCTTCGCCGAATGGGCCCATTTGGGCGCGTAGGTCGCCTTCGCGTTCGACGCGCGGTAGTGCCAGGCGAACCAGCCGGTCAGCACGAAGACCGGGATCACCACGATCAGCATCAGCCCGAGGGCGACCAGCATGGCCGACTTCTCGTCGGCGCCGATCGGGCCCGCGGGCGAGAGCAGCACGAAGGCCTTGCTGCAGCCCCCGAGGAGGAAGGTTGCGCTCAAGGCGGCAAGGCCGACGAGGCGCGCGCGGCGCGAATGAGCCATGTTTCGAACGCTCCAAGCTCGACGCTGGCCCCGCGGGTCGACCCCGCGAAACCGGCTGACGCACGATGTTTGTGCAGCGACGAGGAACCGGCCGACTTTCTTCCTTCGGCCTGACGTTCAGCAGGGTTGCAAGGGCGCGATCGGCGCCTATGCGGTCACTCGGCTTGCAGCACCCCTGCCCTGTTCGCGTTCTATGTTGAACGTCGAAAGAGGAACCAACAACGCGGTAACGACGCGACCCGTGATGACAGTCTTAACAGTCCTTGCGCTTGTCCACTCGACCAGTCTCTTGCGCGCCCGTCTTTCCTGCGCGCTTCGCTCCACAATTAGCACGCTCACTGAAGATCGCAAGCATTGTGGACAATTCGTCGCGGAAAAAAGACATTTGGTCGCAGGACTCGCGCGGATTCTTGATTTTTATTTATTCAATTGCGCGCAACATGTTCAGAGCGTGCCGAAACCCTGTGCAGCGGGCCCGGTCCATGCGCAACGCGCGCCCAAGCGGAATCCGAGGGCGCGATCCGAGCGCGGCGTCCGAGGTCGGCATCCGGGAACCGCGTCCCGAGCGCCCGTCGGGCACCCGGGCCGGCCTTCCCAACCGGGGCCCGATCTCTTATAAGCAGGGCGCCGAAAGAGGCGCCCGAGTCGGCCGGGAATGGCCAAAGGACACCATGATCCCACGCTACACGCGGCCCGAAATGGCGGCGATCTGGTCGCCCGAGAACCGGTATCGCATCTGGTTCGAGATCGAGGCCCATGCGGCGGACGCCATGGCCGCGCTCGGCGTCATCCCCAAGGCGGCGGCGAAGGCGGTCTGGGCGCGCGGCGAGGGCAAGGTCGACCCCGCCCGCGTCGACGAGATCGAGCGCGAGACGCGCCACGACGTGATCGCGTTCTTGACTGCACTCGCCGAGCATGTCGGGCCCGAGGCGCGCTTCGTGCACCAGGGCATGACGTCGTCCGACGTGCTCGACACCTGCCTGGCGCTCCAGCTGCGGCAAGCGAGCGACATCCTGCTCGAGGACCTGGACCGGGTGCTCGCGGCCCTCAAGAAGCGCGCCTTCGAGTTCAAGGCGACTCCGTGCGTCGGCCGCAGCCACGGCGTCCATGCCGAGCCCACCACCTTCGGGCTCAAGCTCGCGGGCCATTACGCCGCCTTCGCGCGCGCGCGCGCGCGGCTCGTGACGGCGCGCCAGGAGATCGCGACCTGCGCCATCTCGGGTGCGGTCGGCACCTTCGCCAACATCGACCCGCGCGTCGAGGCCTATGTCGCGCAGAAGCTCGGCCTCGCGGTCGAGCCGGTCTCGACCCAGATCGTGCCGCGCGACCGGCACGCGGCGTTCTTCGCCGCCCTCGCCGTGATCGCCGCGAGTGTGGAGAATCTCGCGACCGAGGTGCGCCACCTCCAGCGCAGCGAGGTGCGCGAGGCCGAGGAATATTTCGCGCCCGGGCAGAAGGGCAGCTCGGCCATGCCCCACAAGCGCAATCCCGTGCTGGCGGAGAACCTGACCGGCCTCGCGCGTCTCGTGCGCAGCCACGTGATTCCGGCGATCGAGAACGTCTCGCTTTGGCACGAGCGCGACATCTCCCATTCCTCGGTCGAGCGGGTGATCGCCCCCGACGCGACCATCGCCCTCGACTTCGCGCTCGACCGGCTCGCCGGGCTCATCGAGCGGCTCGTGGTGTACCCCGACACCATGCGCGCGAACCTCGAGCGCCTGGGCGGCCTGGTTCATTCCCAGCGCGTGCTCCTGGCCTTGACGCAAGCGGGCATGAGCCGCGAGGCGGCCTATCGCGCCGTGCAACGCAACGCGATGGAGGCCTGGAACGCGGGCGGCGATTTCCTGGCCCTCCTCGAGCGCGACAAGGAGATCGCGCGCTTCCTCAAGGAGCGCGAGCTCGCCAAGCTGTTCGACCTCGCCTATCACACCAAGCACGTGGACACGATCTTCCGCCGGGTGTTCGGCCAGGGGCCCAAGAAGCGCTGAGGGCGTCATGCCGCACCAGGCCGAGCTGATTGCGACCATCGCGGTGAGCCTCGGCTACGCGCTCGTGGGCGGCTTTCTCGCGACCCGCTTCAGGCTGCCCGCGATCGTGGGCTATCTTCTCGCCGGCATCGCGGTCGGCCCCTTTACGCCCGGCTTCGTCGCCGACGCGCACATCGCCGAGCAGCTCGCCGAGATCGGCGTGATCATGCTGATGTTCGGCGTCGGCATGCATTTCTCGATCCAGGACCTGCTGGCGGTGAAGCGCATCGCGGTGCCGGGGGCGATCGTGCAGATCGTCGCGATCACCGCGCTCGGGCTCGGCCTCGCGCATTTCTGGGGCTGGAGCGTCGGCGCGGGGCTCGTCTTCGGCCTCGCCCTCTCGATCGCGAGCACGGTCGTGATGCTCCGCGCCTTCGACGCGCGCGACGCGACCCACTCGCCCGTCGGCCGGCTCGCGACCGGCTGGCTCGTGGTCGAGGATCTGGTGACGGTGCTGGTGCTCGTGCTGCTGCCGGCCTTGGCCCCGCTTGCACGCGGCCAAAGCGCTGCACTCCCCTTGCCCGCGCTGCTTCTGACCCTAGCGCTCACCCTCGGCAAGGTCGCGCTCTTCATCGCGGCGATGCTCATCCTCGGGCGCCGCTTCTTCCCCTGGCTCCTCAAGCAGGTGGCCGACACGGGCTCGCGCGAGCTCTTCACTTTGGCCGTGGTCGCGGCCGCGATCGGCGTCGCCTACGCGTCGGCCGAGCTGTTCGACGTCTCGCTGGCACTCGGCGCCTTCTTCGCCGGGATCGTGATCGGCGGCTCCGATCTGAGCTATCGCGCCGCCGCCGACACCCAGCCGATCCAGGACGCGTTCTCGGTGCTGTTCTTCGTCTCGGTCGGCATGCTGCTCGACCCCGCGACGCTGCTGCGCGATCCCGTGCGCATCGTCGAGGTGCTCGCGATCGTCCTTCTGGGGAAGGCGCTGTTCGCCGCGGCCCTCATGCGCGCGTTCCGCGAATCGGCGCAATCGGCGCTCGCGATCGCGGCGAGCCTCGCCCAGATCGGCGAGTTCTCCTTCATCCTCGCCGCGCGCGGCGTCGCCCTCGGCCTCATGCCCCAGGCCGGCCAGCAACTCGTGATCGCGGCCGCCTGCCTCTCGATCACGCTCAACCCGTTGCTGTTCTGGATCGCCGACCGGCTTGTCGCGCGGCGAGCGCCTACTTGACCTCGCGCGCGATCTGCTGCGCGGCCTCGGCGTGGCAGGTCTCGAGATGGTTGCGGATGCGGTGCTCCGACATCTCGACCTTCTTGGCCGCGAAGTCGGCGTGGATCTTCTTGACCAGCACCGCGTCGCCCGGGCTCGAGATCGCGCGCTCGACCAGCCCCTTGGCGTAGGCCTCGGCGCCGCCACCGGTGAGGCCCATCTCCGCGGCAGCCCAGAGGCCGACGAGCTTGTTGCGCCGGACGGTGACCTTGAAGCGCAACTCCTCGTCGTGCTTGTACTTGCCCTCGAACTGCTTTTCGCGGTCGTCGAAAATCCCGCTCATCGCGATCCATCCCCGCGTTTCGGGTGCCCGGCACCCGCGTTTTCGCCACTCTTATATAGCCGCGCGCCCAGTCCGGTGGTATCGAATTCCTCATGTGTACGCTGGTCGTTTTGTCGCGTCCCAAGAACCCTTGGCCGATCCTGATCGCCGCCAACCGGGACGAGATGCTGGACCGGCCCTGGGAAGCGCCGGGCCGCCACTGGCCCGACCGGCCCGACGTCGTCGCCGGGCTCGACGCGCTCGCGGGCGGGAGCTGGTTCGGCCTCAACCGCTTCGGCGTGGTCGCGGGCGTGCTCAACCGGTTCGGCTCGCTCGGCCCCGCGCCGGGCCTCCGCAGCCGGGGCGAGCTCGTGCTCGAGGCGCTCGACCATGCCGACGCGGACGCCGCCGCCTTCGCCCTCGCCCATCTCGACCCGCGCGCCTACCGGAGCTTCAACCTCGTCGTGGCCGACAATCGCCGCGCCTTCTGGCTGCGCAACCTGGGGGCGGAGCACGGCGCCGAGCGTATCGAGTCGTTCCCGATCCCGCCCGGCCTCTCGATGATCACCGCCTACGACATGAACGACCGCACGAGTCCGCGCATCGCGGAATTCCTTCCGCGCTTCGAGGCGGCGCGCGTCCCCGATCCCGAGCGCGGCGACTGGGCGGCGTGGCAAACGCTCCTCGCCGATCGCGGCCAGGCGGCGCCGCGCGCGAGCCGCGCCGACTCCCCCGACAATCGCGAAACGGGGATGAACGTGGTCACCGGTTTCGGCTTCGGCACCTCGTCGAGCTCGCTCCTCGCATTGCCGTCGGTCGAGCGCCGGTCGACTCGGCCAATTTGGCTCTTCGCCGCCGGCCGGCCCGACGAAGCCCCCTATCGCCCGGTTGAGCTCGCCTTCGCCCGCGAGGCCGAATGATGCCGTGAAATGAGGCACTTCCGCGTGTTCGGGCGGCGGCGTCCCGATCATTGTCTTGGGCGGCCCGAGTTGCTATATGAGGCGTGCCACGCGCCGCCGGCGCGCGCATCCGTTCCGGGGCACGAGCGCCCCCTCGCGAAGAGCGAGTTCCATGCCCAGACGCAAGCAAATCTACGAAGGCAAGGCCAAGATTCTCTACGAGGGCCCCGAGCCGGGCACGCTCGTCCAGTACTTCAAGGACGACGCCACCGCGTTCAACGCCAAGAAGCGCGGCACCATCACCGGGAAAGGCGTTCTCAACAACCGCATCTCGGAATATCTCATGACGCGCCTCGGCGAGATCGGCGTGCCGACGCACTTCATGCGCCGCCTGAACATGCGCGAGCAGCTCGTGCGCGAGGTCGAGATCATTCCGCTCGAGGTGGTGGTCCGGAACGTGGCCGCGGGCTCGATCGCCGAGCGCCTCGGCATCGAGGAGGGCACGGCGCTGCCGCGCTCGATCGTCGAGTATTATTACAAGAACGACAAGCTCGGCGATCCCATGGTGGCCGAGGAGCACATCACCGCCTTCGGCTGGGCGACGCCGCAGGATCTCGACGAGATCATGGCGCTCGCCCTCAGGATCAACGATTTCCTCTCCGGCCTGTTCCTCGGCGTCGGCATCCGCCTGGTCGACTTCAAGATCGAGTTCGGCAAGCTGTGGAACGACAACAACGACGTGCGCATCGTGCTCGCCGACGAGATCACGCCTGATTGCTGCCGCCTCTGGGACTGGAAGACCAACGAGAAGATGGACAAGGACCGGTTCCGGCGCGATCTCGGCAAGGTCGCCGAGGCATATCAGGAGGTGGCGAAGCGTCTCGGCATCATGCCCGAGGCGGTCGACGCCGTGCCCGGCGACATGAAGGGCCCGGAGCTGATGCAGTAACCAACGCTCTGAGCGTGCGATTGAGTTCGAATGGTCGGAATCAACCCTCGCAAAATCCCTGGTGCTTGGCGCGATGGGTACGCGCTCGACCTTCATACTTTGAGCAGCGTTTATGCTGGTGACGACGAATTCGGTCATCCAAAATATGACACGACACGGTCCGCCATTGGTGAATTGCTATATAAATTGAAGAATCGCGATGATATTTCGGTGCTGCCCGAAATTCTCAGTGCCGCAAAGCAATTCCTCGGATCTTGGCGTCCCAAGGTCGACGTACTCATTCCGGTGCCGCCTTCAACGAAAAGGCAAAGACAGCCGGTCATCGTGATCGCGGAGGGGCTGGCGCGGGAGATTGGCGTACCATGTGCACAGTGTATCTCTCTGACCCGCGATACCGCGCCGCTTAAGAACGTTAGCGATTACAATGAGCGAATGCGTTTGCTCGACGGCTTGTTTTCGCTGGAAAAGGGGGCTGTTGAAGGCAAATCCGTTTTACTCGTTGATGACCTGTTTCGATCTGGCGCGACGATGAATGCGGTTAGCCGAATGCTATATGACCTTGGCAAAGCCAAAGACGTGTTCGCTCTTACAATCACTCAGACACGAGTCAACAGATGACCAGAGTATTTATTGGTGGCTCTCGGGACTTGTCGCGATTGAACGATGCGATCCGCAGCCGCATAGACAATATCATGACCAACAAGCTTGACGTACTTATCGGCGACGCAAACGGCGCCGATAAATCCGTGCAGCAATACCTAAATAGCCGCGGATACCGTAACGTTGTTGTGTACTGTTCGGGCACTCAATGTCGAAATAACGTCGGCGACTGGAAAACAGAACACATAGATGCGAATTCAAACAATGGAGCGGCGAAAGACTTTAGCTACTACGCGGCCAAGGATCGCGCAATGAGCATGGGTGCGTCCAATGGCTTTATGATTTGGAATGGAAAGAGCCTAGGGACACTCATAAACATTTTTCGACTGACCAATCAAAGCAAAGCCGTGATTGTGTACGTTGCTCCCGAGAAGGACTTTTTGAGCCTACGGCGACCCTCTGATTGGCATCAATTCGAGGCAAATCTCTCTGGCGATTTGCGGCGCGAGCTTTCACGTAAAGTGAGATTAGAACGCGAGCACGATCGACCTCCAAATCAGCTGGAATTGCCGTCGTCCGAGGGAGGCGAACTCAAGAAAAAGTCGACACTCAAGGTTCTGGTCCATATTACGCTGAAGCGCGGCGTGCTCGATCCCCAGGGGAAGGCGATCGCCCATGCGCTCGGCTCGCTCGGCTTCGCGGGCGTCGACGATGTGCGCCAGGGAAAATATTTCGAGATCGAGCTCGCCGGGACCGATCCCGCGAAGGCGCGCGCGGCGGCCGACGCCATGTGCAAGAAGCTCCTCGCCAACCTCGTGATCGAGAATTACGCGATCGAGATCGTGGACGCGGATGCGCCCTCCGCGCGCGCGAAGGCGGGGGCCCGATGAAGGCCGCCATCGTCGTCTTCCCCGCCTCGAACTGCGACCGCGATGTCAAGGTGGCGCTCGAGCGCACGCCGGGCGCCGAACCGGTCATGGTCTGGCACAAGGAGACCGAGCTCCCGAAGGTCGATCTCATCGTGATCCCGGGCGGCTTCTCGTTCGGGGATTATCTCCGCTGCGGCGCCATCGCCGCCCATTCGCCGGTCATGTACGAAGTGCGCGCGCGCGCCGAGAAGGGCACGCCCGTGCTCGGCATCTGCAACGGCTTCCAGGTCCTGACCGAGGCGGGCTTGCTGCCCGGAGCGCTTTTGCGCAACGCGAGCCTCAAATTCGTCTGCCGCGACGTCGATCTCAAGGTCGAGACGAGCCAGAGTCTGTTCACGAGCCGCTACGAGGCGGGCCAAACCGTGCGCTTCCCGATCGCCCATGCCGAGGGGAACTACTTCGCCGACGACGAGACCTTGCAACGCCTCGAGGGCGAGGGACGCGTCGCGTTCCGCTATTGCACGCCCGAGGGCGACGTCGTGCCCGAGGCGAACCCGAACGGCGCCGCGCGCAACATCGCCGGCATCTTCAACGAGACCAAGACCGTGCTCGGCCTCATGCCCCATCCCGAGCGCCTGGCCGATGCCGCCCTCGGCGGCATCGACGGCCAGGCGATGTTCGACTCTCTTGTCGAGGCGCTCTCGTGAGCGCCGCGATATCGAGCCGCCCTCATGAGCGCCATGGCGCCGAGGCGCGCACGTGAGCGCTGAAGCGGCGGCGCCACATGGGCGCAATTCGTCCGACATCACGCCCGAGATCGTCGCCCAGCACGGACTCGCGCCGGACGAATACAAGATCGTACTCGAATCCCTCGGGCGCGCGCCGAACCTGACCGAGCTCGGCATTTTCTCGGTCATGTGGAGCGAGCACTGCTCCTACAAATCGTCCAAGGTCTGGCTCAAGAAGCTGCCGACCGCGGGGCCGCGCGTCATCTGCGGGCCGGGGGAGAATGCCGGCGTGGTCGACATCGGCGACGGCATGGCCGCCATCTTCAAGATGGAGAGCCACAACCACCCGTCCTTCATCGAACCCTATCAAGGGGCTGCGACCGGGGTCGGCGGCATCCTGCGCGACGTCTTCACGATGGGGGCGCGGCCCATCGCGAACCTGAACGCGCTCCGTTTCGGCAGCCCCGATCATCCGAAGACGCGGCACCTCGTGGCCGGCGTCGTCGCGGGCATCGGCGGCTACGGCAATTGCGTCGGCATCCCGACCGTGGGCGGGGAATGCAATTTTCATTCGGCCTATAACGGCAACATCCTGGTCAATGCCATGACCGTGGGTCTCGCGCGCGCGGACCGCATCTTCTATTCCGCCGCGGCGGGCGTCGGGCATTCGATCGTCTATGTCGGCTCCAAGACCGGGCGCGACGGCATCCATGGCGCGACCATGGCGTCGGCCGAGTTCGACGAGCGCTCGGAGGAAAAGCGCCCGACCGTCCAAGTGGGCGATCCCTTCACCGAAAAGCTCCTGATCGAGGCCTGCCTCGAGCTCATGGCGACCGACGCGATCGAGGCGATCCAGGACATGGGGGCGGCCGGACTTACCTCGTCCTCGGTCGAGATGGCGTCCAAGGGCGGCACCGGCATCGAGCTCGAGCTCGACCGCGTGCCGCTGCGCGAGACCGGCATGAGCGCCTACGAGATCATGCTCTCGGAGAGCCAGGAGCGCATGCTCATGGTCTTGAAGCCGGGGCGCGAGGATCTCGCGCGGCACGTGTTCGAGAAATGGGAGCTCGATTTCGCGATCATCGGGCGCTTGACCGACACGGGCCGCCTCGTGCTCAAGATGAGCGGCGCCGTCCAATGCGACATTCCTTTGGCCCCCCTCGTGAACCGCGCCCCTCTTTATACCCGGCCCTACGTCAAGCCGAAGCCGCGGCCCGAGCTCGCGCCCGCGGACGTCCCGGCGCCCGCGGATTCGCGCGCGGCGCTCTTGAAGATTCTCGCCTCGCCCGACCTCTGCAGCAAGCGCTGGATCTGGACCCAGTACGATCACATGGTGATGACCGATACGGTGATCCGGCCCGGCGGCGACGCGGCCCTCGTGCGCGTACACGAGACCAGGAAGGCGCTCGCCCTCACGTCGGACTGCACGCCGCGTTATTGCGTGGCCGATCCCGCGCGCGGCGGCGCCCAAGCCGTGGCCGAGGCCTGGCGCAATATCACGGCGACTGGTGCGACACCCTTGGCCGTCACCGACAATATGAATTTCGGCAATCCCGAGCGGCCCGAGGTCATGGGCCAGTTTGCGGGCGCGATCGAGGGCATGGCCGAGGCGTGCCTCGCCCTCGACTTCCCGGTCGTCTCGGGCAACGTCTCGCTTTACAACGAAACCAACGGCCAGGCGATCCTGCCCACGCCCACCATCGGCGGCTTGGGCCTCATCGAGGATTACGCGCGCGCGGTGCGTATCGGCTTCGCGCGCCCGGGCGATGCCGTGATCCTGATCGGCCGAACCGCGGGCTGGCTCGGCGCCTCGATCTATCTCCGCGAGATTCTGGGCCGCGAGGAAGGCGCTCCGCCGCCGGTCGATCTCGCGGCCGAACGCCGGAACGGCGACTTCGTGCGCGGCGCGATTCTCGATGGGATCGTGAGCGCGTGCCACGATCTCTCCGACGGCGGGCTCTATGTGGCGCTGGCCGAGATGGCGCTCGCGGGGAAAATGGGCGCCGCGGTCGCGCCGCCCGCCGGCATCCCTCCTCTCCATGCCTGGCTCTTCGGCGAGGATCAGGGGCGCTATCTCGCGACCACGTCCGAGCCCGAGCGGCTTCTTTCGGCCGCGCGCGCGGCTTCCGTCGAGGCCACGCTTTTGGGCCGCACGGGCGGCAAGGATTTGACACTCAAGGGCGCCGGCTCTATATCCCTGGGCGAGCTCGAAAAGGCCCATGAATCCTGGCTTCCCGCCTATATGGCGGCCGAGGCTTGAGCGGGCGGGGTTGCGAGCTTTTGGGGGTTCCGAGGAGCGTTTGGAATGGCGATGCCGGCTGCCGAGATCAAGCGCCTCATCCTCGAGGCGCTGCCCGACGCCAAGGTGAGCATCGAGAATCTCGCCGACGACGGCGACCATTACGCGGCCCACGTCGTCTCCGCCGCCTTCAAGGGCAAGACCCGCGTGCAGCAGCATCAGATGGTGTTCCAGGCGTTGCGTGGCCGCATGGGGAACGAGCTTCACGCGCTCGCCCTCCAGACCGTCGCCCCCGCCGACTGAACGAACCGACCGATTAGACCGAGCGAACCGAACCGACCGACCAACCTAACCGACCGACTGAACCGACCGATCAATTCGAAAGGATCCGACCCATGGCCGAGATGTCCACCAGCCAGCGCATCGAGCGCGAGATCGGCGAGAACGACGTGGTGCTGTTCATGAAGGGCACGCCGGTGTTCCCGCAATGCGGCTTCTCCGCCGCGGTGGTGCAGGTGCTGACCCAGATGGGGGTCAAGTTCAAGGGCGTCGACGTGCTCTCGGACGCCGAGATCCGCCAGGGCATCAAGGATTTCTCGAACTGGCCCACCATCCCGCAGCTCTACGTCAAGGGCGAGTTCATCGGCGGCTGCGACATCGTGCGCGAGATGGCGCAGACGGGCGAGCTCGCCGAACTGTTCAAGACCCAGGGCGTCGCGACCAAGGCGGCGTGACG
>DATJLQ010000213.1:0-8604 GCA_035509415.1 Alphaproteobacteria bacterium
CAGGACGCAGCTGCGCGCCGCCTTGCCGTCGATCAGGACGAGGCAGGCGCCGCATTCGCCGAGGCCGCACCCGTATTTGGGGCCGTTCAGGCGCAAGTCGTTCCGCAGCACGTACAGGAGCGGCGTGGCAGCGTCGGCGGCGCAGCGTCCCGTCGTGCCGTTGACGGTTAACTCGATCCCGGTCGATTTGCGATCCGTCACGGCCTTACCTCCGGAACTGTGCCGGCTACATGTCCACGCCATGAAACGGTGGATTGGCCGGTCGAAAGAGCGCGCGACGATACGAGATCGACAGGGCGGCGCGCGGCGCCGCACTTGGCGTGCCGACCGCCTCGATCTCGTTGTCCCGGGCCGGGAAATTCTGGTTCATACTCAACGGTATAACGATGGCACGAGCCTCGACGAGGCGCAACCCGGTAGTCTCTAGATTGACCGGCGCATCCGATTCGCTCGGCGCTCGTTACGCGGAAACGGAAGGCAGAGATATGCCGGAAGCGACGGCTGCCACTCACGCCGCCACCCTAATCGAATACGCCATCCAGGCCGGCACGACGGAGTGGAATGGACGATAATCCGGCCGGTGATAGGCGATCGGCCAGTCGCGCCGAATGCGTCCTGGCGAAACGGCTACGGTTCCGTTTGGCACGATTTGGCACGCGCGCTTCGAATTCCCGCGAACATCCGCGAATTGCCGCGAACCCCTAGGAAACCGGAACGTCTGGAAAATTTTACGAACCCAACGATATCAAGGATCTAGGATTAGCCCCCCCCTAGCTTACGACGAGGGCACCGCGATGGCCTTCGGCCCGCGCGCCCTTCACCCGCTCCATTTCCCCTGCCGGTTTCTGCACGGACCGCGCCTTGATATCGGCGAAGCCGCGTCGCCTCATGCCGCGCCCTTTGCTCGAGCGCCAAGCCCTTCGCTTGAACCTCGGCGCGCGCGTGCTTAGCTGAAAATAGACGTCCCCGCGTCGATCGCGCTCGAGGAGCCCGGATGGCGGACATTGCCGAATTGGCGGCGGCGCGCGCGGCATCCGCGTCGAAGCCGCTCGCGCGCCAGAAGGCGCTCGTGACCGGCGCCGCGTCGGGCATCGGCCGCGCGGTGGCGCTCGCCTTGGGCCGCGCGGGCGCCGACGTGGCCCTGCTCGACGTCGCGGACGACGCGGCCGATGTCGCCGACGAGATTCGCGCCCTCGGCGTGCGCGCCGCGGCCTACCGGGGCGACGTTTCGTCCGAAGTCGAGGTCGAGGCGGCGTTCGAGCGCGCGATCGGCGACTTCGGCACGCTCGACATCCTCATCAACAATGCCGGCCTGCAGCGCGACGCGCCGGCGGAGACGATGACGCTCGATCGTTGGAACAAGGTGCTGGCCGTCAACCTGACCGGCCAGTTCCTGTGCGCGCGTGCGGCGATCCGCGAGTTCCTGCGCCGCGGCGTGGTGCGCGAGGTGTCGCGCGCCGCAGGCAAGATCGTATGCATGAGCTCGGTGCACCAGGAGATTCCCTGGGCGGGCCACGTCAACTACGCGGCCTCCAAGGGCGGCATCCGGATGATGATGGAATCGCTGGCGCAGGAATTCGCGCCACGCGGCATCCGGATCAACGCGATCGCGCCCGGCGCCATCCGCACGCCGATCAACCGCGCGGCCTGGGAGACGGAGGATGCGTATCGGCAGCTCATGGCGCTCGTTCCCTATGGCCGCATCGGCGAGCCCGAGGACGTGGCGCGCGCCGCCGTGTGGCTCGCGTCCGATGAATCCGATTACGTCGTGGGCACCACGCTCTTCGTCGATGGCGGCATGTCGCTTTACCCCGGCTTCGCCCACGGGGGCTGAGGATATGGGGGCCGAGGATATGGGGGCCGAGGATATGGGGGTCGAGGATCGGCCGGCCGACGCGCCCGTTCGCTCTTGGTGCCGGGCGTCGAATGCACGACACCGAATGCACGTCCTCGATCATGAATCGGTAAGCGACCTCACTTAAAGTTCATCGCGCGTGCGATCCCTCGCGCTTTCCAGCGCGTGCACGTCGGGGATAAGCTCTTCCGGGCTGGAGCGGAGAGCGGCTTGTTCGACGTCGAACGAGCCCGTGCATGGTGCGCGATGCCGATTCTCTCGACGCGTCCTCTCCACGTGCCCCGCGTGGCACCGGAAGTTTGGCTCGCGGCGGCGGTGGCGCTGGCAGCGCTCCTGGTGCGGCTTCACGGCCTGGGCGACAAGCCGTTGTGGCTCGACGAGGTCACGAGCCTGCGCCGCGCGACCATGCCGGTCGCGGATCTCGTCGGCGACTCGTTGCGCCGAAAGCACGATCCCGCCTATTTCCTACTTCTGTGGCTGGTCGCCCATTGGGGCACGTCGCAAGGACTGCTGCGCTTGCCGTCGGCGGTCTTCGGCGCGCTCGCGGCCGGGCTAACCGCGGCGATCGGCGCGCGCGTCGCGGGTTTGCGGAGCGGTCTCGCCGCCGGGCTCCTGATGGCGCTGGCACCCTTCGACGTGCAGCTCGGGCAGGAGGCGCGCTCCTACGAGCTGGTCGCGTGCCTGATCCTCGCCGCCCTCGCGGGTCTCGCGGCGCTCGCGCGCGCGCCGGCGACCGCGGGAGTACGTTGGCGCGACGGCGCGTGTCCGCGCGGCGCCTGGCTCGCCTACGCTCTCGGCACCGCGGCGGCGCTCAACGTGCTGAGCGTGGCGCTGTTCTGGCTCGTCGCCTCGAACCTCGGTGCCCTCGCGATCGCGCGCGACGCGGGGGAGGCGCGAGGCGCGTTCCTCCGCCGCTGGGCGCTGGTCCAGGGCCTCATCGTCGTCACCTGGCTTCCCGGCCTGATCGCGATCCTCGCCTACGCCAAGCCCGATCTTATGCACGGCTCGAATTGGGAAGCGGACGACGCGCGGACGATCTCGTGGGCGATCCTGGGGCCGGTCTATTTGCTGCGCGCCTCGGCCTTCATCACCCTCGACGTGGCGCCGGCGGCGGTGCCCGGGCTTGGCATTCTAGTCGCGGCGGCGGCCGTCATGGGCGCGTGGCAGCTCAGGCGCGAGCGCGCGTTGCTCGCGACGCTGGCAGCGTCCGCCCTGGTGGTGCCGCTCGGTGCCGCCGCCCTTGGCCTAGGCCTGCTCCATTCCGGCGCCATGCCGATCCTGGTGCCGCGCTATTACGCCTGGTGCATGGGACCGTACTTCATCCTCGCGGGGATCGGGCTCGGCCGCCTTCAGCACGCCCGCTTCGGCGCCGCGAGCGCTGCGCTCGCGCTCGCCCTCGCGATCAACCTTACCCCCTATTACCGCGCCGAGACCAAGCCGCGCTGGGACTTGGCCGCGGCGATGCTCGCCAAGGAAGCTCGCCCGGGCGACGTGGTGCTGCTCGACAATTATTCGTCCTATTACGTGCTCTCGGCCTTCGCCGCCGGGAGCGGGCTCGATCGGCGCGGCCTTACCTTCGTCTGGGAGCGCGCACGCGCGGCCGAGCTCGCGCGCGGTCATGGTCTCTGGGCGGTCTATGGGCGCGTCGGGCAGGGAGAGCTCAAGCCCGCCGCCGCGTATCTCGAAACGCTCGCCTCTCTCGGGACGCCGGTGAGCGAGCAGGCGATCGGCCGCTATATCGTGCTGTGGCGCCTCGACCGGACGCGCCACAGCGCGGGCTAGCCGCCCGGTGCGCGCGCCGGGGCCAGCACCATCCAGACGATTCCGAACCGGTCGGCCACCATGCCGAAGATCTTGGCGAAGAAGGTCTTGGCCAGGGGCATGCGCACCTGGCCGCCTTCGGCGAGCGCGTTGAAGAGGCGGGTCGCCTCGGCCTCGTCCGCCACGCTGAGGGCGAGCGCGAAGCCCTGGAACGAAGGTGCGCCGCTCGCGCGCCCGTCCGACGCCATGATCACCGTATCGCCAACGCGGAACTGGGCGTGCATCACCTTCTCGGGATTGCCGGCGGCACGCGCCGCCGGGTCGGGCGCATCCTTGAAGCGCATCAGCATGTCGAGCTCGGCGCCGAGGGCCGCGCGGTAGAACGCAAGCGCCTCCTCGCAGCTTCCCTCGAAAAAAAGATAGGGCTGGAGAGTCATCCTCGACTCCTCTCTCGAATCTTCGCTTCGACGCGCGGACTAAGCGGCCCGCTCGCCCGGCCCGCTCGCCCGGCCCGCTTCACTCGGATGCGAAGCGCAGCGTCGCGATCGGCGGCAGGCGCGCCTCGGGCATGGACCAGGATTCGCCGCCGTCTTCCGACACCCAGAGCCCGCCGCTGGTCGAGCCGAAGGCGAGGCGCTCGCCGCTCGCGTCGATCGCGAGCCCGTGGCGCCAGACCAGGTCGTAGGCGTGGCGCTGGGGCAGGCCCTTGGTCAGCACCTCGAAGCTTCGGCCGCCGTCCCGCGTGCGCGCGACCGCGAGCTTGCCGTCGACCGGGACGCGCCGCTCGTCCTTGATCGCGGGCACGAACCATGCGCTCCCGGGATCGCGCGGATGGGCGACCACGGCGTAGCCGAAATTGGACGGGCGGATCGCGGTGATCTCGTGCCAATTCTCGCCGCCGTCCTCGGAGCGGAACACGCCGTTATGGTGCTGGCACCACATGATCTCGGGCCGGCCGGCGCAGCGCGCGAGCCGGTGCACGTCCTGGACCATCGGGTCGCCCTGGCGCTCGGGCGGCATGTAGTCGTTGCGCATGCCGCGATTGATGATGCGCCACGACTTCCCCGAGTCCTGCGTCGCCCAGACGCCCGCGGTCGAGACGCCGATGCGCACGTCCGCGGGATCGCGCGGGTCGACCAGCACGCTGTGGATGCCGGGCGCCTCGCCGCCGGCGACACTCATCCATTGCTTCCGCTCGGGCATGTGCCAAAGCGCTTCGACCAGCGACCAGCTCGCCCCGCCATCGTCCGAGCGGAACAGGCCGCCCGGCATGGTGCCGGCCCAGAGCCGCCCCGCGACGCCGCCCGGCTCGAGCGCCCAAATCTTGATGAGCGACCAGGGATGAGGATCGTCCGCCGCGTCGTCGGGCTTCGCGGGAAAGACCGGGGCGGGAAGCTCGCGCCAGTCGCCGGCACCGTCGCGGCGCCACAGCTTGGTGCCGAAATGGCCGAGATCGAGCGCCGCCAGGAGCGCGCCACCGTCCTCGAGAAGCGCCGAGACGGGCTCGCCCAAAAAATGGGTCGCGACCACTTCCCAGCCCGCATTGCGCCGCGCGACCTCGAACAGGCCCTTGCGCGTGCCGACATGAAGCCGATCCGACATTCCCAGCCTCCCCGATTTGCCGGCACCCGTGGCGCCTCAGCCGCCCGAAAGCGCCTGGAACACGTAAATCTCGTCCTTGGGCGCGACCGCATCGCCGAGCGTGCGGCGATCCTTGACCGGCCAGCCGTTGACGAACAGGTTGACGTGGCGCCGCAAAGCGCCCTGGTCGTCGAGCACGTAGCCGCGCAGCATCGGATGCGTCTCGAACACCGCGCCGAGCGCTTCCGCGACCGTCGTCCCCGCCACCGCGCAGGTCGGCGCCGGCGTGAAGCGCCGGAGGGCATTCGTGAACGTCACCGTCGGCATGCCGGCCTCCGCTTGACAAATAGGTTGATATCAATATTATCGGCCCGTGTCAAACCGATCTTCGGTTCCCTTCCGGGCCACGCTCGAGGTGCGCGACGCGTGCCTGTGCCTCCACCTCCAGCGCGCGGCGCGCGCGGCGGCGCGCCGCTTCGACGACGCGCTCAGGCCGCTCGGCCTCACCAACGGACAATTTTCGCTCTTGATGTCGCTCAACCGGCCCGACCCGCCGGGCATCGGCGACGTCGCGGATTTGCTCGCGCTCGACCGCACCACCCTGACCGCGAACCTGAAGCCGCTCGAGCGGCGCGGCCTGATCGAGGTCGCGGTCGATGCCAAGGACCGGCGCGGGCGCCGGCTCGTGCTCACGCGGCGGGGTGCTGCGTTGCTCGCGGCGGCGCTGCCGGTCTGGCGCCGCACGCACAAGGCGCTCGAGCGTTCGCTCGCGGGCGGCGATCCGGAGCGCTTGCGCGCGGCCCTCGTCGCGCTTACCGAGCCGGCAGGATGATGCCCGTGAAGCGGCCGGTGGTCGGGCCGCACGCGTCGTCGTCGAGGACTTTCGCGAAGGGGATGCCCGTGCTGTCGAGCCCGACGCGCGAGAACAGGGTCACCACGCGGTCGATAGCGCGCCCGAGCACCCGCGGCTGCGGCGCGGGCGTATAGTCGCGCACGTCGCCCAGGTTCGACATGAAGGCCACGTTGAGCGCCACGAAGAACACGGCGACGAGGGCGAGGGCCGCGCGCCGCACCGGGCCGGTCGCGATCAGCAGAAGAGCCACCACCATGGCGATCGCGAGCATGCGGAACGCGAACTCGACCACGCCCAGCATGTGGGGCGGGATGAGCAACGCCACGATCGCCCAAAGCGAGGCGTAGGCGAGCGCGAACTGCCGCGGCTCGGCGCGCCGCGCCGCGACCGCCGCAAGCGCGCGCCAACCCTGCGGCGCCCAGCCGCTCGCGACCAAGACGGCCCATACGGCCGAGAGCACCACGCCGAGGGCGACGATCGCGTAGCCGAACTCGCGCGCCATGACGTAGATCGGGCCCGCGTCGGTGTCGACGAAGAAATTCATGAAGCCGCTCGTCTTCATGATCGTGTTGAGCTTGAACGCCAAAAAGTGCGGCGAGAGCCAGGGCGGATTGATCGAGCCTTGCGCGAACGCCTCGCGGTCGGCGTATTCGACGAAGCGCCCCCAAAGGTACCAGAGCGAAAGCAGCGTGCTGGGCACGAATGCGACCAGCTCGCGGTAGGCCCGGCGGTAGAGCGCCCAGAGGCCGTAGAGGCCGCCGACGAAGAAGAATCCGATCGCGTGCACGAAGAAGGCGAGAGTCGTGATCGCGGCGACGCGGCGCGGCGCGGTCCGGCCGCGCAGCACGTCCGCGACCGCGAGCATGGAGATCGCGAGCGCGAAATCGAAGTTGAGGTCGCCGCCCCAGAAGGTGGTGCCGGTGCCGAGGGCGATGAAGGCGATGAGCATCATCGGGCCGCGGCTCGCGTCCGATGCGCGCGCGAGCTCGCGCGCCGCCGCGACGAACGCGACGACGTAGAGCGCCAGCACGGCGCTGGTCGCGAAGCGCCAGCCGCCCGCGACGTTGAAGAGCGCGAGCAGCGCCTGGATGAAGGAATTGGGCACCGGGTAGGGTTTGATCACGAACGCGGTCGCGCAACCGTGGCGCAGCAGGATATCGTCGATACGCATCGCCTCGGCCATCCACCAGATGTAGTCGCTGAGGACGAGGTCGTCGTAGCGCCCGAGCAGCCACAGGTAATAGGCGCCGATCGCAAGACAGGCGAGGGTCGCAAGCGCGAATTTCGATTCTGCGCGCGGGGGCCGCGGCGCGCCGGTCATGCCGCGCGCGGACGGGTTCGAGGCGGAGCCGGAACGGGCGCGAGGTCGGGCATGAGCCTCTGCAACGATTATATAGAATCTTAGCGAAATACGAGTGAATCGCCATGGCCTTGCGGCCGAAATGAGAGTCAGGATTCCGTAAGGATCGCGGATGCGCCCGCGCGGATGGGACAGCTCCCTGGCGCAAGGCCGCGTCCGGGTGATCGTATCAAGAAGGAATGGGCCCCGAGCCGCGTGCTCGCGCCCAAACTTTCGTTTAAGGCTGATCGAATCCAAGGGTGATCGATATGCGCCTCATCATGCCGATGGCGGCTTTGGCCGGAGCCCTGGCACTCAGCGCCTGCGCCGTGCCGCCGCCCACGGGACCCGAAATCATGGCCTGGCCCGGCAAGGGCAAGGACTTCAACGCCTTCCAGCAGGACGATGCGGCGTGCCAAGCCTTCGCGCGGCAATCGATCGGCAATGGCTCGCCCTCGACCGCGGCGGCCAACAGCGCCGTCTCGAGCGCGCTCATCGGGACGCTGGTGGGTGCCGGTGCCGGTGCGGGCCTCGGCGCCGCCGCGGGCAATCCCGTGCTCGGTGCCGCCGCGGGTGCCGGTGCCGGGCTCCTGGTCGGCAGCGCCACGGGTCTCGGGGCGGCGCAAGTGTCGGGTGCCCAGCTGCAGCAGCGCTACGACATGCGTTACGCCCAATGCATGGCGAGCAAGGGCAATCGGGTCCCGGGCATGGAGCCGGCCTCGGCCGAAGCGCCCATGGTCGCGACCGGCCCGGTCGTGACGCCGGTCTTCAGCCAGGTTTCGCCGCCGACGTCGAAGCCCATGGCCGTGACGCCCGTGACGCCGGCGGCACCGGCCCAGCCGGCTCAGCCGCAAAATCTGGTCACGCCCGCGAAGTAGAGCCGTCGCCGCGGCGCCATAAGCGCAAAAGGCCGCTCGCGAGCAAGATCGCGAGGAAGGGCTCGAGTTCGATGCGGTAGCCCACACCCGCGACCGGCCCCGTGATCATGACGATGTAGCCCGCGATCGCGGCGAGATAGAGCGTGGGTGCGAGCGGCAAGCCGCCCGGCCGGCCGGTGCGCAAGAGCGCCCACAACTCGATCGCGCGGCAGGCGAGGGTGAGCAGCACCGCCGGCACCATGAGCCAGAAGAAGAGCGAGCCGCCGGCGGCGCGCGCGAAGTTCGCGACCTTGTCGAGCATGTTCCTGCCCGCGGTCGCGTAGAAATGCGGCCGTGG
>DATJLQ010000214.1:0-4225 GCA_035509415.1 Alphaproteobacteria bacterium
GACCAGCTGAGCGGCAGGCTGTCGCCGTAATCGAGCGGGATCGCGTGGCCCGCCTCGCTCACCCGCTGCACCTCGAGGAGATAGGCGCGGCAGCCCTTGATCGAGATCGAGGAGGGGTTGCTCACCTGGAGGCGCAACAGCTTCGCCATGCCGCCCGAGCCGTCCCGCTCGTGGCGCGCGGCGACCAGGCATTTCTCGCGCGGGCTGGTCGCGAGCACGAGGCGCGGCCGGATCGAGCGCTGGAGCGACAGGATCTCGCGGTAGAAGGCGACGCCGAGAAGGATCGTGAGCGGCACCACGGCCCAGACCGGCGACATGGTGAAGAGCGTATGCACGAGGCGCCAGCCGCCGCGCGGATGGACGCGCACGATGAAGCGCGCGACGTCGCTCTTGTGCAGGATGGCGATGGTCGCGAGGTAATAGCCGAGCGACCAGTAGCGCCCGCCGTTGCGCCAGATGATTGCGATGATCCGTCCGAGATGGGCGAAGATCATGGGCCTATTTTAGCACATCGGCGCGACGGCCGCGTGACGGGCGCGAGGGCCAGCCCCGCGCTGGCCTCAAAGCTTGGCGTAGGCGCGCTCGTCCGCGTCGGACGACCATTCGTCGAAACGCGCGAACGGATCGTCGGCCGCGCGCCCGGCCGCCTTCGTCAGGACCACCCGACCCTTCTCGATCGCATAGGCGATCTCGTCGCCGGGCTTGAGCTTGAGTGCCGCGCGCACCGGCCGCGGGACGGTCGTTCGCGCCTTGGCGGCGAGCTTGCTAGCGATCATACTCGTTCCCTCGTCTCGCGACCGGGGATTATATTGATTATCGCCACCACGGTCACGCGGCGCGGGTGCGAGGTAGTGCCTCAGTTTGAAACTCCGGCCATGGGTCATGGCCGGACTTGGTCCGGCCATCCACGCCTTAGCGCTGGAAAGACGTGGATCACCGGGACAAGCCCGGTGATGACGCGAACTTGGACCATGGCCGGAGTTTCAAACTGCGTCACTCCGCTGGCACGCGACGCGCAACCGGGCCGCTTGCGACCGCGCGCCGCGGCGGCGACGAAGATCGCGTCCTTTCAAATACTTAGTTCTTGACCTGGCTCAAGGCGCGTGGGCGGCGAAGCTGCTTTCATGGAGATCGAATCGCGCGCGCCCGAATTCGGGCGCGGGTTGGGGGGCGCGGATTGCGCCCGCCGGAAGGAGACATGCGATGCTGCCGAAAAGAACCTGGATCCTGGTCGCCGACGCGACGCGCGCGCGCGTGCTCAAGGACGAGGGGCGCGGCGCCGGGCTCGAGCCAGCGCTCGATCGGGGCTTCCACCATCCGCTCGAGCCGGTCCACGAGATGGGCTCGGAGCGGCCGGGCCACGGGCACCAAAGCGCCAATGCCGGGCGCTTCGCGATCGAGCCGCGCGCCGATTGGGCGCGCGCCGAGCATCGCCATTTCGCCGACGAGCTCTCCCACGCGCTCGAGGCCCATGCGCGCGCGAAGGATTTCGACCGCCTCGTGCTGATCGCCCCTTCGCGCATGTTGGGCGAGCTGCGTCACGCGCTCGGCCGCGACGCGCGCGCCCTCCTTCATGGCGAGATCGCGAAGGATCTGACCGAGCATTCGGTCCAGACCGTCGCCGAGCATTTGATCGAGCACCGGCTGATTTAGGGCGCGGGCTTGCGGAATTGACTCGTCCCGTCCGTCACCCCCGCGAAAGCGGGAATGACGATTTGGGAAACGCGATCCCATCCCTACGCCGAACCGTCGCCTCAGCGCCCCTTGAAGCCGGTCGCCACCACATAGAGCTCGGCCGATTCCTTGCGGCTCGCCGGCGGCTTCACGTGACGCACGCTCGCGAAGCCGCGTTTCAGGCGCTCGAGAAGCTCGCGCTCCGTCCCACCCTGCCAGACCTTGGCGACGAACGCCCCGCCGGGTGCCAAAACCTCGAGCGCCAATTCCGCCGCCGCCTCGGCAAGGGCGACGATCCGCAGATGGTCGGTCGCGGCGTGGCCGGTCGCGGGCGGCGCCATGTCGGTGAGGACGAGATCGGCGGGGCCCGCGAGGGCGGCACGCAAGCGCGCGGGCGCGCTATCGTCCATGAAATCCATCTGGAGCGTCTCCGCACCCGGGATCGGATCCATGGGCAGGATGTCGAGCGCGATCACGCGGCCGCGTTTGCCGTCGGTCGCGTCGGCGCGTACGCGCTCGACCGCGATCTGGGTCCAGCCGCCGGGTGCCGCACCGAGATCGACCACGCAGGCACCGGGCTTGAGAAGCCTGAGCTTGTCGTCCATCTCCGCGAGCTTGAAGGCCGCGCGCGAGCGATAGCCGCGCCGCTTCGCCTCGGCGACGTAGGGATCGTTGAGCTGGCGCTCGAGCCAGCGGCGTTGGGACGGCGTGCGGCCCGCGGCCTTGACGCGCACCGCGAGCCCCCGACCGCTCGTCCCACGTCCGCTTGGGCCATGTCCGCTCGGGCCGTGTCCGCTCGGGCCATGTCCGCTTGGGCCACGTCCGCTCGGGCCATGTCCGCCCTTGCCGCGGCTACCGGGTGCGCGGCTCATGCCTCGGCGTGCGCGGGCGCCCCGCGCATGAGCCCGATGAGGATTCCCTCGCGCAGCCCGCGGTCGGCGACGCGCAAACGCCCGACCGGCCAGAGGCGGCAGATCGCATCCAAGATCGCGAGGCCGGCGATCACGAGATCGGCGCGCTCAGGACCGACGCAGGGATGGGCCACGCGCGCCTCGTAGCTCATGGCGCAAAGCCGGTCGCGCGCCGCGTACATGGCGGGGAAATCGAGGAAGGCGCCGTCGATGCGCGCGCGGTCGTAACGCGGCAGCTCGAGATGCACGCCCGCGAGCGTCGTGACCGTGCCCGAGGTTCCGAGCATCTGCACCTGGCCGCGCGCGACTTGGCGCTCGATGCCGTGGGCGCCGTCGAAGGACGCGAGCGCCGCCGCGACCTCCTCGACCATGGCGCGATAGGCCTCGGGCGACACATGGCGGCCGCCATAGCGCTCGGCGAGATTGACGACGCCGAGCGGCAGCGAGATCGACGCGATCATCTCGGGCAAAGGCGCGCGCGCGTTTGGTGCGTTCGCGGCCGGCGTGCTCGCGGCGGGCGGCACCTCGAGCCAGATGAGCTCGGTCGAGCCGCCGCCGATGTCGAACAGCAACGCCTTCGGGACGCGCGGGTCGAGCAGCGACACGCAACCCGCCATGGCGAGGCGCGCCTCCTCGTCGGTCGAGATCACCTCGAGCTCGAGGCCGGTCTCGGCGGCGACGCGCGCGAGGAAGCTCGCGCCATTGACCGCGCGCCGGCACGCCTCGGTCGCGACGTTGCGCTTGTGGGTGACGCCGCGGCGCCGGATCTTGTCGGCGCACACCTTGAGCGCGTCGAGGGTGCGCTCGACGGCGGCGTCGGTGAGGCGCACGGCGCTGCCGAGCCCGCTCTGGCCGAGCCCCTCGCCGAGCCGCACGATGCGCGAGAAGGCGTCGATCACCTTGAAGCCGTCGGGAGTGCTCCGCGCGATGAGCAAGCGGCAATTGTTGGTGCCGAGGTCGAGAGCGGAATAGACGGGCTCGTCCTGCGCCGCGTGCGCGCCGCGGCGGCGCTGCCTGCGCCGGTTGCGCCCGCGCCGCGCGGGCCCGCTGCCGCCTTCCCGCTCGAGACCGCCCGTGCTGCCCATGATGCGCGCTTCGCCTTTCGACCGGTGCCTGGCCGCTCGGCACGCGGGCCGGCCCAGACGGCAAGCGCTTATCTTATAGGGGCGAGAAAAGGGGCGCCACCCGCGCGCTTCCGGCCGGCGGCGCGGCGCATCGCCGGGCGCGCGCCGGGCACGGTCGAGGCCCCTGTTCGCCGGCCTCGATTGCGGGCAACCGCAGCACCTCGGACCGGGCCAAAAATCGCTGGAAATCTCGCGCCAAGGGCCTTAGATCATGCGGCCCGGCGTCCCGGACCTTGCGCAGACCGCGCAGATTCTGGTGGGGGATCGTCTAACGGTAGGACAGCGGACTCTGACTCCGCCAGTCTAGGTTCGAATCCTAGTCCCCCAACCAGCGCCCGCGGTATTATGGCGCATTCGCCACAAGCCGAAATCAGCCCCGATCCTATTTCCTGGGGCCTCCCGTGAGTAGGGAGGTTTCGGTGTAGAGGGCCGCGCCATGCGCGCCGTCATCTGGCTCGCGTTGGTTGCGCTCGTGGTGGCTCTCTGCGCCCGTCCGTACGTGGGCATAGCATCTCC
>DATJLQ010000215.1:0-20187 GCA_035509415.1 Alphaproteobacteria bacterium
CCGGCGCCCGCGACCTCGTTCGCGCACCTGGACGCGACCACCGTGCTCTCGCGCCAGATCGCCGAGCTCGGCATCTATCCCGCGGTCGACCCGCTCGATTCGACCTCGCGCGTGCTCGATCCGCGCATCGTCGGCGAGGAGCATTACAAGGTCGCGCGCGAGGTGCAGCGCGTGCTCCAGACCTACAAGTCGCTCCAGGACATCATCGCGATCCTGGGCATGGAGGAGCTCTCGGAGCAGGACAAGCTCACGGTCGCGCGCGCGCGCAAGATCCAGCGCTTCCTCTCCCAGCCCTTCCACGTCGCCGAGGTCTTCACCGGCACGCCCGGCGTGTTCGTGAAGCTCGAGGACACGATCAAGGGCTTCAAGGGCATCGTCGACGGGAAGTACGACGAGCTGCCCGAGAGCGCCTTCTACATGGTGAGCACCATCGAGGAGGCGGTCGAGAAGGCGAAGAAGCTCGCCGCCGAGGCGGCCTGAGGGACGCGCCATGGCCGAGACGCTTCAATTCGAGCTCGTCAGCCCCGAGCGGCTCTTGATCTCCGAGCCGGTCGAGATGGTGGTGGTGCCGGGCGCGGAGGGCAATTTCGGCGCCCTGCCGCGCCACGCGCCGCTGCTCGCGACCCTCCGGCCGGGGATTCTCGAGGTCTACGCGTCGCGCGAGCGGGGGCCGACCGCTCGGCTCTTCGTCGCCGGGGGCTATGCCGAGGTGACGCCCGAGCGACTCACCGTGCTGGCCGACGAGGCGATGCCGGTCGCCGACCTCGACCGGGTCAAAATAGAGGCTCAGATCAAGGACTTGCGGGACGACTGGGCGGATGCCAAAGAGGCGCCGGCCAAGCGTCGAATCGAGGCCCGGATCGCCGTCGCCGAGGCGAAGCTCAAGGCCGCGGCCTAAGCTCGCTTCGCGCCGAGCCCAAGCCGCCCGACCGGACGCGTCGCGCGCGCCGCTCCGGCCCCTTGTCACAGGGGCCCGGGCGGGCGATATAATCCCCAAGGTCAAGCTACCGGAGCCCTGTGAGGCTGACATGGCGCACTGGACGCTCGACGACATCCCCTGGCAGAACTTCGACCCCGCCAAGGTCGACCCGGAGCTCGTCAAGATCGTCAAGGCGGCGAGCCTGGTCGAGCATAACGGCTACGAATACGCGCGCTATCTCGAGAGCGTGTTTCGCGACGACCCGTCCTTCAAGGACGCGGTCTGGGTGTGGGCCGAGGAAGAGGTGCAGCACGGCCGGGCGCTCGCCCGTTGGGCGCGCCTCGCCGACCCGGCGTTCGACTTCGAGACCGCCTTCGCCGTCTTCGCCGACAGGATCAGGCTTCCGACCGAGGCGGCGCGCTCGGTGCGCGGTACGCGCGCGGGCGAGCTCATCTCGCGCTGCGTGGTCGAGGTCGGCACCAGCTCCTATTACACGGCCCTCGGTGCCGCGTCCGACGAGCCGGTGCTCAGCGAGATCTGCAAGCACATCGCGGCCGACGAGCTGCGCCACTACAAGCTCTTCTATACCCATCTTCAGGACTACATCGAGCGCGACCGCATCGGGCCCGTGCGCCGACTTTTCGTGGCCTTCGGACGTTTCTTCGAGACCGAGGACGACGAGCTCGCCTTCGCCTATTACGCGGCCAATCACCGCGCCGAGGGCCCGTACGACCGCAAGCGCCACAACGCGGCCTATGTGCGGCGCGTGTACCGGCTCTACCGGCCCGGGCACGTCGAGCGCGGCGTCGCCATGACCATGAAGGCGGTCGGGCTCAATCCCCAAGGGCGGCTCAGCCATTGGCTGTCGCGGCTCGCGACCTGGTTCCTGGTGAGCCGGGCGCAACGCCTCGCGCGCGCGGGCGCCTAACGCCGCGCTCCGAGGGCTGGCCCCGAGCCCGCGGGACCGGCTATTCTCGACGCCGATGTCCGAGATAGGAGCGGAACTTGTAACCGAGCGCGTAAAACACGCCGATCGTCGTCAAAATCAAAGCCGTCATCCAGACGATGTCGAATGCGCTGACGCCCGCAGCGAACGGATTGAGCGGACGATAGAGCGCGCGGCCCCCGCCCAAGTTTTGGATTATGACCGTGTCTGCCATGCCTATGGTCTCCTTCGGGAAGGTCTGGCGCCCAGGGTGTCCATTCCAGGCCAAGATCTATGCGGGGCCAAGAATCGAGCGCGTGCGACACGCCGTCCTGCTATATTTAGCCGCTACACCGGGCCCGCCGCAAGTAACGCAAATCGCCCCTCCAGGATCGAAAAACTGACGCGGAATTTGGCATAAACCGTCACAAGATCGAACGGGCTGCGATGGAATATCTGATTCTTCCCGCCATTCTCGTCGCCGCCGCGATCTTCGGCTTTGCGCTCGGATTCTGGCATCGCTCGGTCAAATCGCGCAAACGACGCGAGCGACGGCACGCCTACCGCGGCCGGCGCCGCTAACGCTCGCCCCGAGCGCTTAAATCAGCCGATCGAAATATTAGCGATCCCTCCCGCGACCGCGCTCAGCCCTTCATCGCCATGTGCTGGACCTGGGTGATGGTATTCCGCAGCACGCCGATCTCGGCGATCTCGGTCTCCATCACGTCGCCGGGTTTCATGAATTCCGGCGGGTTGCGCGCGGCGCCGATGCCGGGCGGCGTTCCGGTCGCGATGATGTCGCCCGGCTCGAGGGTCAGGCCCTGGGTGAGCTCGGCGATGATGCGCGGCACCTTGAAGTACATCTGATCCGTGCTCGCGTCCTGCTTCACGATGCCGTTGACGCGCGTCGTGAGATGGAGCCCGCCATAGCCGAGCTCGCTCGCGGGCACGATCCAGGGGCCGATCGGACCGTGGCCGTCGAGGCTCTTGCCCTTGAACCACTGGCCGCCATGCTTGTGGAGCTGGAGGTCGCGCGCGGTGGTGTCGTTGATCACCATGTAGCCGAACACGTGATTCATCGCGTCCTTCTCGGCGACGTTCTTGCCGCGCTTGCCGATCACGACCGCGAGCTCGCCCTCCCAGTCGATCTGGGTCGAGACCTCGGGGTCGAACGGGATCGGATCGTACGGGCCGTTGATCACGTGCACCGCCTTCGAGAAGAAGACCGGATGCTCGGGCGGCTTCACGGGCGCGCCGCCATGCATGCCCTGGGTCTCCTCGATGTGGGCGAGGTAGTTCCAGCCCACGGCGTAGACGTTGCGCATCGGATTGGGGATCGGCGGCAGGAGACGCACGCTGCCGAGCGCGGGCCCGTCGTCGGGCGCCTTCTCGGCCACCCGGCGCGCGAGGTCGAGGGCGCGCGGCCCCGCCGCGATGAGCGCGACCATGCTGCGCGCTTCGGCCGCGAGGCGCACGCGCTGCGCCTTGGCGGCGGCGGCGAGGTCGACGATGCGCCCGCTCGCCTTGACGACGCCGACGCGCACACCCTGGCCTGCATTGTAGGTCACGAGCCGGGTCTTGCCGGCGGCGTTGTTGGGAACCTCGGTCGCCGCGATGGCTTCGGCGCGCGCGAGCGGCAGGAGCGTGCTCGCGACCGCGATCCCGGCGCCGAGCTTCACGAAGTCGCGTCTCGACTTTTCCATTGGAGTCCTCCCTCAAGGGTGAGCCCGCGCGGGCGCAATCCCGGCCAGCTCTTATCTTTTGTCAGGCCGCATTCTAGGCCCGACACGGGTCGATGGGAATGGCACTGGGAATGGCGCTGGGATGGCCCGGGAGCGCAGAGTTCCGGGGCGTCAGCGCAACGCCGCCGCGATATTGCCGCCGTCGCAGGTGAGGACGGCGCCCGTCGTCTTTTCGGCGCGCGCGAGGGCCAGGAAGCATTGCGCCACGTCCTCGGCCGTGACCTCGCGGCCGAGCAGGTTGCCGCCCATATAGTCGCGCTCGCTCAACCCGCGCGCCTTGGCGCGCGTGGCGATCATCGCGTCGGTCAGGAGCCCCGAGCGGATGCGGTCCGCATTGACCGCGTTTGCGCGGATGCCGTCCTTGCCGTAATCGACCGCGTATTGGCGCATGAGCGCCAGGGTCGCGGCCTTGGGGAGACCGTAAGGTCCGAAATCGGGCCCCGGATTGACCGCCTGCTTCGATGCGTTGAACAAAAGCACGCCGCCCAGCTCCTGCGCGCCCATGATCGCGACCGCGCGCCGCGCCGCGTTCTGGTGCGCCCAGAAATTGAGCTCGAAGCTCTTGCGCAGGATTTCGTCGCTTACTTCGCCGATGCGCCCTTGCCAGGCCGCCCCCGCATTCGAGACCAGAATGTCGAGCCCGCCCCATTCCTCGACCACGCGCGCGAAGGCGGCATCGATTTGCGCCGCGTCCGTCACGTCGCAAGCGAGGGCCAAGCCGCCGACGGAAGAGGCGACCGTCTCCGCCGCCGCGAGATCGAGATCGAGCACGGCAACCGCGGCTCCCTCCGCCGCGAACGCCGCGCATGTCGCGGCACCGATGCCGCTCGCTCCACCCGTGACGATCGCGATGCGGCCCTCGAGCGGCTTCGGTGCGCGCGGGCCGAGCTTCGCGCGCTCGCGCGCCCAATATTCCATCTCGAACGTCTCGCGCTCGCCGATGCTCGTGAAGCGGCCGATGCGCTCGGCGTCGCGCACGACTTCGATGCCCGCTTCCGCGATGTCGGCGGCGATACGCGCGTCGCGCGCCGTCGGACCGAGCGCGAAAAGTCCCACGCCCGGCACCAGAATCGCGCGCGGGCTCGAATCGTCCGCTTGGGGTGCCGGCACGGCCGAGGCCGCATGACGCGCGAAATAGGCGCGGTACGCCGCGCGAAACGCGTCGAACGCGGCGGCGGCGTCGCGCTTGAAGCGCTCGAGCTCGGCCGCATCCGGTGCGGGCAGGATGAGCGGCTTCGGCTTCACGCGGATCGCGTGATCGGGAGTTGCGACCCCCTCGCTTCCGTAACGCGCGAGCTCGGCGCCGTCGACGTAATCGAGAACCTCGCGGCCGCCGCGGAAACTCATGACGAAATGCCGCGGCACGCCGCCGGGACCCGGCGCGGCCGCGAGTCCGCGCAAAATGGGCGCGATCTCGGCCGCGCGCGGAAGCGTCTTGGGAAGTGCTATGCGCGCGCGTTTGGCGCTTGGTGCCGCCGCGATATGGCGCTCGGCGAGGCTCACGAATTCGATCATGCGCGCGTAGGAGTCCTGCGCCGTGGCGCCGAAGGTGAAGATCCCGTGCTTGTCGAGCACCAGCCCCTCGACGCCGGGATGGGCCGCATAAGTCTTGGCCGCGCGCTTCGCGAGGGCGAAGCCCGGCTTGGCATAGGGCACGAGGGCGACGCGCTTCCCGTAGACCGCGCTCAAGATTTGGCCCGGGTCCGGCTGATCGGCGAGCGCGAGCACCGCGTTCGCGTGGGTGTGGTCGACGACGCGCGCGGGCAGGAACGCGTGCAGCAGGATCTCGAGGGACGGGTTCGGCGCCGCGCTCGAGAGCAGGCTCGCACGCTCGACGTCCAGCATGTCCTCATCGGACAGCGCGTCGCGCTCAAGCAAGCGCAGGAGCGGGGCGAGCCGGACCGCGGGCATGCCCTCGGGCTCGATCGCACCCATGTCCCAGCCGCTGCCCTTGACGTAGAGGACCTCGATCTCGTCGCCGAGCGCATCGCGCGCGCGCGCCTTCAGCGAGCTATTGCCGCCGCCATGGAGCACGAGGCGCTTCTCCGCGCCGAGGAGCCGCGTCGTATAGAGGCGCAACGCCAAGTCGCGCGCGACGCCGCGCGCGCCGTAATGCGCGACGGCGGCCTCGGCGTCTTTGTCGGACCAGCGATTTTCCATCGAGCCTTGCCCCCGGAACGCGGGCTTCCCTTAGCATAATCGCCTGATCGGCACTAGACCCGGCCGCCCTTGCGGGGCCCGAGATGGGGTGCGAACTCGTCGAGGAGGGCGCGGTAGAGATCGCGCTTGAAGGCGACGATGAGTCGCGGCAACTCGGCGGGCGGGACCCATTTCCAGGCGTCGAATTCCGGATGCTTGTCGTGGCCGAGATCGATGTCGCGCTCGTCGCCCAGGAAGCGGCACAGGAACCATTTCTGGCGCTGGCCGCGATAGCGCCCGCCGCGGAAGCTGCGTTGGAGTGCTGGCGGCAGATCGTAGCGCAGCCAGCCGCGGCTCTCGGCGACGATCTCGGCGTTCGACGTGCCGATCTCCTCTTCGAGCTCGCGCAAGGCCGCCTGGGCCGGCGCCTCGCCCTCGTCGAGCCCGCCTTGCGGCATCTGCCAGGCACCCGGCGTGTCGATGCGTTGGGCGACGAAGACCAGCCCCTTGGCGTTCAAGAGCATGATGCCGACTCCGGGCCGGTAGGCTTTGGCGTCGTACGTGTCAGCCACGATGGGCCTCCCGCGCGGCGGCCGCGCGCTCGAGGGGCACCATGGCCGAGACGGGCGCGAGCACGATGCCCTTGCCGCGCAGCTTCCGCGCCCAAAGCGCCACGCGCTCGATGGTCACGGGATAGGGAAAGCCGAGCCCGATCGCGCGCCCGGTGCGCCGCGCCTCCTGCTCGAGCGCCGCAAGCTCGGCGTCGATCGCGTCGCGCGCCGCCTTGCGGTCGATCACGCGGTCGCTCGCCGCGACGGGAACGCCGAGCGCGCGCGCGAGCCGCACGCCGACCTCGCTTGCGCTCGCGCGGCTGTCGAAGAACATGAGCCCGCGCTTCCTGATCTCGAGGAGGATCGGCCGCATCTCGCGCGCCGACGCGGTGAAGCGGCCGCCCGCGAAGTCGGTGACGCCGACATAGCCCTGAACGCGCGACATCATCCAATCGAGACGCGACAGGTTCTGGGCGCGCGTGAGACTCGTCTCCAGCGCCCGCGGCCCTGCCTCGCCGCCGGCGGCGACCGGCGCCATCGGGAGACCGAGCAGCACTTCGTGCCCGGCGACGCGCGCGAGCGCTATGTCGTTCGCGAGGTCGGGCGAGAAGGGCGAGAAGGCGAGGGTGATCTCGCCGGGCAAGTCCTGGATCGCGGCCTGGGTCGCGGCGCCCGAGAGGCCGAGCTCGTCGATCACGATCGCGATACGCGGGCGCCCGTCGTCGCGGTCAAAGGGCCGCGCATAGACTTGCCAGGGCCGGCGCCCGTCGGGGGCGATGCGCGGCAGCGGCCCTTGGCGGCCGCGCTCGATCAAATCCGGATTCGGCGGCGCGGGTGCGAGGGCCGCGACGCGCGGCGGCTTGGGCTTGGGCACGGGAAGCGGTGCCGCGGGCGTCGCGCGCGAAGGCGTCGACGGTGCCGATGGCGCAACCGTCGGGGCGGGCGGCGGCACGGCCACGGCGCTTTGGGGCGCGGCGGTCTGGGGCAGGGCGGGAGCCAAGGGCGGCGCCGACGGCAACGCTGCGGCCGACAACGGCGCCAAGGGCGGCGGCAACGCGACGGTGACGGAACTCGGGCCCAGCGGCAGCGTCTCCGGCCCCATCACCCAAAGCCAAGCGCCTACGCCCGCGACGCAAGCGACCATGACGAGGGCGACGAGCGCGAGGGCGGCCGAGCCCCCGTCGCGCGTCGCGCGCGGCATGGAGCGGGCCACTAACGGGCCCGAAGCCCCGCCGGCGAGGAACTCGGTCGCGGGGTCCGGCGCGCGCTCAGTTGGCCACCTTCTGCTGGAACAGCGCCATGCCGCGCAGGAGATCGAGGGCGCGCGCGAGCTGGTAGTCGCCGTCGACCGCCTTGTCCAGATCCTCGCCCTCGACCGGCTCGGCCGGCTCGGCCTTGCCGTTCGGCCCGACCGCGCTTTGCGGCTTGGGCGCCGGCGTGTCGTTGGGCAGCGCCCCCTTGAGCTCGCTCTCGGTGCGGAACTCGGGCTCCGCCACCTTCTCGATCTTGGCCTCGGGCACCACGATGTCGGGCTCGATGCCGCGCGCCTGGATCGAACGCCCCGAGGGCGTGTAGTAACGCGCGGTGGTGAGGCGCATCGCGCCGTGGGTCCCGAGCGGGATGATGGTCTGGACCGAGCCCTTGCCGAACGAGCGCGTGCCCATCAGCACCGCGCGATGATGGTCCTGCAAGGCGCCCGCGACGATCTCGGACGCCGACGCCGAGCCGCCGTTGATCAGCACCACCATCGGCACGCCCGCGACGAGATCGTGGCCGTGGGCGTTGAAGCGCTGGATGTCGTCCGCGTGGCGTCCGCGCGTCGAGACGATCTCGCCGCGGTCGAGGAAGTCGTCGGACACCGCGACCGCCTGGTCGAGGAGCCCGCCCGGATTGTTGCGCAGATCGAGGATCAGGCCCGCGAGCTTGCGGTTGCCGAGATCCTTCTTGAACTTGGCGATCGCGGCCTTCACGCCCTCGTCCGCCTGCTCGCTGAAGGACGAGATGCGCACATAGCCGACATTGTCGTAGAGGTGCGAGCGCACCGCCTGGATCTTGATCACGGCGCGCTTCAGCGTGACCTCGAACGGCTTCTGCTTGTCGCGCTGGATGGTGAGCTTGATGGTCGAGTTGACGGGGCCGCGCATCTTCTCGACCGCGTCCTCGAGGGTCATGCCCATGACCTGCTCGCCGTCGAGGGCGATGATCAGGTCGCCCGGCTTGATGCCGGCCTTGGCCGCGGGCGTGTCGTCGATCGGCGAGACGACCTTGACCAGGCCGTTCTCCATCGTCACCTCGATGCCCAGGCCGCCGAACTCGCCGCGCGTCTGGATCTGCATGTCCTGGAACGCCTTCGCGTTCATGTAGCCGGAATGCGGATCGAGCGAGCTCAACATGCCGTTGATCGCGGCCTCGATCAGCTTCTCGTTCGAGACCGGCTCGACGTAATCCTCCTTGATCTTGGAGAACACGTCGCCGAACAGGCTGAGCGCGCGGTAGGTGTCGGTGGACTGGCCCGCCGAGCCCGTGTCGCTGGTCTGAGCCAGGCCCGAATCGTTAGCGAGAAGCAGGGCGGCTGCGACCGCAGTCGCCATCATGAAGTGACGCATCATCCGCTTACCTTACCGTTGTGAAACGCCAGCCACGGCAGTGGATTGATCGGCCGATCGTTGCGGCGCAACTCGACATAGAGTTCCGGAGTGCCGCTCACGCCCGGTCCCATCACACCCACCGGCTCGCCCGCCAGGACCCACTGGCCGGCAACCACGTCGATGCGCGCCAAGCCCGAGAGCAGGGTATGATAGCCCTCGCTGTGCTCGATGATCAAGATTTGGCCGTAGCCGCGAAACGGGCCCGCGAACACAATTTGGCCATCATAGGGTGCCACGACCTGGGCGCCGGGGCGCGTGCGGATGGTGAGGCCCTTGGCCGGCACGCCGGCGGCGTCGGCGCTGCCGAATTCGCGCACGATGGTGCCCCGCGCGGGCAGGATCAGGTGTCCCTCGGCCCCGCTCATGGGCCGGATATTGGGCGGCCGCGCGAAGCCCGCCGCCCCTTGGGGCGGGAGCGAGGCGACCTGCTCGTTGGACCCGGTCCCGGGCGATTGCGCCGTCCCGGCGGACGACGAGGGTGCCGGCGCCCGGCTCGGCCGGGGGGCTGCGCCGCGCTCGGCCTCGCGCAGCACGCGATCCTTCTCGACCCGATCCATGAGGTCGTGCAGGTCCTTGGCCTCGCTCGAGAGACGCTCGACGCGCGCCGCGATCGCCGCGCGCTCGGCCTCGGTCGCGCGGTAGAGCTGGTCCTGCTGGGCGAGGAGCGACGCGACCCGCCGGTGGTCGGCATCGAGCTTGGCCTTTGCGTCGGTCAGCGAGCGGCGCTGTTGATAGATTTCGACCCGCAGCTCGCGCATCGAGGTGAGGTCGTCGCGCAGCTTGTCCGCGCGCGCCTCGACCTCGGGGATGGCCGCGCGCAAAAGGATGGCGCTGCGCACCGTGTCGACCGGCGATTGGGGCAGCGCCACGAGCGCCTCGGGCGGATAGAGCGCCAAGCGCTCGAGGGCCGCGAGCGTGATCGCGAGCTGGCCGCGCCGCTCGGCGAGGGCCACGGTCTCGATGCGCTCCTGATCGCCGAGCGTCTGGAGCGTGCTCTCGACGTCGGTGATCTGCTGCTCCTCGTCCTGGGTCGCGCGGGCACTTGCGATCAGCTGCTGACGCAAGGCGGCGCGCTCGCTCGCGATCTGGGCCGAGCGCTGGTCGAGCTCGGCCTTGTGCGCCTTCCCCGCCTCGAGCGCCTGTTCGACGGTCTCGAGCTTCTGGCCGACGGCGGCATTCCGCTCGGCGCATCGCGCTTGCGTCGCGGCTGCGATCAGAAGCAGGCCAACGAGGACCGCGCCGAAGGTTGCCGCGCCGGGCGCGGCGAAGGCGACGGAGCCGGTTCCCGGCTCACGCCGAGACACGATTTCCGTCTTGCGCCGATCGCGCGCCGGCGCGGTCGACCAGAAGCGTGCGGCCGGTCATGAGTGGGGGCTGCGGCAGGTTCATGAGTGCGAGGATCGTCGGCGCCACGTCCGCGAGCCGGCCCGACCGGAGCCCCGCGACCCAGGCAGGCGCGTTCACCAGGACGAGCGGCACCGGGTTCATGCTGTGGGCCGTCTGGGGCTGGCCGCTCTTGGGGTCGCGCATCTCCTCGAGATTGCCGTGGTCGGCCGTGATCAACAAGGCGCCGCCCGCGCGCGCGACCGCCTCCGAGAGGCGTCCGAGGCAGCGGTCGATCGTCTCGGCCGCCTTGATCGCGGCGGCGAGGATGCCGGTATGGCCCACCATGTCGCCGTTCGCGTAATTGACCACAATGAGGTCGAATTTGCCGCTCGCGATCGCGGCCACCAGCTTGTCGGTCACCTCGTCCGCCGACATTTCGGGCTTGAGGTCGTAGGTCGCGACCTGGGGCGAGGGGACCAGGATGCGCTCCTCGCCGGGATAGGGCTTCTCCTCGCCGCCGTTGAAGAAGAAGGTGACGTGGGCGTATTTCTCGGTCTCGGCGATGCGCAGCTGCTTCAAGCCCGCGCGCGCCACGATCTCGCCGAGGGTGCCCGAGAGATCCTGGGGCGGGAAAAGCGCCGGCATGAATTTGTCGAGCGCTTCCGAATAGCTCACCATCCCGAGCGCGGCGGCGAAGCGGACCACGCGTTTCCGCGCGAACCCGTCGAAGGCGGGATCGAGGAGGGACGCGAGAATTTGGCGCGCGCGGTCGGCGCGGAAGTTCGCCATCAGGATGCCGTCGCCGTCCGCGATCCCGGCATAGGCGTCGAGGATCGTCGGCTTCAGGAACTCGTCGTTCTCGCCGCGCGCGTAGCCGGCCTCGATCGCCGCGCGCGCGTCCGCCGCGTGCTCGCCCATGCCCGCGACGAGCGCGTCGTAGGCGAGCTCGACGCGCGCCCAGCGCTTGTCCCGGTCCATGGCGTAATAGCGCCCGCCCAAGGTGCCGAGGGAGACGTTGGCGAGCCCGGCGATCGCGCGCTCGAACTCGGCGACGAAGCCGAGGGCACTTCGGGGCGGGGTGTCGCGCCCGTCGAGAAAACCGTGCACGGCGACCGGCACGCCCGCTTCGCCGAGGAGGCGCGCGAGGGAAGCCAAATGATCCTGGTGCGAATGGACGCCGCCCGGCGAAAGCAGGCCCAAAAGGTGGGCGCGGCCCTTGCTTGCATTGAGCTTGGCGATGAAATCGGCGAGCTTCGGATTGCGCGCGAGCGCTCCCGACTTGATCGCCTCGTCGATGCGCGGCAAATCCTGGAGCACGATGCGGCCGGCACCGAGATTCATGTGGCCGACCTCGGAATTCCCCATCTGGCCCTCGGGCAGCCCGACCTCGTGGGCCGAGGCGTCGAGAAGCGCGTGGGGGCATTCCGTCATGAGCCGGGTCCAGACCGGCAGCGTCGCCTGGCACACCGCGTTGTCGGCGCATTCCTCCCGGTGGCCCCAGCCGTCGAGCACGGCGAGCACCACGGGGCGCGGACGTTTGGGCTCGGTCATGGCGTCTATATAGGGTAAGGGGCCGCGGCGGAACAGGGGTTTCGGCCCCGATTCGGGGTGCCGCGCGGCCGGCTCAGCCCCGGTGATAGGGGTGGCCGGCGAGAATCTGCTGGGCGCGGTAAAGCTGCTCGGCCAGGAGCCCGCGCACGAGCAAATGCGGCCAAGTGACGCGTCCGAGCGAGAGCACGAGATCGGCCCTGCGCGCGACCGTCTCGTCGAGCCCGTCGGCGCCGCCGATGAGGAAGGCGACGGTGCCGGTCCCGCGGTCGCGCCATTGGCCGAGTCGGCGCGCGAGGCTTGCGCTGTCGAGAAGCGCGCCCGACTCGGCGAGCGCAACGGCGGCCGCATCCTCGGGCAAGGCCGCGAGCAGCAGCTCGCCCTCGCGCGCCTTGAGGGATTCGGGCGGCAGCCGCTCCTTGACCTCGACCTCCTTGAGGGTCATGGGCCATTTGAGGCGCGCCGCGTAATGGCGATAGAGGTCGCGCTCGGGGCCGTTCCGGCTGCGCCCGACGGCGACCAGGAGAATCCGCATCCCATTCCTCCGCCCGGGCCCCGCGCGAATGGCTTTCGCGCCGGCGCGGGCCGGTCGGGCCGTGCACCGGTCGGGCCGTGCCTGTGGCCCGGCGCGCTAGGCGATCAGCTCGACGGCATGATCAGAGCCGGTCGTCGCCCGGCCCCACATTTTTTCGAGATTGTAGAGAGCCCGGAACTCCGGGCGGAACAGATGGACGATCACATCGCCTGCGTCGACCAGCACCCAGTCGCCCTGGGATTTGCCTTCGACATGGATCGCCCCGATACCGGCGGCCTTGAGCTTCTTCGCCAGATGCTCGGCCATTGCGCCCACCTGCCGTTGCGAGGTCCCCGATGCCACGATCATGAAATCGGCGAGCGCCGATTTCTTTGCCAGGCTGATGACGACGGGCTCGATGGCCTTGTCGTCCTCCAGCGATCGCTCGATCAGGCGACACAGCGCCTCGGCGGGAGCGGACGGCTTTCTTTTGCCCCTTGCTATGGTCGGATGCTCCTTGTTCCGGTTAAGTCACACGCGACGTCAAGCGACTCAGGCTCCAAGCAACGCCTCTAAACGACTCCGGCCGCCTTGGACCGCCCGCGCTTGGAGCTCCCGCGCTCCGAGCCCGAGCCGCCCGCCCTGGCACCACCGCGCTTCGCCCGGATCGCCGTGGCGGAGGCCCGATGCAGGGGGATGTAGAGGAATGCCCATGCCGGCGGCTTCCGCCCGACCAACCGTTTGGCTCGGCTCGGCGGCACGCGGTATGCGGCATACCGGCGCGCGGCCTTTCCCGCCAACGCCTTGAAAGAATAAGAAGGTCGGTCGAAAACTGCAATGGACAGTTCGGTGAAAATGCGCGTCCAGGCCTGCCAGGCCGGGATTTGGGCGAGATTGTCCGCCCCCATGAGCCAGACGAAGCGATGGCGCGGATAGCGCCGCTTCAAGGCGACGAGCGTGTCGGCGGTGTAGTGGGTCCCGAGCTTGCGCTCGATGTCGGAGACCCGGATACGCCGCTGTCCCGCCGTCGCATCCCGCGCCGCCTCGAGGCGCGCCGCGAAAGGCGCCATCCCGGCCGTGGGCTTGAGCGGGTTCTGGGGCGAGACCAGCCACCAGACCTCGTCGAGGCCGAGGAGCTTGAGCGCCAGGAGGCTGATATGGAGATGGCCGCCATGGGCCGGATTGAACGAGCCGCCCAAAAGCCCGATGCGGCGGCCGGTGCGGAGCCCGGTGCGGCGTCCCCTTTCGATGCGGCCGACGCGCGCGGGCTCCCCCATGGTGCCGCTCAGGGCCGGGTCTGGCCCGAGCCGCGCACGCGATACTTGAAGCTCGTGAGCTGCTCGGCGCCCACCGGCCCGCGCGCATGGAGCCGGCCCGTCGCGATGCCGATCTCGGCCCCCATGCCGAACTCGCCGCCGTCGGCGAATTGGGTCGAGGCGTTGTGGAGCACGATCGCGCTGTCGACCTCGTTCAAGAAGCGCTCGGCCGCCGCCTGGTCCCCGGTCACGATCGCGTCCGTGTGATGGGAGCCGTAGCGGTTGACGTGCTGGATCGCCTCCTCGAGCCCGGCGACCACCTTGACCGCGATGATCGCGTCCAGATACTCGGTCGTCCAATCGGCTTCGCTCGCGGGCACGATGCGGCGGTCGAGGGCGCGCGCGGCCTCGTCGCCGCGCATCTCGCAGCCGGCCTTGGCGAGGGCGTCCGCGATCGCGGGCAGGTGGCTCGATGCCACCGCGCGGTCGACCAAGAGACTCTCGGCGGCCCCGCACACGCCGACTCTTCGCATCTTGGCGTTGAGCACGACCGGGACCGCCATCTCGAGCGTGGCCTTCGCATGGACATAGACGTGGCAATTGCCCTCGAGATGCGCGAGCACGGGGATGCGGCTCTCGCGCTGCACGCGCTCGATGAGGGACTTGCCGCCGCGCGGCACGATCACGTCGATGAAATCCGAAAGCGCCAGCATCTCGCCCACCGCCTTGCGGTCGCGCGTGGGGACGAGCTGGACCGCGTCCTCGGGGAGCCCCGCCGCGCGCAATCCCTCATGGAGGCACGCGACGAGGGCCGCCGAGGAATGGAAGCTCTCCGAGCCGCCGCGCAGGATGGCCGCATTCCCCGCCTTGACGCAAAGCCCGCCCGCGTCCGCCGTTACGTTGGGCCGCGCCTCGTAGATGATGCCGACGACGCCGAGCGGCGTGCGCACGCGCTCGATCTTGAGTCCGTTGGGGCGGTCCCAGGCCGCGATCACCTGGCCCACGGGATCGGGCAATAGAGCGACCGCGTCGAGGTCGTGGGCGATCGCGGCGACGCGCTTCTCGTCGAGCGCGAGACGATCGAGGCTCGCGCGCGTGAGCGCCGCACCCACGCCGTCGAGATCGCGCTTGTTGGCGGCGAGAATCTCGCGGCTCCGCGCGCGCATCGCGTCGGCCGCGCGCTTCAAGGCCAGGTCCTTCCGCTCGCGCCCCGCGAGGCCCAGCGTATAGGCGGCCTTGCGCGCGCGCGCGCCGAGCTCGCGCATCGCGTCGTGAAGCTCGCGCTCGATGGGCTCGACGGCACTCATTTCGCTCGTCCTCGCAGGCTCGGGTGGCGCGCAACGGTGCGCGACCATATCGCAAAAACCCGCGGATTTCCAGGGGTTAGGGCAACGCCACGCAAAATCGGTCCGCGTGCCGCGCCGTCATGGACTGCGCCGCTCGCGGGCGCCCACCTTTTGATGCCTGTCCTTGAGTGTTTCGACGTCCGAGGTCTTGAGGAGGACGGTCCCCGGCGCCTCGACCGGCCATTCGAGATACTTGCGCCGAAGCGCCGCCTCGATGGTGTCACGGTGTTTGCGGAACTGTTCGAGCCTGCTCTTCCGGTCGAGGCCAGCGGCGCCGAAATGGTCGTCCAGGGATTCGCGGCTGACCATACAGCGTACGACCTGACCGCCCGCGCGCGCCGTGAATGTCACGACGTCTCGCTCGAAATCGTAATAGGCCGGCGATGAGTCGAATTCCAACCCAAGGCCCGCGATCGCAGAACGCCGAAGGTCGGCGAGCTTGAGGACTTCGTCGCGGACGACCTGATCGATCGAGCCCAGCCCTTGAAGCATCCGTCGGCGCCATTTCGGCCCGCGTTCGTGCGCCTCTCGCCACGCCGACTTCAGGTCTTCCGGCCGTCGGCGCAGGAGGACGCCGAGTAACGCCTCGGCCTGTTGAATGTCCTTCGGCGATTTTGCGGTTCCGGATTGTCTAATCGACGACAGGATCAGTTTGTGTACGGCAAATCTCTGCGGCGATGGAACGGTGACGTAGACGCCGGCTCCATACAGCACGATCGCGGGCTCCGGTTCCCGGATCAGAAAATCGAAATGCTGGAGTTGTTGAGCATCCGTCCCAAGCGCCGGCAAGCGCTGCGGCGCATTCGTGCCGGCAACGCGGCTTGGCGTCAGAAAATCGACACGAACGTCCTTTGCTTGGTAGACCGCGGTGCGACCCGAATCGTGGGCGTAGGGAACGCGCCTGAACGAAGAATCGACCTCACGCAATACGGCGAGCATGTCCGGGATTTCGCCCTCCACTGCCTTGGAGACTTCCAGAAACTGGCCGATATCGACGTCGTCGGTCTGCAAGGCGCTGTTGGGCAGCCGGCTCCCAAGCATCGCGGCGTAGCATTGAAAGGCGAGCGTGCCGACGAGAACGCCGCGCAGGCGGAATACGCCGGCACGCGCGAGCGATTCGAGAACTCGCCCTGCCGTATCGCGAGGCTGGGGCAGCGGCGCGGATCGGACCAGCGTCGAAACGAGCTTGCGCCGTTCCTGGCGGCTATCGTGCGCGCGCCGGTGGTGCGCGATTCGATCCAGGATCCGCTGACTTTCCGGCCCGACATAGCGCTGCGTTCGCAGCCCATTTTCACGGCCTTGAAAATACCAATACCGCCGCCCTCGTATCATCTTGGGCGTGAACGCGCCCGGTTCCGGAAATTGCGCGTCGAAGTCCGCCGTCGCGCATTGCTCGAGCAACTCCGCATAGACGGTTTGTAGCGCAAGGGGGATGTCGCCCAGCATCGATCGGCCGTCCCGCTATACTCATAATGCAGGATGAGTATAACGATAACATATTCAATTCACAACACAATTAATTATACTCAGTTTATATATTTGAGTATAACGACACGGCGGGCAGCCATGGACTCCGCCGCCCGCCCTCGGGGTTCGCAACGAGCCCGGCCTCAGCTCAGCACCAGGTCGTCGCGGTGGATCAGCTCCTCGCGTCCGCGATAGCCCAGGAGCTCCTCGATCTCGGCACTCTTGTGGCCCATGATGCGGCGCGCGTCGCCGGCGGAATAGGCCGAGAGGCCGCGCGCGATCTCGGCGCCGTCGGGCCCGAGGACGCGGATCGCGTCGCCGCGCTCGAACGCCCCCTCGACCGCGACCACGCCGGCCGGCAACAGGCTCTTGTTCGCGCCCAGCGCCTTCGCGGCACCTTGGTCGACCGTGACCGAGCCCGCGGGCATGAGGGCGGTCGCGATCAGCTGGCGCCGCGCGGTGAGCGGGCTCGTACGCGGCACGAACCAGGTCGCGCGCGCGCCGGCTTCGAGCGTGGCGAGCGGGTGCGCCTCGCGCCCGAAGGCGATCGCCATGCGGCAACCCGCACTCATCGCGACCTTGGCGGCGGCGATCTTGGTCACCATGCCGCCCGAGCTGTAGCCCGGCCGCGCGGCACCGGCCATTCCTTCGATCTCGGGCGTGATCTCGCTCACCGCGTCGACGTGGCGCGCGTCGCGCGCGCGCTTCGGGTCGGCATCGTAGAGCCCGTCGATGTCGGAGAGCAGCACGAGCGTGTCGGCGCTGATCATCTGCGCCACGCGCGCCGCCAGCCGGTCGTTGTCGCCGAAGCGGATTTCCTCGGTCGCGACCGTGTCGTTCTCGTTGATGACCGGCACGGCGCCGAGGCGCAAAAGGGTCGCGATCGTGTTGCGCGCGTTCAGGTGACGGCGCCATTCCTCGGTATCGCGCAGCGTCACCAGGATCTGGGCGATCGCGATCGCGTGGCGCGCGAAGCTCTCGCGATAGGCATGGGCGAGGCCGATCTGGCCGACCGCGGCCGCAGCCTGCTTCTCCTCGAGGGCGAGCTTGCGCTTCTTCCCGGTGAGGCCGATGCCGTGGCGCCCGAGGGCGATGGCACCCGACGAGACCAGCACGATCTCGATGCCGCGCGCGCGTAACCGCGCCACGTCGTCGGCGAGGGAGTCGAGCCAGCTGCGGCGAATGGCGCCCGTCTCCTCCTCGACCAGGAGCGACGAGCCGATCTTGACCACGAGGCGCTTCGCGGCGCCGAGCCCGTTGTCCGTCTTGCCCTCGCCGGTCATGACGCGGCCTCGATGGATTCCGCCCGCTCGGCCGCGGCGGTTTTCGCGCGCGCACTGCCGATCGCGCCCGCAAGCGTGGCGAGCACGTCTTTCACGCCCGTGCCCGCGACAGCCGAGATGGCCGCGACCTTGCGCCGCGACGCGCGCGCGAGCGCCGCCTTCTTGGCCGCGATTTCGCCCGCCGAAAGCGCATCGCATTTGTTGAGGGCGACGACTTCGCGCTTCGCCGCGAGCGTCTTGCTGTAGAGCCTGATCTCGCGCCGCACGGTGCGATAAGCGTCGGCCACGTCGTCTTGCGTGCCGTCGACGAGATGCAAGAGCACGCTGCAGCGCTCGACATGCCCAAGAAAACGCGTGCCGCGCCCGCGCCCCTCGTGCGCTCCCTCGATCAAACCGGGAATGTCCGCGAGCACGAACTCGAGATCGTCGAGACGCACGACGCCCAGATGGGGCGTCAAGGTCGTGAAGGGATAGTCCGCGATCTTGGGCCGCGCGCGCGAGACCGCGGCGAGGAAGGTCGATTTCCCCGCGTTGGGCAGGCCGACAAGGCCCGCATCCGCGATCAGCTTCAAGCGCAGCCAAAGCCAGCGCTCGGTGCCCGCGTGTCCCGGGTCGGCGCGACGCGGCGCCTGGTTGGTCGAGCTTTTGTAGTGGGCGTTGCCGAAGCCGCCGTCCCCGCCCTTGCACAGCACCACGCGTTGGCCCGGACGCACCAGGTCGGCGACCAGCGTCTCCTTGTCGTCCTCGAAGATTTGCGTGCCGACCGGAACCTTGAGCGTCGTGTCGGCGCCGGCGGCACCGCTGCGGTTCTGGCCCGAGCCGTGGTCGCCGCGTTTCGCCTTGAAATGCTGCTGGTAGCGGTAATCGATCAGCGTGTTGAGCCCGTCGGCCGCGATCGCAACGACGTCGCCGCCGCGCCCGCCATTGCCGCCGTCGGGCCCGCCGAACTCGATGAACTTCTCGCGCCGGAACGCGACGCATCCCGGCCCGCCATCGCCGCTCTTGACGTAGATCTTGGCCTCGTCGAGGAACTTCATGGCCGAACCCGCGCTTCCCGGCTGACGGCTCGCGGCACTGCCGCGTGGCCGCAACGAAAACGGGGGAATGGCGATCCATTCCCCCGGGGGCGGCGCTTCCCGATGATCCGGGAAGCGGTTATGCCTGCGGCTTCACCGACACCGAAGTGCGCCCGCCGGTGCCGACCTTGAACTCGACCTCGCCGCCCGAGAGCGCGAAGAGCGTGTGGTCGCGACCCATGCCGACATTTTGGCCGGGATGGAATTTGGTGCCGCGCTGGCGCACGAGGATGTTGCCCGGGATGACGATCTCGCCGCCGAACTTCTTGACGCCCAAGCGCCGGCCCGCGGTATCGCGGCCGTTCCTCGAGCTCCCGCCTGCTTTCTTGTGTGCCATCGCGCAAAACTCCGATCGATTGAGCGGCGCCCGATCCTCGACGCTACTTCTTCTTGGGCTTGGCGCCCGACTTCTCCTTGGCACCCGACTTGCCGGAACCGGACTTGCTGGGACCCGCCTTGGCCTTGTCCTTGCCGGCCGACTTCGCGGCCGCCGCTTCCTTCGCTTTCTTCGCGGGCGCGGTCCTTTTGGGCTCGGCCCTCTTCGGCGCCGCTTTCTTGGCCGGCTTCTTCGTCCGCGTCTCCTGCGCCTCGCCGTCCGCGGCTTCGCCCGCGACCGGTGCCAAGGCGGCGGCCGGATGCTTCTTGGGCCGCGCGGGCTTGAGGTCCGCGAGCGTCACGGTGCGCGCGGCACCGGGGGGCAGGATCTCGGCGATGCGGAGTACCGTCAGATGCTGCCGGTGGCCGCGCTTCCTGCGGTAATTGTGGCGGCGCTTCTTCTTGAAGACGAGCACCGTGTCGTCGCGCAGCTGCTCGAGCACCGCGGCACTGACGGCCGCACCCTCGATGCGCGGCGTGCCGATCTGGATGCCGGCGTCGCCGCCGAGCATCAGCACCTGGTCGAGCTCGATGAGCGAGCCCGCTTCGGCGGAAAGCTTCTCGACCCGGATCACGTCGCCCGGGACGACCCGATATTGCTTACCGCCGGTCTTGACGATGGCGTACATGGTTCAACCGATCTCAGGAATACGGAACGCGCCGCGCGTGCCCATCGGCCGGGACAACGCCCCCGCGCGCGAGGGCCGCACTATACTCGGGCCGCCCCCCGTGTCAAGCATCGGAGGCGCGGAATTCCCCGCTCTAAGGGGCGCCCGAGCCGGCGGCGTCCGAGGGGTCGCGGGCGCTGGGAGCCCGGCCGTCCGCGCCGGCCCGACGGGCGATGGATCGGTTGCCGGGCCCGCGTCCTTGGGCTAGTCTCCGCCCCCTCGCGGCTGGCCGGCCAAGCCCGGACACGGCGCGGGACGGCGTCCCTCTGGGCGCCTGCCCCAAATCTTCAAGACCCGTATGCACGAGCCTCAGCGGAGGGGTGCCAGAGTGGTCGATCGGGGCGGTCTCGAAAACCGTTGTACCTTTAGGGGTACCGTGGGTTCGAATCCCACCCCCTCCGCCA
>DATJLQ010000216.1:0-5426 GCA_035509415.1 Alphaproteobacteria bacterium
CGCCCACGGCCATTCGGAAGGCGTGCTCGCGACCGTCGCGGAAGTGCGCAAGCTCTCGAACTATTCCCAGCTGCTTGCGGGCAACGTCGCGACCTCGGACGGCGCCAAGGCGCTCATCGACGCGGGTGCGGACGCGGTCAAAGTCGGCATCGGCCCGGGCTCGATCTGCACCACGCGCATCGTGGCCGGCGTGGGCGTACCCCAGCTCACCGCGATCGTCGATGCGGCCGAAGCGTGCCGGAAGCAGGGCGTGCCGGTGATCTCGGATGGCGGCATCAAGACCTCGGGCGACTTGGCCAAGGCGCTCGCGGGCGGGGCCGACTGCGCCATGATCGGCTCGCTCTTCGCCGGCACCGACGAGAGCCCGGGCGAGGTCTATCTGTACCAGGGCCGCTCCTACAAGGCGTATCGCGGCATGGGCTCGCTGGGTGCCATGGCGCGCGGCTCGGCCGATCGCTATTTCCAGGCCGAGGTCGCGGATGCCTTGAAGCTCGTGCCCGAGGGCATCGAGGGGCGCGTTCCCTATCGCGGACCGGTCGCGACCATCGTGCATCAGCTCGTCGGCGGCTTGCGCTCGGCGCTCGGCTACACCGGCAGCCGCTCGATCGCCGATCTCCAGAAGAACGCGAAATTCGTGCGCATCACGGGTGCGGGCCTGCGCGAGAGCCACGTGCACGACGTCGCGATCACGCGCGAGGCGCCCAACTACTGGACCGAGCGCTGAGCCGGTTAAGGCCGGGACGGCATATGCGTCCGTTACCCCCCACCCGCTTGTTTCCGCTCGCGGCCTCCCCCTCAAGGGGGGAGGCTACGCTTTTGATTTGCCGTCTCCTTGAAGGGGGAGGTCGGCGCGCAGCGCCAGGTGGGGGTGCCGCGCGCGATGCAGACGGCAATCTGCACGCGCGCTCGGCTTGATCCATGACCCCCGCGGGGCGCATCGAGGCCGCGATCGAGCTCCTGGGCCAGATCGAGACGCCGCTCCGGCCCGCGGACCAGGTCGCCGCGGAATATTTCCGCGCCCGTCGTTATGTCGGCTCGAAGGACCGGCGCGCGATCGCCGACCTTCTCTACGGCATCGTGCGCGCGCGCGCCCGGCTCGATTGGTGGCTCGCGCAATCGAAGTTCGACGGGCTCGATGTTCCCCGCGGGCGCATGATCGCCTGGCTTGCGCTCGTCGAAGGTTGGGACGAAGAGCGGCTCGAGACCGTGTTCGACGAGCGCCAATACCACCCGAAGGAGCCAAGTGCCGCCGAGCGGCGCCTGGCCAAGGCGCTTCACGGCCACACGCTCGACCATCCGCGCCAGCCGGCGCCCGTAAAGTTCGAAGTGCCGGAATGGCTTTACCCGCGGCTCGCGGCGCGCTTCGGCACGGCGCTCGAGACCGAGCTCGCGGCCCTCCAAGAAGAGGCGCCGCTCGATCTGCGCGTGAACGCGCTCAAGGCGACCCGCGAGGAGGCGCGGGCGGCGCTTGCGCGCGACGGGATCGCGGCCGAGCCCACGCCGCTCTCGCCCTTGGGACTGCGCGTGCGCGGCCGCGCCAACATCGCGGCGACCGACGCGTTCCGCGCTGGCCTCATCGAGGTGCAGGACGAGGGCTCCCAGCTCGCGGCCCTGCTGGTCGATGCGCGGCCGGGCCAACGCGTGTGCGATTTCTGCGCGGGTGCCGGCGGCAAGACCTTGGCGCTCGCGGCGCGTATGGGCAACAAGGGCCAGATTCTCGCCCTCGACGTGCGCGAGGGGCGCATCGAGCGCGCGGCCCAGCGGCTCCGGCGCGCGGGTGTCCACAATGTCACGCGCCGGGTGCTCGCGAGCCAGCGCGATCCCTGGGTGAAGCGCCACCGGCTCGGCTTCGACCGGGTGCTGGTGGACGCGCCTTGCACCGGTTGCGGCACCTGGCGCCGCAACCCGGACGCGAAGTGGAACCTGCGCGAATCGGACCTGGCCGAGCTCGCCGCGCTCCAGGCCGACATTCTCGACTCGGCCGCGCGTCTCGTGAAGCCGGGCGGGCGGCTGGTCTACGCGACCTGCTCGCTCTTGCCCGAAGAGGACGAGGGGCTACTCGAGGGATTCCTCGGCAGCCACGCGGATTTCCGCCCGCTTCCCGCGGCCCAAATCTGGGCCGAGGCCTTGGGTGGCGCCGCCCCCGCCAATCCCTATAGCGCCGGCCCCGCCTTGCTGCTGTCGCCGGGAAGCCACAAGACCGACGGTTTTTTCATCGCCGTCCTCGAACGCGGCTGACTCGCGCGAAAACCCGTGCTAGCGTTTTTGCATGGTGCTCGTGAGACAGGCGTATCCGTCGGACGCCCAGGCGATCGCACGGATCCATGTCGAAACTTGGCGCACGACCTACGCCGGCCTCTTGCCCGACCGTATGCTCGCCGAGATGAGCGAGCACAACCACAAATCCAGCTGGACCCACCAGGTCGCGCGCGGGCGCGGCGAATTCGTGCTGGTGGCCGAGCGGCCGAAGCTCGGCGTGGTCGGCTTCGCGAGCGGCGGGCCGGCGCGGCGCGCGCTCGAGCCCTATCGCGGCGAGATCTTCACCCTCTACGTGACGCCCGACTGCCAGAACCAGGGTATCGGCACGGCGCTTCTGTCGGCCGCGTTCAAGCGCCTCGCCGAGCAGTCGATGAACGGGGTCATGATCTGGGTGCTGGCGCGCAACCCGTCGCGCTTCTTCTACGAGGCCATGGGCGGGGTCAAGGCCGCCGCGCGCAAGGAGCGCCTGTGGGGCTCGGTCCTGCCCGAGATCGCCTATGGCTGGCCCGACGCGACTCGGACTTTGTCGCGCTCGTCCGACGGTGCCCGCGCGGGCTGAGGAAGGTCCGTTAATCGCTTCTAGCCGCCACGCCTCATCCTTCGAGACGGCCCTTCGGGCCTCCTCAGGATGAGGCTATCTTCCGGATGAGAGGCTATCTTCGGGACGAGCTTGTCCTTGGAAATTCATTTCCCTCGTCCTGAGGAGGGGCGCAGCCCCGTCTCGAAGGACGCGGGGCGACCGAAATGACCCAGGGCGCGCGGGCTGAGGACGCGATCCGCTCCAACGTCATGCCCGGCCTCGTGCCGGGCATCCATGTTTTTGAGGCCTCAGGCGTGGATGGCCGGACCAAGTCCGGCCATGACCGTAGCGGCGGTTCGAAACCGCGTCGCGGCCGGCCGCTCAATCCCCTTCAACCCGCCGCCCGTCTCCGCTATCGTGCCGCACCGGCGCGGGGCGATGCGCCTCCGGGTCCGGCCCCGAGCTCCCGCCCGCATTGGCTCATGACCGACCGCGTCCTCGTCCTCGATTTCGGCTCCCAGGTGACCCAGCTCATCGCGCGGCGCGTGCGCGAAAGCGGCGTCTATTGCGAAATCCAGCCCTATAACCGCGTCGACGGGAAGACGCTCGAGGCCTATCGGCCGAAGGCGATCATCCTCTCGGGCGGGCCCGCGTCGCTCACGAAGGAGGATTCGCCGCGGGCACCCCGCGAGGTGTTCGAGCTCGGCGTCCCGGTGCTGGGCATCTGCTACGGCTTCCAGGCCATGTGCGCCCAGCTCGGCGGCGAGGTGCAGGCGTCCGAGCATCAGGAATTCGGCCGCGCCTTCGTCGAGGTCACGGGCGATTCCGTGCTTTGGGACGGCGTGTGGAAGAAGGGCGAGCGCCAGCAGGTCTGGATGAGCCACGGCGACCGCGTGATCAAGCTCCCGCCCGGCTTCCGCTCGGTGGGCGTGAGCGACGGCGCCCCCTACGCCATGATCGCCGACGACAAGCGCCGTTTCTACGGCACCCTGTTCCATCCCGAGGTGGTGCACACGCCCCATGGCGCCGCTCTCTTGCGCAACTTCACCCACAAGGTCGCGGGCTGCCGGGGCGACTGGACCATGGCCGCGTTCCGCCAGCAGGCGATCGATGCGATCCGCAAGCAGGTGGGGAAGGGCCGCGTCATTTGCGGCCTCTCGGGCGGCGTCGATTCCTCGGTCGCAGCGGTGCTGATCCACGAGGCGGTCGGCGCGCAGCTCCATTGCATCTTCATCGACCACGGACTTTTGCGCGCGGGCGAGGCGCAGGAGGTGGTGCGTCTCTTCCGCGGCCATTACAACATTCCGCTCACCGCGCGCGACGCGAGCGAGCCGTTCCTCGCGCGCCTCGCCGGCGTCGACGAGCCCGAGGCGAAGCGCAAGATCATCGGCGCCACCTTCATCGAGATGTTCGACGAGGAGGCGGCGAAGCTCGGCGGCGCGGAGTTTCTGGCACAGGGGACGCTTTATCCCGACGTGATCGAATCCGTCTCGGCGCTCGGCGGCCCGTCGGTCACGATCAAGTCGCATCACAATGTGGGCGGCTTGCCCGAGCGCATGAAGATGAAGCTGGTCGAGCCGCTGCGCGAGCTCTTCAAGGACGAGGTGCGCGCTTTGGGGCGCGAGCTCGGATTGCCCGAAAGCCTCGTGGGCCGCCATCCCTTTCCCGGACCCGGCCTCGCGATCCGCTGCCCGGGCCCGGTCACGCGCGAAAAGCTCGAAATCCTCCGCAAGGCGGACGCGATCTATCTCGAGGAAATCCGGAACGCCGGCCTCTATGACGCCATCTGGCAGGCCTTCGCCGTGCTCTTGCCGGTGCGCAGCGTTGGCGTCATGGGCGACGCGCGCTCCTACGATTACGTGTGCGCGTTGCGCGCGGTGACCTCCACCGACGGCATGACGGCCGACTCATACCCCTTCGACCACGAATTCATCGCCGGCGTCGCGACGCGCATCATCAACGAGGTGCGCGGCATCAACCGCGTGGTCTACGACGTGACCTCGAAACCGCCCGGGACGATCGAGTGGGAGTAGGGGCCAGCGCGACGCCGCCTAGGATCGTCCTTTCTCGGTCCTGATCACGAGCTTCGGCGTGCCGCTATAGCCGTAGGCGTCGTAGAGGATCGTGAGCAGCGCGTGGGCGACCGTCGCGTCGTCGAAATCGGCGAACGGATAGTCGCGCCAGTAGTTGGACGAGCGCCCGGGATCGGCGAACCCGGCCTTGTGCAAAATCCCGATGCGCTCGGCGGTCAGGATCTGCGACAGCACCGGCCAGCTATAGGCCGATTCCGCCTCGCAATAGAACGCGTCGGGCGAGGTCTGCGGCTCGCATTGCAGGTAACCGGCGCCCGCCTGCAAGACCAGGAACACGCGCCGGCTCGCGTTGACGCGCAAGCGCTGGACCTCGCCGGTGACGCGCGCGCCGTAGAAGGCGATGAGGTCGGCCGCCGAATGGATCGGCGGCAGCTCGGCCGGCACGTAGGCGCAGCCGTAGATCGCGGTCGAGGCCATGCTGCGTGCGTTGTTGATCAGGCCCGCGAGGTTCTGCCCCGGCCCGTTGCGCGGCGGGCAGCGTTGGGACGGAATCCAATCGGTCTCGACCTGCAAGTTCGCGAGATCGGCGTCGTAGCCTTGCCGAAGCGCCTCCG
>DATJLQ010000217.1:0-2588 GCA_035509415.1 Alphaproteobacteria bacterium
CGCGCAGCAGGACGGCTTCCTCCCCTATGTCGAGGACGGCACGGTGACCCTCGTGGGGGCCACGACCGAGAATCCGTCCTTCGAGCTCATCGGCGCCTTGCTGTCGCGTTGCCAGGTCCTGGTGCTGCGCCGGCTCGACGACGCGGCGCTCGAGACGCTGCTCGCGCGCGCCGAGGGGCTCGAGAAACGGAAGCTTCCGCTCGATGCCGACGCGCGCGCGGCCCTACGTGCCATGGCCGACGGCGACGGGCGCTTCGTGCTCAATCTCGCCGAGGAGCTGTTCGCGGCCAAGCCCGAGCGCCCGCTCGACACGGCCCAGCTCATGGCGGCCGTGCAGCGCCGCGCGCCGCTTTACGACAAGGCGCAGGAGGGCCATTACAATCTCATCTCGGCGCTTCACAAGAGTCTGCGCGGCTCGGACGCCGACGCGGGCCTCTATTGGCTCGCGCGCATGCTCGCGGGCGGCGAGGATCCGCGCTACATCGCGCGCCGCCTGACCCGCTTCGCGGTCGAGGATGTGGGCCTGGCCGATCCCGAGGCGCTGCACCAAGCGCTCGCCGCCTGGGAGACCTATGAGCGCTTGGGCTCGCCCGAGGGCGAGCTCGCCCTCGCCCAGCTCGTGATCTATCTCGCCACATCGCCCAAATCGAACGCCGCCTATGTGGCGCTGGGGGCGGCAAAGCGCGCGGCCGAGGAGACGGGCTCGCTGGCACCCCCCATGCACATCCTCAACGCACCGACCAGGCTCATGAAAGAGCTCGGCTACGGCAAGGGCTACGAATACGACCACGACGCGGCCGACGCCTTCTCGGGCCAGAACTACTTCCCCGACGGCATGGCGCGGCAGAGCTTCTATAGCCCCGCCGAGCGCGGCTTCGAGCGCGAGATCAAGAAGCGCCTCGACTACTGGGCGAAGCTGCGCGCTGAGAAGCGGGACAAGGGCGGCGGCGGCGAGGGCGGCGCGGCATGAGCGGCTTCGACGCGTTCGTCGCGATCGATTGGTCGGGGGCGAAGGGGCCGGGCTACAAGGGCATCGCGGTGGCCATGTGCGCACCGGGAAGCGCTCCGCCTTACCTCGTGCGTCCGGGCCACCGCTGGACGCGCACGGAAATCGCCGAGTGGCTCGAAGGGAAGCTTCAGGGGGCGCAGCGGCTCCTCGTCGGGTTCGATTTCGCCTTCGCCTGGCCGATCGAGGGTGCGGGCTTTCCAGGGCTACCATTGGCGCGCTCGGCCTTCGATCTGTGGGGCGCAATCGAAGACGCGAGCGGCGATGAGTGCGACTTCGGCTGCCAAGCCGTCGTAGATCATAAATGCTTCGCACCGCTTTTCTGGACCGACAAGGACAGAAAAATGCCGATCGGCTGGCGTCCGGGTATTCGCCAAGCTGAGTGCGCCTGCATTGGCGAGACGGGTGCTCGGCCGGAAAGCGTGTTCAAGCTCATCGGCCCGAAGCAGGTCGGCAAGGCATCGCTCGCCGGCATGCGCGTCTTGCGTCACCTACGGATCGGCAATGAAGACCGCGTGAGCGTGTGGCCCTACGAGCCGGCACGCGGCTCGATCCTGGTCGAGATTTTCCCGACCTTGTTCCGCAAACAGGCGCTCGGCAAGCTCGACAAGATTCGCGACCGCACGTCGCTCGACCGAGCGCTCGCGCATTTCGGCGCGCGCCCGTTCGGCGACCGCGACCTTGCCAAGTCGGACCATAATACCGACGCGCTGCTTTCGGCCGCGGCATTGCGCGACTTGGCGATGGGCGAGCCGACGCTTCTCGCCGATACCGATGACGAGATCGTCCGCCGCGAGGGCTGGATCTTCGGCGTGCCCCTGCCTAACGCCGCGCATAAGCGGAACCGCGCGGCATGAGCGGCGCGGTCCAAAGCCTCGCGGTCGCCGAGGACGAGGCCGGCCAGCGCCTCGATCGCTGGTTCAAGCGCCGCTTTCCGGCGCTCACCCATGGCCGCCTCGAGAAGCTCTTGCGCACCGGCCAGGTGCGAGTCGACGGCAAGCGCGCCAAGGCGAGCGCCCGTCTCGAGGCGGGGCAGACCGTGCGCGTCCCGCCGCTCGGCGATCTTCCGTCCATCGACGCGCGCAAGGCGACGGAGGCGAAGCCGCGCCTTTCGGACGCCGATCGGCGCTTCGTCCAGAGCCTCGTCATCTATCGCGATCCGGACGTGCTGGCGCTCGACAAGCCGCCGGGCCTCGCGGTCCAGGGCGGATCGGGCGTCGAGCGCCATCTCGACGGGATGCTCGACGCGTTGCGCTTCGAGGCGCCCGAGCGGCCGCGCCTCGTGCACCGGCTCGACAAGGACACGAGCGGCGTGCTGCTGCTCGGGCGCTCGGCGCGCGCGACGGCGGCGCTCGCCGAATCGTTCCGCGCCAAGGCCACGCGCAAGATTTACTGGGCACTCACGGTCGGCGTGCCGAAGCCGTTCCAGGGCCGCATCGATCTTCCGCTCGCGAAGCTGCCGGGGACGGCCGGCGAGCGCATGGCGCCCGACGCGGAGGAGGGGAAGCGCGCCGTGACATATTATCGCGTGCTCGAGCCCATGGGCCAGAAGGCGGCCTGGGTGGCGCTCTGGCCGGTCACC
>DATJLQ010000218.1:0-3900 GCA_035509415.1 Alphaproteobacteria bacterium
ACGGCGCCGCGCCCGCGCGCGGGCTTTTTCCTGCTCTTCGCCATGGTCAGGTCTCCCGCGGCGTTGCCTTGCGGCCGCGCAGCACGATGTCCCACACATAGCCGAGGCCCCATTCCGGAATCGTGGTCTCGATGTCGAAGCGCGAGACGAGCCGCTCGCGCGACGCCCGGTCCGGGATCGAGTTGAAGATCGGATCGAGCGCGAACAAGGGATCGCCCGGGAAATACATCTGGGTCACGAGGCGGGAGAGGAAGCTGTGGCCGAAGAGGGAGAAATGGATGTGCTTCGGGCGCCAGGCGTTGGTGTGGTTGCGCCACGGGTAGGCGCCGGGCTCGATGGTGATGAACTTGTAGCGTCCCTCCGCGTCGGTGACCGTGCGGCCGGTGCCGGTGAAGTTGGGATCGAGCGGCGCGTCGTGCTGGTCGGCCTCGTGGACGTAGCGGCCGGCGGCGTTGCATTGCCAGATCTCGACCAGGGTGCTCGGCACGGGACGCCCGTCCTCGTCGAGCACGCGGCCCGAGACGATGATGCGTTGGCCCTGGGGCTCGGCCGCGTGGCGCCGCGTGAGGTCGGCCTCCTCGGGCCGCACCTCGTCATGGCCGAATACCGGGCCGGTGACCTCGGACAAGGTATGGGGCAGCGGCAAGGGCGGCCGGCTCGGCCCGCGCAGTGCCGTGCTGCGATAGCCCGCGAAATGGTTGGGCGGATGGACGCCCTTCGGGACCGGCGGGTAGGCCAATTTCGCTTCGCTCACGGACATCGGTCTCCTCCTGATCGCAAGCCGGGACGTTGTTCCCCGCCCTCTCCCCGCATCGCCAGTCTAGCCGCCGGAGGCCGCGGCCTCACGCGGCATTTTCATGCGCTTTCGCCGTGCGCGCATGCAGATCGCGCAATACCGCGAGCTCGGCCTCGCTGGGTGCAGCGGTTTCCGCCGGCTTGGGCGCGAACTTGATCTTCCAGCCGGTCGCGGCCCGGACCTGGTCGGCCGAAACCCCGGGGTGGATCGAGACCACGGTCAGCTCCTTCGAGACCGGGTCCGGCTCCATGATGCAAAGGTCGGTGATCACCTTGGTCGGGCCCTTGGTCTTGAGGCCGAGACGCGCGCGATGATCGCCGCCGCTGCCGTGGCCGAGCGAGGTCACGAAATCGAGCGTCTCGACGAAGGCGCGCTTCGAGTGCGTGAGCGTGATGAGAATCTCCTGGCAGCTGGTCGCGATCTCGGGCGCGCCGCCGCCGCCCGGCAGGCGCGTCGAGGGCTTGGCGTAGGGGCCGATCACGGTGGTGTTGAGGTTCGCGAACTTGTCGATCTGCGCCGCCCCGAGGAAGCCCACCGAGATGCGCCCGCCCTGGAGCCAGTAGCGGAACATCTCGGGCACCGAGACGGTGACGACCGCGGTCTCGCACAGCTCGCCGTCGCCGATCGAAAGCGGCAGCACGTCGGGCTTGGTGCCGATGGTGCCGGATTCGTAGATGAGCGTGATGTCGGGCGCATGGGTGAGGCGCGCGAGATTGCACGCGGCCGAGGGAAGCCCGATGCCGACGAAGCAGACGTCGCTGTTCTTGAGGGTGCGCGCGGCCGCGACCGTCATCATCTCGTTCGGGCTGTAGGAATTGGCCATGGTGCCTCTAGGCCACGCGGCGCGCATAGGCGCGGAACGCCTCCGGCCCCGCCTTCATCACGTGTTCCTCCATCCAGGCGCGGAACGTGTCGCGCTCGCGCGCGATCTTGTCCCAGGCGATGTAGTAGGCATTGTCGCGCTTGTAGTAGCCCTGGGCGTAGGACGGGTGCGCCCCACCCGGGACCGCGACCACGGCGCTCACGGTCCAGCTCGGCAGGATCACGGCGTTGGGGCTCAGGCCCTCGAGGTCGTCGACGATCTCCTCGACCGTCGCGATCGAGCGCTTGGCGCACAGCACCGCTTCCTTCTGGACGCCGACGATGCCCTCGATCAGCACGTTGCCCGCGCGGTCCGCCTTCTGGGCATGGATGATCGCGACGTCGAGCGCCACCGCGGGCACGGTCGCCAATGTCTCGCCCGTGTAGGGGCAGGCGACGGATTTGATCTTCGGATTGACCTCGGGATAGCTCGTGCCGATGTAGCCGCGGAAGGCCGCGAAAGGAAGGCCCGCGGCCCCCGCCGCGTAGGCGTTCGCCATCGCCGCGTGGCTGTGCTCCTCGAGCGCCAAGGGAGCCGGCCAGCCGTTCTCGACCGCGTCCCGCATCCGGTGCAGCGACCCCACGCCCGGATTGCCGCCCCAGGAGAAGATCATGCGCTCGGCCGCACCCATGCCGATGAGCTGGTCGTAGAGAATGTCGGGCGTCATGCGCACGAGGGTGAGGCGCTTCCGCCCCTGGCGGATGACCTCGTGGCCCGCGGCGTAGGGGATGAGGTGGGTGAAGCCCTCCATCGCGACCCGGTCCCCGTCGCGCACATGGGCGGCCACGGCGTCGCGCAAGCTCATCAACATCCGCGTTCTCCGAAGGGCGCTCGCCGAGGCCGGAGGGGCGTCGGCGCGATGGGGCGGAATCCGGTTCGGGCGCCGGTATCTGTCATGTCCTAGGATACGGGACGAGGGCTGTCAAAGGCAATTTCGAACGCGCTCGAATGTCCTACAAGCCGGCTTCCTTGAACACGGATTCGGCTTCGCGGAAGCCGGTGTTCGCGGCCGGGACGCCGGCATAGATCGCCGTCTGCATCAGGACTTCCTTGATGTCGTCCTTGGTGAGTCCATTGTTGAACGCGGCGCGCACATGAAGCCGGAATTCCTCCCAGCGCCCGAGCGCCATGGTGGTCGCGAGCACCATGCAGGAGCGCGTCTTGCGGTCGAGCCCGGGCCGGGTCCAGATCTCGCCCCAGGCGTAACGCGTGATGAATTCCTGGAACTCGGCGTTGAACGGCGTCCGCTTCTCGAGCGCGCGGTCGACCCAAGCGTCGCCCAGGACCGCGCGCCGCACCTTCATGCCCTTGTCGTAGCGATCCTTCTCGTCCATGGGCGTTCTCCTAAGCAGCAAGAAAATCGAGCACGGCCCGGGTGAAGGCCTCGGGCGCCTCGGTGTTCGAAAGATGGGCCGCGTCGAGCGAGACGAGCTTCGAGCCCGCGATGCGCGCATGGATGTCGCGGCCGAATTCGGGTGCCGCGGCGAAATCCTTCTCGCCCACGATGACGAGGCACGGCACGGCGATGGCGCGGATCGCCTCGCGCTGGTCCATGTCGCGGTTGGCGACGCACGCACCCGCATAGCCCTGCGGCGGCGTCGCGAGAAGAAGGGCGCTGGTGCGCTTCACGATGTCCGGATGCGCCGTCTGGAATTCCTTGGTGAACCAGCGGTCGATCGCGCCCGCGAGGAGGGCCGCGGTGCCCTGGCTCATCACCGTCGCGATGCGCGCGTTCCACATCTCGACCGTCGGGCTGATGGCGGCCGTGTTGGCGAGCACTGCGCGCCTCAAGCGCTGGGGCGCGTGGGTCGCGAGCCATAGGCCGATCATCCCGCCCATCGAGAGGCCGCACCAATAGGTGCGCTCGATGCCGAGCGCATCCATGAGCGCCAACGCGTCCTTCGCCAGCATCGCCATGGAATAATCGCCAGCGGGAGCGCTCGATTTCCCGTGGCCGCGCATGTCGTAGCGGATGACGCGATAGCGCGCGGCGAACGCCGCCATCTGCGGCTCCCACATGGCGAGCCCGGTGCCGAGCGAGTGGGACAGCAGGAGCGGCGGCGCCTCTGCGTCTCCGGCGACCTCGTAATAGAGGTGGCCACCCTCGATCGGAACGGTCGGCATGACGCGCGCCTCGCCCGCGCCTCAGGCCGCGAGGAAATCGAGCACGGCCTTGGTGAACCACGCGGCCTGCTCGATGTTCGAGAGATGGGCGGCCTCGAGGGTCACGAGGCGCGAGCCG
>DATJLQ010000219.1:0-5092 GCA_035509415.1 Alphaproteobacteria bacterium
CGCGCGGCGCCAAAATCACCGACATCGTCGTGCTGGTAGTCGCGGCCGATGACGGCGTCATGCCGCAGACGGTCGAGGCCATCCATCACGCCAAGGCGGCGAAGGTGCCAATCATCGTCGCCATCAACAAAATCGACAAGGCCGATGCCAAGCCGGAGCGGGTACGCACCGAGCTGCTGCAGCATGAGATCCAGGTCGAGTCGCTCGGCGGCGACGTGCTCGAAGTCGAGGTATCGGCGAAGGAAAAGCGCAACCTCGACAAGCTGCTCGACATCATCGCGCTCCAATCAGAAGTGCTCGAGCTCAAGGCCAATCCGAACCGCGCGGCCGAAGGCACGGTGATCGAGGCGCGTCTTGACCGCGGCCGCGGCCCGGTCGCGACCGTGCTGGTCCAGCGCGGCACGCTCAAGGTGGGCGACATCTTCATCGCCGGCAGCGAATGGGGCCGCGTGCGCGCATTGCTCGACGACCGCGGCCGCACGATCGAGGCGGCCGGCCCGTCGGTGCCGGTCGAGGTGCTGGGCCTCAACGGCTCGCCGCTCGCGGGCGACAGCTTCAGCGTGGTCGACAACGAGATCCGCGCGCGCGAGGTGACCGAGTTCCGGCAAAGGAAGCAGCGCGACGTGCGCGTCGCGCGCGGCCAACGCGGCACGGTCGACGAGATGTTCTCCAAGATCGCAGCGGGCGAGCTCAAGGAGCTGCCGATCGTGGTCAAGGCCGACGTGCAGGGCTCGGTCGAGGCGATCGTGAACGCGATCCAGCGGCTCGCGACCGACGAGGTGTCGGTGCGCCTGCTCCATGGCGGCGTCGGCGGCATCAACGAATCCGACATCGCCCTCGCCGCCGCGAGCCAGGCGCCGATCATCGGCTTCAACGTGCGCGCCAATCCGCAGGCGCGCGAGCTCGCCAAGCGCGACGGGCTCGAGATCCGCTATTACTCGATCATCTACGACGTGGTCGACGACGTGAAGAAGATGCTCTCGGGCATGCTGGCCCCCTCGATCGAGGAGAAGGTGCTCGGCCACGCCCAAGTGCGCGAGGTGTTCACCATCAGCAAGGTCGGCAAGGTCGCGGGCTGCATGGTGACCGACGGCCTCGTGCGGCGCGGCGTGCGCGTGCGCCTCCTGCGCGACAACGTGGTCGTGCATGACGGCAAGCTCGACAGCCTCAAGCGCTTCAAGGAAGAGGTGCGCGAGGTCAAGGAAGGCTACGAGTGCGGCATGTCCTTCGAGAATTTCCAGGACATCCAGCAGGGCGACGTGATCGAGTTCTACGAGGTCGCCGAGGTCGCGCGCGAGCTCTAGCCCGCGAAAGCCGGATCCTGAGAAGCCGCGTCCCGAAAAGCCCCGTCGCGATGGGGATCGAGTCATGAGCCGACAGCGCTTCAAGCCCCAGAGCCAGCGCCAGAAGCGCGTGGGCGAGGCGCTGCGCGCGGCGCTTGCGCGCATCCTCGAGCGCGCGCCGTTCCGCGATCCCGATCTCCAAAGCGTCGCCGCGACGGTGACCGAGGTGCGCGCGAGCCCGGATCTGCGCCACGCGACCGTCTATGTGGTTCCCTTCGGCGGCGGCGACGCGGTCGCGCTCGCAAAGGCGCTCAAGCGCGCAGCACCATTCCTCCGCGGCCTGCTGCGCGACGAGATCGAGCTCCGCTATCTGCCCGAGCTCGTCTTCGAGGCCGACCTCGCCTTCGAGCGCGCGGCCGAGCTCGACCGGCTCTTGAGCAGTCCCGCGGTCGTGCGCGATTTGGCGCCGGCAAAGATTGCCCCCGCCGAGGACGAAGACGAGGCGCTGGACGAGGACGACGATGGGGCGTAGGCGCAAGGGCGATGCGGTCGATGGCTGGCTCGCCATCGACAAGCCCTCGGGCCTCACCTCGGCCGCGGTCGTGGCGCGCGTCAGGCGCCAGCTCAACGCGGCGAAGGTGGGCCATGCCGGAACCCTCGATCCGCTCGCGACCGGCGTGCTGCCCATCGCCTTCGGCGAGGCGACCAAGACCATGGGCTACGCCATGGACGGCGCCAAGAGCTACAGCTTCACCGTGCGGTGGGGCGAGGCGCGCGACACGGACGATGCCGCGGGTGCCGTCACCGCGACCTCGACAGCGCGGCCGGACCGCGCCGCGATCGAGGCCGCACTCCGCGCCTTCACCGGCGAGATCGACCAGGTGCCGCCCGATTATTCCGCCATCAAGGTCCAGGGCCAACGCGCCTACGACCTCGCGCGCGCGGGCCAAGCGCTCGAGCTTGCGCCGCGCCGCATCCGCATCGACCGCTTCGCGCTCATCGACATGCCCGATGCCGATCATGCGCGCTTCGAGGTGGATTGCGGCAAGGGCGCCTACATGCGCGGGCTCGTACGGGATATGGCAATCAAATTAGGCACTTACGGCCATATCGCCGCGCTCCGTCGGCTTCGGGTCGGGCGCTTCGCGGAGGGCGCCGCAATTTCCCTGGATAAATTCGAGGCGCTCGGGCATAGTCCGGCCGCTTTCGAGCACCTCCTGCCGGTCGAGACCGCGCTGGCCGACATCCCGGCGCTGGCCCTGACCGACACCGAGGCAAGGCTGCTGAAATGCGGCCGTGCCATCGAGGTGCTCCGCACCGCCGACAAAGCGTTGATCGATGGCATGGCGGAGGGCGACGTTGTGTGTGCGATGGCCGGCGGCAAGCCGGCGGCACTCACCGCGGTTCGCCACGCTCCCATCCTTCGCCTGGAGCCGGTGCGCGTCTTCAACCTCTAGCGTTTAGGAGAACGCGATGTCGATTGAACCGCAGCGTAAGCGCGAGCTCGTCACCGAGTTCGCGCAGGGCGAGAACGACACCGGCTCGCCGGAAGTTCAGGTCGCGATCCTCAGCGAGAGGATCAAGAATCTGACCGAGCACTTGAACCTCCACAAGAAGGACTTCCACTCCCGTCGGGGCCTTCTCATGATGGTCGGTCAGCGTCGACGCCTGCTCGACTACCTGATGCGCAAGGATCGCGAACGGTACGAGCAGATCGTCAAGCGCCTCGGCCTGCGCCGCTAGGGCGCCGGCTCCGTGTCCAGAAGAGATTCCGGACCCAGGCGAATTCGCCCCGTCGCGACGTCGCGGCGCGGGCGCGGACGCGCGCGCCCCCATGGCATGGAAGCCGGGACGGGGCGCGCATCCAACAGGCGGACGCGCCGGCAATAGGGCCGGCGTCAGGCAAGGAACAGGAACGATGTTCAAGGTTTATCGGAAGGAAATCGACTGGGGCGGGCGCAAGCTCGTGCTCGAGACCGGCAAGATCGCGCGTCAGGCCGATGGCGCCGTGACCGCGACCTACGGCGAGACCACCGTGCTCGCGACCGCGGTCGCGGCCAAGACCCCGCGGGTCGGGATCGATTTCTTCCCCCTCACCGTCAACTACCAGGAGAAGACCTTCGCCGCCGGCAAGATTCCGGGCGGTTTCTTCAAGCGCGAAGGCCGCCCGAGCGAGAAGGAGACGCTGACCTCGCGCCTCATCGACCGGCCGATCCGGCCGCTCTTCGCCAAGGGCTTCCAGAACGAGACCCAGATCGTCGTCACGACCCTGAGCCACGATCTCGAAAACGATCCCGACATCGTCGCCATGGTCGCGACCTCGGCGGCGCTCACCCTTTCGGGCATCCCCTTCATGGGCCCGATCGGCGCCGCGCGCGTCGGCCGCATCGACGGCCAATACGTGCTCAACCCGCTGCTCTCCGACATGCCCAAGTCCGAGCTCGACCTCGCGGTCGCCGGCACGGCCGAGGGCGTGCTGATGGTCGAATCCGAGGCCAAGGAGCTCTCGGAGGACGTCATGCTGGGCGCGGTCACCTTCGGCCAGAAGGCCTACGCGCCGGTCATCAAGGCGATCATCGAGCTCGCCGAGGCGTGCGCCAAGGATCCCTGGCCGATGCCCGAGCCGCACGCGGACAAGAAGCGCACCGACGCGCGCCTGCGCGAGCTCGCGGAGGCGAATCTCCGCGCGGCCTACACCGAGACCGTGAAGCAGAACCGCGTCGAGAAGGTCGCGGCGGCGAAAAAGGCGGCGCTCGCGACCATGGTCGAGGAGGGCTACGAGGAGGCGCTCTCGAATTCGCTCTTCAAGTCGCTCGAGCAGGACATCGTGCGCGGCAACATCCTGAAGACCGGCCGCCGCATCGACGGGCGCGACACGCGCACCGTGCGGCCGATCATGGCCGAGGTCGGCATCCTGCCGCGCGCCCACGGCTCGGCGCTGTTCACCCGCGGCGAGACCCAGGCGCTGGTCACCACCACCCTCGGCACCGGCCAGGACGAGCAGATCATCGACGCGCTCGAGGGCGAGTACCGCGAGCATTTCCTGCTGCACTACAACTTCCCGCCCTATTCGGTCGGCGAGGCGAGCTTCCTGCGCGCGCCGGGGCGGCGCGAGATCGGCCACGGCAAGCTTGCCTGGCGCGCGGTGCGGCCGCTCCTGCCGACGAAGGAGGGCTTCCCCTACACCATCCGCGTCGTCTCCGAGATCACGGAATCGAACGGCAGCTCCTCGATGGCGACGGTGTGCGGATCCTCGCTCGCGCTGATGGACGCCGGCGTCCCGCTGAAGCGCCCGACCGCGGGCATCGCCATGGGCCTGATCCTGGAGGGCTCGCGCTTCGCCGTGCTCAGCGACATCCTCGGCGACGAGGATCACCTCGGCGACATGGACTTCAAGGTCGCGGGCACCAGCGAGGGCGTCACCTCGCTGCAGATGGACATCAAGATCGCCGGCATCACCGAGGAGATCATGCGGGTCGCGCTCGCCCAGGCGCGCGACGGCCGCATGCACATCCTCGGCGAGATGAGCAAGGCGCTCTCCGGCGCCCGCGCCGAACTCGGGGAGTTCGCACCGCGCATCGAGACGATGAAGATCCCGACCGACAAGATCCGCGAGGTCATCGGCTCGGGCGGCAAGGTGATCCGCGAGATCGTCGAGAAGACCGGCGCCAAGATCAACATCGAGGACGACGGCACGGTGAAGATCGCATCCAGCGACGGCGCCAAGATCAAGGCGGCGATCAACTGGATCAAGTCGATCGCCTCCGAGCCGGAGGTCGGCCAGATCTATGACGGAACGGTGGTCAAGA
>DATJLQ010000220.1:0-29987 GCA_035509415.1 Alphaproteobacteria bacterium
CGCCGCTTCCTTCAGCCGCTGCAAGGCCAGTCGATCGTTGCGTAGATCGATCCCTTGCTCTTTTTTGAACTCGTCCGCCAGGTAATCGATGATGTTCTTGTCGAAATCTTCGCCGCCGAGGAACGTGTCGCCATTCGTCGACTTGACCTCGAACACGCCGTCGCCGATCTCGAGCACCGAGATGTCGAAGGTGCCGCCGCCGAGATCGTAGACCGCGATGGTGCCCGAGCCCTTCTTCTCGAGCCCGTAGGCAAGCGCCGCCGCGGTCGGCTCGTTGATGATGCGCAACACCTCGAGGCCCGCGATGCGGCCCGCGTCCTTGGTCGCCTGGCGCTGGGAATCGTTGAAGTAGGCGGGGACCGTGATCACGGCCTCGCTCACCTTCTCGCCGAGATAGTTCTCGGCCGTCTCCTTCATCTTCTGGAGGATGAAGGCGCTGATTTCGCTCGGCGAGAACTTCTTGCCGCGCTCCTCGACCCAGGCGTCGCCGTTGCCGCCCTTGACGATGCGGTAGGGGACGAGGCCCTTGTCCTTCTCGACCATCGGGTCTTCGTAGCGCCGCCCGATGAGGCGCTTGATCGCGAAGAAGGTGTTCTCCGGATTGGTGACCGCCTGGCGCTTCGCCGCCTGGCCGACCAGGCGCTCGCCCGGCTCGGTGAAGGCGACGATCGAGGGCGTGGTGCGCGCACCCTCAGCGTTCTCGATGACCTTGGACTCCTTGCCCTCCATGACGGCAACGCAGGAGTTGGTCGTCCCGAGATCGATACCGATGACTTTGGCCATGTTTCTCCACCTCTTGCGGCGAACCCGTCGGGCCTGGATACAGCGCCCTTGGGGCCCCCGGGATTGATCGGCCGGATGGGCTCGATGGGTTGAAAACCTCAGGCCATAATTTGGGCACAATGGTGAATTGTTCAAGAGCCGGTGGGGGCCGGCGGCCCATGCAGGGCTGGCTTGGCGGACCTTTCGGGCGGATGCTTCGGGCGGCTGGCGGGACCGGTCCTTGAGCCGGTCCCGGGCCCAGCCGGACGCGCGCTTTAGGGTCGAGCCATGATCGTCTCGGCGAGCTACCGGACCGACATTCCCGCCTTCTACGGCGCCTGGTTCATGAGGCGCCTCGAAGCCGGCTTTTGCCGGGTTTCGAGCCCTTATGGCGGGCCGCCCGCGAGGGTCGGCCTGAGCCGCGACGAGGTCGCGGGCTTCGTCTTCTGGACCCGGAATCTCGGACCCTTCATGGCGTCCCTCGACGAGCTTAGGCGGCGCGGCTACCCGTTTACGGTCCAGTTCACGCTCACGGGCTATCCGAACGCGCTCGAGCCCGGGGTGATCGCGCCCGAGCGGGCGCTCGAGCAATTGCGCGAGGTCGCGGCACGCTTCGGAAAGCGGGTCGCGGTCTGGCGTTACGATCCGATCCTGGTTTCGGATTTGACGCCGTTCGACAGCCACCGCGCGCGCTTCGAGCGCCTGGCGGACGCCCTCGCGGGTGCGGTCGACGAGGTGGTGATCTCCTTCGCGCAGATTTATCGCAAGACCAAGCGCAACCTGGATGCGGCCGCGCATGCGCACGGTTTTTCGTGGCGCGATCCGGCGTCCGAGGAAAAGTGCGCGCTCGCGGCCGAGCTCGCGGCGCGTGCACGGGCGCGTGGCATGGTGCTGTCGCTTTGCGCCCAGCCCGACTATCTCGGACCCGGCATCGAGCCCGCGCGTTGCATCGATCCGCGGCGCCTCGCCGACGTCGCGGGGTGCCCGATCGAGGTTCCGGTCAAGGGCAACCGGCCCGGCTGCCTCTGCGCCGCATCGCGCGACATCGGCGCCTACGATTCATGCGCCCAGGGCTGCGTCTATTGCTATGCGGTCGCCTCGCGCGCCGCCGCGAAACGCCGCCTCGCCGGGCACGATCCGGATGCGGAATATCTCATCGAGACGTCGGGGCGGAAATCTCTGCACCCAAATTCCCTCCCCCGTTGACGGGGAGGGTTGGGGTGGGGGGTGAATTTTAAATTCGAGATCGCGAAGCGTACCCCTCACCCAGCTTGCGCTACGGCTCGGCTCCGCGTCGCCAAGCGCAAGCAACCCTCTCCCTCAAGGGGCGAGGGTTGGTTTCAGTGTTGAGAGCCGGCAGGCTTCATCGTCGCTTCGCCGCCCTCGACTTTCTCCGCCGCCGGCGCCTTGGCGACCCCCACCATCGCCGGGCGCAACAGGCGCTCGTGGATCACGTAGCCGGGGGCGACCACCTGCATCACGGTCCCGGGCGGCTTCTCCGCTGTCGGCACCTCGAAGATGGCCTGGTGGAGATTGTGATCGAAGGGCTGGCCCAGGGGATCGACGCGCCTGATGCCGGCGCGCTCGAAGGTGGCGGCGAGGTCGCGCTCGACCAGCTCGACGCCCGACGCCAGGCGATCGAGCAATTCGTCGGCCTTGCGCCCCTCGGGCGGGATCGCATCGAGGGCGCGGCGCAGATTGTCGGGGGCGGCCAGGAGCTCGCGCGCGAAATTAGCGATCGCGTATTTCGCCGTCTCGTCCGCGTCCTTGCGCAGGCGCCGGCGCGCGTTCTCGGCCTCGGCGAGGGTCCGGAGCGTCTGGTCCTTGAGCTGGGCGATCTCGGCCTCGAGGGCCGCGATGCGCGCTTGGGCCTCGGCGAGCGCGTCCTTGGCGGGCGCCGGTGTCTCCGCCTGGGCCGGCGCGTCCGGCTCGTCGACAGTCGCGGGCGTCGCGTCCGACGTCGGCGCGGGTGCCGGATCGTCGAGATAGGGCTCGATGCGTTCGTGGGTCTTGTCGTTCATGATGGGCCTGCGTTGAGACGTCGCGTGTTGCGCTCTTTAGCGCAGCAGCCGGTCGATCACCTTCGCGGTGTAGTCGACCATCGGGATGATGCGCGCGTAGTTGATGCGGGTCGGGCCGATCACGCCGATCGCCCCCAGGATGCGCTCGCGGCTGTTGCCGAAGGGAGCGAGGATCATCGACCAGCCGGCTTGGGAGAAATGGGCGTTCTCGGCGCCGATGAAAATCTGCACGCCCTCGGCGCGCCCGGTCGCCTCGATCAGGCGGAGAAACGTCTCGCGCGTCTCGAGCACGGCGAAGAGGCCGCGGATGCGCTCCAGATCCTCGACCGCGTGCACGTCGTCGAGCAGCTTCGACTGGCCGCGCACGATGAGCCCGCCGGCGGCGCCGTCGCCCACCGGCACCGCGAGCCCCGCCTCGACCACGCGGCGCGTGATCGCGTCGAGCTCGGCACGGCTCGCGTCGAGCTCGCCCTTGATCGCGCGCCGCGCCTCGTCGAGGGTGCGGCCCGCGAGCTTGGCGTTCATGTAGTTGGTCGCCTGGGTGAGGGCCGAGGCCGGCAGGCCGGCGCCGATCTCGACGATGCGGTTCTGCACCGCGTCGTCCTCGGTCACCATCACCACGAGCGCGCGGCCGGCGCCCAGATTGACGAACTCGATGTGCTTCAAGGCCGCGTCGTGCTTGGGCGCGATCACGAGCCCGGCGCAATGCGCCAGGCCCGAGAGCATCTCGGTCGCCTCCTCGAGGAGCTGCGGCAGCACGCGCCCCGCCGCCTGGCACTGGCTCTCGATCGCGCGCCGCTCCTCCTCGGCGAGGCCGCCGATCTCGAGCAGCCCGTTGACGAAGAGGCGCAATCCCGCCTCGGTCGGAAGCCGGCCGGCCGAGGTGTGGGGCGCGTAGAGAAGCCCGATCTCCTCGAGATCCGCCATCACGTTCCGGATGGTCGCGGGCGAGAGGGTGCTGTCCATCTGGCGCGAGACGGTGCGCGAGCCTACCGGCTGCCCGGTCTCCAGGTAGCCGTCGATGATGCGGCGCAGAATCTCGCGCGCGCGCTCGTTCAAGGGGACTTCCGTGCTCACTCGGCGCCGTTTTTCGGTTACAGGGTGCGGCCGCGGGCCCGTGCCGCGGCGTGCTCGAATGTAGTGAGCGCCCCCCCGAGCGTCAACGAGGCACGCGGGCGGCCGAGCCCCAGGAGTAGTGCCTCAATTTGAAATCCTGGCATGGGTCATGGCCGGACTTGGTCCGGCCATCCACGCCTTAGCGCACGAAAGACGTGGATCACCGGGACAAGCCCGGTGATGACGCGAACTTGGACCATGGCCGGAGTTTCAAACTGCGTCACTACCGCCCCAGGGACCCGGTGGACGAGCGCGGGGCGGAACGCTACCCTAGCCTGCCATCCACGAGCATCCGGGATTCGTTCATGCGCCCATCAGGCCGCGCCGTCGACCAACTCCGCGCCGTCACCCTCGAGCCCGGCTTCAGCAAATACGCCGAGGGCTCGTGCCTCGTCCGTTGCGGCGACACGCACGTGCTGTGCACCGCGTCCATCGAGGAGCGCGTCCCGCCCCATCTGCGCAATTCGGGCAGCGGCTGGGTCACGGCCGAGTACGGCATGCTGCCGCGCTCGACCGGCACGCGCACCGACCGCGAGGCCGCGCGCGGCAAGCAGACCGGGCGCACGGTCGAGATCCAGCGCCTGATCGGCCGCGCGCTGCGCGCGGTGACCGACCTCAAGGGCTTCGGCGAGCGTTCGATCCGCATCGATTGCGACGTGCTCCAGGCCGACGGCGGCACCCGCACGGCGTCGATCACCGGCGGCTACGTGGCGCTCCATCTCGCCTTCCAGAAGCTCGTCGCGACCCGTCTCCTCGACAAGGTGCCGATGACCGACCAAGTCGCCGCGGTGAGCTGCGGCATATTCGAGGGCACGCCGGTGCTCGACCTCGACTATGCCGAGGACAGCCGCGCCGAAGCGGACGCGAACTTCGTGCTCACGGCGGAGGGGCGCATCGTCGAGATCCAGGGCACCGCCGAGCAGAAGCCCTTCGGGCGCGAGGTCTTCGCGATCCTCTTCGCGCTCGCCGAGAAGGGAATCGCCGAGTTGACGGCGCTGCAGCGCAAGGCGGTGGGGCTGTGATGGCGGCGTTCCCGGAAAGCGGTCCCAAATTCGACTCGAGCGCGCTCCGCGGCATGCGGCACAATGGCCGCGCGGGCCGCGCGGGCGGTGTCGCGTCCCGCGGCTTGTGCGTGGCGCGCGGGCGTGATCCGATGGCGCGCGGCGCGGGCCTCCCGGTCGGCGCGCGGCGATAGAGCCCGTTACGATAGGACCGGGTGCGATAGGGGCGACGATGGCGCGGAGATTCAGCAGCGGCAAGCTCGTGATCGCGAGCCACAATGCGGGGAAGGTGCGCGAGCTCGCCGAGCTCTTGGCCCCCTTCGACGTGGCCGTGACCTCGTCCGCCGAGCTCGGCCTCGTCGAGCCCGAGGAGACGGGCGCCACCTTCGAGGCCAATGCCGAGCTCAAGGCGACCGAGGCCGCGAACGTCTCGGGCATGCCGGCGCTCGCGGACGATTCGGGCCTCGTGGTGCCGGCGCTCGACGGAGCGCCCGGGATCAATTCCGCGCGTTGGGCGGGACCGGGACGCGACTTCCGGCCCGCGATCGCGCGCATCGAGCGCGAGATGCGCCACAAGCACGACCACCAGGCCTTTTTCGTGTGCGTCTTGAGCCTTGCCTGGCCCGACGGCCATATCGAGAGCTTCGAGGGGCGCGCCGAGGGCATGCTCGTGTTCCCGCCGCGCGGCGCGAAGGGCTTCGGCTACGATCCGATCTTCCAGCCCACCGGCTATCAGATCACCTATGCCGAGATGGAGCCCGCGGCCAAGCTCGCGATCAACCATCGCGCCGACGCGTTCAAGAAGCTGATCGCGGCCTGCTTCGCCGCGACATGAGCGCGGTCCCGAGGTCGCGCGCCGCGACGGCCCAGGATCGAGACGCGGGCTTCGGCGTCTATGTCCATTGGCCCTTCTGCCTCTCGAAATGCCCCTATTGCGACTTCAACAGCCATGTGCGCGAGCGCATCGACGAGACGCGCTGGCGCCGGGCCCTTCTCGCCGAGCTCGACCATTACGCCGAGCGCGCGGGGCGCGCGCGCATCGTCTCGAGCCTGTTCTTCGGCGGCGGCACGCCGTCCCTCATGGCGCCCGAGACGGTCGCGACCCTGATCGAGCGCGTACGCGCGCATTGGCCCGTGGCCGCGGATTTCGAGGTGACGCTCGAGGCCAATCCGAACTCGGTCGAGGCGGGGCGTTTCGCGGGCTATGCGGCGGCCGGGGTCAATCGCGTCTCGCTCGGCGTCCAGGCGCTCGAGGACGAGGCGCTGCGCTTCCTCGGCCGGCGTCATTCGGCGCGTGAGGCGCTCGCGGCCCTCGAGTTCGCCAAGCGCCACTTCGCGCGCGTGAGCTTCGACCTCATCTATGCGCGGCCGGGCCAGACGGAAGCGGCCTGGCGCGCGGAGCTCGCCCGCGCGCTCGCCCTCGCGGGCGGCCATCTCTCGGTCTACCAGCTCACGATCGAAACCGGCACGGTCTTCGAGCAGGCTTATGCGCGGGGCGACTTCGCGCTCCCGGAGGAGGGCGTCGCGGCCGAGCTCTACGAGATCACCCAAGCGACGCTCGGTGCCGCCGGCTTGCCCGCCTACGAAATCTCGAACCACGCCGCACCGGGCGAGGAATCGCGCCATAACCTCGTCTATTGGCGTTACGGCGATTACGTCGGCGTCGGCCCCGGCGCCCATGGCCGCCTCACCCTCGGCGCCGAGAAGATCGCGACGCGCCAGCACCGGGCGCCCGAGGCCTGGCTCGAGCGCGTCGAGCGCGACGGCCACGCGACGCGCCAATTCACAACCCTGGCACCCGCGACCCGGTGCCAGGAAATGCTGATGATGGGCCTGCGCTTGAGGGAGGGGGTCGCGCGCGCGCGGTTCCGGCGCGAGACCGGGCTCGAGCTCGAGGCGGCGTTGGCGCCCGAGCGCCTGGCGCGGCTGGCGGACGGAGGTTTCCTCGAGCTCGACGCGCAGGCACTGCGCGCGACCGATGCGGGGCGCCAACGTCTCAACGCCGTGCTCGAGGGTTTGCTCGCCTGAACGCCGGATGGCCCGAGCGCCGCGCGCGTCAGTTGGTCGCGAAGCTGGTGGGCGCGGGGCTCACGATCTTGGGCCCGTCGCGCTCGACCTCGAGCACGGCGAGGCCGCGCTCGTCGAGCCCGTCGGCGCGCAGGCGGAAAATCCCGTCGAGCCCGGCGAAGCCGTTCGGGTTGGTGAGCGCCGCCGTGCTGAAATCCGGCCCGCCTTGCTTCCGCGCGAGGGCGGCCGCGAGCGCCGTCGCGTCGTAGCCGAGGGTCGCGATGCGCGGTGGCTTCGCGCCGAACAGGGCGGCGTAGCGCTGCTCGAAGCTCGCGCGCAGATTGGGATCGGGGGCCGCGTACCAGCCGCCCACCAGCTCCGGCTCCTTGCCGAGGGAGGGATCGTCCCACAGCCCGGTGCCGAGCAGGCGCACGCGCGACGGGTCGATGTCGAAGAAGGGCAAAAGCGGCGCGAGCGCGAGCAGCCGCTCGCCGCCCTCGGGGAGCATGATCGCGTCGAAATCGACGTCGCCGATCGCGTCCTGGTTCTTGAGCCGGGCGAGTGCCTGGAGCGACGCGTCGTCGCCCGCGGCCTCGAGCGCCCGGCGTTGCGCCAGGAGTGCCGCGTGGCGCGCGTCGTAGTTCGCGAGCTGGCGCACGACCTGGGTCGCGTTGTTCGCGGCGGGATCGTAGACCGCGATGTTCGCGACCTGGGCTCCCGCTTCTCCCACCGCCTCGCGCAGCAGATCGGAAATGGTCTGGCCGTAGGCGGAATCGGGCACCACGGCCGCGAAGCGATTGAGGCCCTGCGCGTGGGCGTAGCTCACGACGCGCATCACCTGGGTGCGCGGCAGGAACCCCATGAGATAGACGCCCTGGCCCGCGACCCGCTCGTCGGTCGAGAAGGCGACGATGTTGACGCCGGCCGCGCGCGCGATGGGGGCGGCGGCACTCACCTCGTCGGCGAAGAAGGGCCCGAGAATGAGGCCGGCACCCGCCTCGAGCGCCGAGTGGGCCGCGGCGGCGGCACCGTCGGCGGTGCCTTGGGTGTCGCGCGGCAGGAGATCGAACTGCCCGTCGGCGGTATCGAAGAGCGCCATCTCGGCCGCGTTCAGGAGCGCCTTGCCGATGTCGGCGTTGGGCCCGCTCAGCGGCAGGAGGAGTGCGACCCTGGGTGCCGCCGGCATCGAGGCTTGCGGCGGCGGGGTCACGGCGGGAAGCGCCGGTGCGAGCGTCGGCGTCCCGGCGGGTGCCGCGGCGGGCGCTTGCGCCGCGGGTTGGCCCTGAAATAGGTTGGCGGTCTCGCATCCCGCGAGGCCCGTTGCGAGCGCCGTCGCCGCGACCAGGAACAAGACGCGCCGCAGCGCCGATCTCACGTCAGTCGCGAGGCAAGGCACGGCATGGGCTCCGGGTCGTCGCGCAGCGAAGGGAGCGAGCCTAGCCCGCGGAGAGGCGGAAGTAAACCGCGCGGCCGCGCGGCGCGCCGGCGCGCGTGGCGCCGCGGGCGCTGGTCCGAGGCGCTGTGCCGCCTCGTGCTCCGCCTCAAGGGCTATCGCATCCTCGCGTCCGGATTCCGCGTCCCCGTGGGCGAGATCGACATCGTGGCGCAGCGCGGCGCGGTCGTCGCCTTCGTCGAGGTCAAGGCGCGCGCGACGCTCGACGACGCGGCGGAGGCGTTGGGTGCGCGTCAACGCCAGCGCATCGCGCGCGCGGCCGCGGCGTTCCTCGCCCAGAATCCGCGCGTGGCCGGGCTCACGCCGCGCTTCGACGTGATGCTGGTGCGACCGCTCAAGGCGCCGCTCCATCTCGAAGCCGCGTGGCGCGCCGAGTGACGCGCGGACGCATGCGCCGCACGGCGGCGCCCGTGACTTTTTTGCCGCGTGACCGCGCCCGCTATTCACGCTAAGACTCGACCCCGGCGACCCCTGAGGTAGAATGCAGCCCTGGACCAGCCCGGACCCGAACGACGCCGACGATGCGCGCGCCTGGTTGCGCCGCGTGGGCGGCCTCGGCGACGATGCGATCCCGCTCGCCGAGACGGCGCTTCAGCTCGCACTCCTCGATCGTCCGCACGTGCCGCTCGACCGCTACCGCCAGCACCTCGCGCTCGTCGCGCGCGACATCGGCGACGCGGCGCGCGATCCCGGCAAGGACACGCTCGAGACGCGCATCCAGGCGCTCAACGCCGTGCTCTACGGCCGCTACGGCTATCGCGGCGACAGCCTCAACTACGACGACCTCCAGAACGCGAACCTGATGCGCGTGATCGACCGGCGGCGCGGCCTGCCAGTGGCGCTCGGCATCCTCTACATCCACGCCGCGCGCGCCCAGGGCTGGGAAGTCACCGGCATCAACTTCCCCGCCCATTTCATGGTGCGCCTCGAATGCCGCGGCCGGCGCGCGATCGTCGATCCCTTCAACGACGGCACGGTGCGCGAGGTCTCGGAGCTGCGCGAGATGCTCAAGACCAGCCACGGCGAATCGGCCGAGCTCGACCCGGTCTATTACGCGCCGGTCGGGAACCGCGAGACCCTGATCCGGCTCCAGAACAATCTCAAGCTGCGCCTGACCCAGACCGAGGAGCATGCGCGCGCGGTCGAGGTCATCGAGAGCATGCTGCTGATCGCACCCGGCGAGACCGGCCTCTGGTACGAGATCGGCACGCTCCAGGCGAAGCTCGGCAATCTCAAGGCGGCGATCGCGGCACTCGAGACCTATCTCGGCCGGGTCGAGCAGGAGCCGGGCCGGCAGAAGGCGGCAGCGCTGCTCCAAAAGCTGCGCGCGCAGCTCAACTAGGCGGCGGGACCCGGGTCGCGTTCATGAGCCTCGCGGTCGCCATCCAGATGGACCCGATCGAGAGCGTCAACATCGACGCGGACTCGACCTTCGTCCTCGCGCTCGAGGCGGTGCGGCGCGGCCACGCGCTGTGGCACTATTTGCCGCAACACATGACCTTGCGCGACGGAAGGCTGCACGCGCGCGCGCGGCGCCTCGAGGTCCGGCGCGAGCGCGGCCGCCACTACACGCTCGGCGAATTCGAGACGCTCGATCTTTCGACCATGGACGTGGTGCTGATGCGCCAGGACCCGCCCTTCGACATGGCCTATATCAGCGCCACCCACTTGCTCGAGCACGTGCATCCCTCGACCCTCGTGGTCAACGACCCGATCGAGGTGCGCAACGCGCCCGAGAAGCTGTTCGTGACCCATTTCCAGGGGCTGATGCCGCCCACCCTCATCGCCAGCGACAAGGCGGCGATCGAGGCGTTCCGCGCCGAGCAGGGCGAGATCGTGATCAAGCCGCTTTACGGCAACGGCGGCTCGGACGTGTTCCACGTCGCCCCCGGCGACGACAATTTCAACGCCCTCATCGAGATGTTCAGCCGCTTCTACCGCGAGCCGCTCGTGGTGCAGCGCTACCTCCCCGAGGTGCGCCAGGGCGACAAGCGCATCGTGCTGGTGGACGGCGTGCCCAAGGGCGCGGTCGCGCGCATTCCCAAGGCGGGCGAGGCGCGCGCCAACCTCCATGTCGGCGCGCGCGCGGAGAAGGCGGCGCTGAGCGCGCGCGACAAGGAGATTTGCGCCGCGATCGGGCCGGTCCTGCGCGAGCGCGGGCTCGTCTTCGTCGGCATCGACGTGATCGGCGGCTATCTCACCGAGATCAACGTCACCTCGCCCACCGGCATCCAGGAGATCAACCGCTTCGACGGCGTCGCGATCGAGGTCGACCTATGGGACGCGATCGAGCGCCGCTACAAGTCGCGTCACGATCTCCGACCGATGTAGGGGCGCGCCTCGGGGCCGGGCAGCGCACCGGCGTCAGGGCGTTCCGGCCGCGCGCTGGATCACGAGCCAGGGCGGGAGCGTCGCGGTGACGATTGTCCCCTCGCCCGGCACGCTCTCGATCGTGAGCCGGCCGCCGTGGAGCTCGACCAGCGACTTCGTGACCGTGAGGCCGAGGCCGGTGCCCTCGTAGCGCCGCGTCAGGCGGTTGTCGATCTGATGGAACGGCTGCAGCGCGGTAACCGCCTCCTCCGCCGTCATGCCGATGCCCTGGTCCGCGACCCGGAGCTCGACCGCGCCCCCGTTGGCGCGCCGCGCCGAGAGGGTCACGCGCTTCCCGGCCGGCGTGAACTTGATCGCGTTCGAAAGCAGGTTGAGGAGGATCTGCTTGAGCTTGGTCGGGTCGGCGCGCACCGCGATTTCGCTTTCGGGCCCGAAGACCTCGAGCGCGAGCCCGCCGTGGCGCGCCGCGTCGGCGACCAGACGCGCCGAGATCGCGACGATGTTGCCGATGTCGACCTCCTGCTCGTCGAGTGCCAGCTGGCCGGCCTCGATCTTGGCGAGGTCGAGGATGTTGTTGATGACGCCCAGGAGATGCTTGGCGCTCGCCGCGATGTTGGCGGCGTAGTCGCGGTAGCGCGCGTCGCCGAGCGGGCCGAACAGCTCGCCCTGGAGAATCTCGGCGAAGCCGACCACGACGTTGAGCGGCGTGCGCAGCTCGTGGCTCATGTTCGCGAGGAAGCTCGACTTCGCGGTGTTCGCGGCCTCGGCCTGCTCCTTCGCGACCTTGAGCTCCTCCTCGGCGCGCTTGCGGCGCGTGATCTCCTCGACCGTGCCCTCGTAATAGAGGAGCCGTCCGAGTGCCGTGCGCACCTCGCGGCAGCTCTCGGAGATCCAGATCGCGACGCCGTCGCGCCGGTAGATCTGGGATTCGAACCCCGAGACGGCGCCCTTCTCCTTCATGAGGCGCACGAATTCGTCGCGCCGGCGCGGGTCGACGTAGAGCTGGCGGCCGATGTCGGTCAGCCCCGCGAGGAGCTCCTCGGGCGACGCGTAGCCGTACATGCGCGCGAGTGCCGGGTTGGCGGCGAGGTAATGGCCGTTCTCGGTGGTCTGGAAGATGCCCCAGGTCGCGTGCTCGAACATGCCGCGATCGACGCGCGCGTCGTCGCGCAGGTTCTGCTCCTCGGCGACGAGGTCGGTCACGTCCTGCACCGTGCCCGCGAGCTTCGCGGGCATGCCATCCTCCACGAGCGCCACCGTGCCGCGCGTATGGAGATAGGTCACGTCGCCATGGGCGCGCACCACGCGGAAGACGCAGCCCGCCGCCGCCGGCTCGCCCGCCTCGGCGTGAGCGAGCCAATCCTCGAGTCGGGTGCGGTCGTCGGGATGGACCGCGAAGGCCATCGAGGCGAGAGTCGGCGCGTGGGAGGGGACCCAACCGAAGAGGCGCCGGAGCTGCGGGGTCGCGATCATGACGCCCGAACGCAGATCGACCTCCCAGCTGCCGAGGGCCGCGATCTTCTGGCCCGCGAGCAAGAGCTGCTCGCTCGGCCGCGGCTCCGCGACGCCATGCTCGGACGCCGGTCCGTCGCCAGGAGTCGGGCCGATGCTCGTTCGCTCGCTCATGAACGGCCCCCGATGCGATTCCCCAAGCCTTCGCCGCGGCCATCGATCCCACGCCGCAGCGTCGCTCTTTGGACCCATTCTAAATCCTGAGCGTCTGGTTTCAAAGCCCAAATCATTGCTTTTATTGCATAATTTTTGTGCAGCCGATGGAGGTACCCGCGAAATTCTGATCGATCGTCCGCCACCTCGCCTGGGCAAAATCGCGCCGCCGGGTGCCGCGGCGATGCTGGTACGCCCCGGCGCCCGCCTTTAAGATCGCGCCTGGGTTGAGCGAAGAGGGGCCGGTTCAATGGTTGCGCGGGTGAGCACGGTCGCGTTCCAGGGCGTCGACGTGCTCGCGATCGACGTCGAGGTGCAGATGTCGAGCGGCCTCCCGGCCTTCAACCTGGTGGGGCTGCCCGACAAGGCGGTGGGCGAATCGCGCGAGCGCGTGCGCGCGGCGCTCGGTGCCATGGGGCTCGCGCTCCCGAGCCGGCGCATCACGGTGAACCTCGCCCCCGCCGACGTGCTCAAGGAGGGGAGCCACTTCGATCTTCCGATCGCTCTCGGCCTCTTGGTCGCGATGGACGTGCTGCCGAAGGACGAGCTCGCCCATTACACCGCTCTCGGCGAGCTCGGGCTCGATGGGCGTTTGGCGCCGGTCGCGGGCGTGCTCCCGGCCGCGATCAACGCGTCGGCCTCGGGGCGCGGGCTCATCTGTCCCGCGGCGCAAGGCGGCGAGGCGGCCTGGGCGGGCGATCTCGAGGTGCTCGCCCCCGCCGACCTCATCGCCCTCATCAACCATTTCAAAGGGACCCAGGTTCTCTCGCGCCCGACCCCGCGCATCGCCGACCAAGGGCCCGTGCCCCTCGACCTCAAGGACATCAAGGGCCAGGAAAGCGCCAAGCGCGCGCTCGAGGTGGCGGCGGCGGGCGGCCACAATCTCCTGATGATCGGGCCGCCGGGTGCCGGGAAATCGATGCTCGCGGCACGCCTCCCCGGAATTCTGCCGCCGCTCGACCCGGCGGAGGCGCTCGAGGTGTCGATGATCCACTCGGTCGCGGGCCAGCTCACCGAGGGGAAGCTTCTGCGCGCGCGGCCGTTCCGCGATCCCCATCATTCGGCGACGTTGCCGTCCCTCATCGGCGGCGGGATGCGCGCGCGGCCCGGCGAAGTGTCGCTCGCCCATTTGGGCGTGCTATTCCTCGACGAGCTGCCCGAGTTCGCGCGCCAGACGCTCGAATCCCTGCGCCAGCCGATCGAGACCGGACGCGCGACCGTCGCGCGCGCCAACCACCACGTCTCCTATCCCGCGCGCTTCCAGCTGGTCGCCGCCATGAATCCGTGCCGCTGCGGCCATCTCGACGACGCGGCACTCGCCTGCGGGCGCGCACCCAAATGCGCGCTCGAATACCAATCCAAGATCTCGGGCCCGCTGTTCGACCGCATCGATCTCCATGTGGACGTGCCGGCGGTCTCGCCTGCCGATTTGGCACTCCCGCCGCCGGCCGAGGGTTCGGCCGAGATCGCGCGTCGGGTCGCGGCCACGCGCCAGCGCCAACGCGCGCGTTATGCCGGCCGCGCGCGCGACGGCGCGCCGATCCGCAGCAATGCGGAGGCGGACGGGCAAATCCTCGAGGAAGTGGCCGCCCCGGACCTCGAGGGCCGCGCGCTCTTGAACCAGGCGGCCGAGCGCCTGAAGCTCACCGCGCGCGGCTATCACCGCGTGCTGCGGGTCGCGCGCACGCTCGCCGATCTCGACGCGAGCGAGGGGGTGAGGCGCCTCCATATCGCCGAGGCGCTGAGCTACCGGCGGATCGCGCTCGGGAGATGAGGCGCGCGCAATTGCCGGCCGGGGCCGCTAGGGCTGGTTCGCGGGGACTTTCTGGCTCGAGCGGCGCCAAGCCTCGAGCGCCGCCTGATACGCGGCCCACGCCTTCTCGATTTCTACCGAGCCGCGTTGCTCAATGGGAGCCGGATATATGGGATTCGCGCGTCGCTTCTCGTCCCTCGCCGGAACGCGTGACGTGTCGATCGGAAAATCCTCCGGAGGCGCAATTCCCGCGGCGCGAACTATAGCACCGCCCATGGGCCGCGCCTATCCCGATCGGGCGATCTTGCGTTGGCCGCGACGGGCGGAAACTCGGCTCAGCCCTCGACCTTCTTGATCATCGGCCCGACATTGCGGCCGCCGAAAATATGGAAATGGAGATGCGGCACCTCCTGGTTCGCATCCTGCCCGGTATTGGCGAGGATGCGATAGCCGCTTTCGGCGAGGCCGAGCTCGCGCGCGACCTTGCCCACGGCGCGCAGGAGCGACGCGATCTCGGCATCGGTCGCGTGCGCGGTGAAATCGTCGATGCCCTCGTAGGCGCCCTTCGGGATCACCAGCACGTGGGTCGGCGTGAGCGGGCGGATGTCGTGGAACGCGAGCACGTGGGCGTCCTCGTAGACCTTCTTCGAGGGCAGCTCGCCACGCAGGATGCGCGCGAACACGTTGTTGGGATCGTAGGCCATGCCGTTCTCCCGTGGGCTTGCGGTGGACTTGCGGTGAGCCTCCCCTGGGCCTCGCGTCCGGTCAGCCCTTCGCCGCGCGCCGGCTCTTTTCCTCGATGCCCGAGGTGCCCTCGCGCCGCACCAACTCGGCATAGACGTCCTCGGGCTTGAGCCCCATGGCCGACCAAAGCACGAGCAGGTGGTAAAGCAGGTCGGCGCTCTCGGTCACGACCTCGTCGGCCGAGCCCCGGGTGGCCGCGATCACGGCCTCGACCGCCTCCTCGCCCACCTTCTGGGCGATGCGCGGGACGCCGCGATGGAACAGGAGGGCGGTGCGCGACACGGACGGGTCGGCGCCCTTGCGACTCTCGATGATCGCGAACAGCCGCGCGAGAACGGTTTTGACTTCCTCGTCGCTCATCGGTCGGACCTCGACAGGTTCCGCTTTCTGCCTAGCAGATTTCCGGGCGCGGGTCAGCCCCCGCGCTCAACGCGCGCCGGCGGGCGCGGCGAGCCCGCGCACCGGAATACCGGCCGCCGCCATCCGCTCCTTGGCCTGGCGGATGGTGAATTCGCCGAAATGGAAGATGGTCGCGGCCAGCACCGCCGAGGCGCGCCCCTCGACCACCCCCGCCACGAGATGATCGAGGCTGCCCACGCCGCCCGACGCGATCACCGGCACCGAGACCGCGTCGGAGATGGCGCGCGTGAGCGGGATGTCGAAGCCGAGACGCGTGCCGTCCCGGTCCATCGAGGTGAGCAGGATCTCGCCCGCCCCGAGCTCGACCATGCGCCTCGCCCAGCCGACCGCCTCGATGCCCGTGGCCCGGCGCCCGCCATGGGTGAAGACCTCGAAGCGCTCGCCCACGCGCTTCGCGTCGATCGCGACCACGACGCATTGGCTGCCGAACTTCTCGGCCGATTCGCGCACCAACTCGGGCCGCTCGACGGCGGCGGTGTTGATCGACGCCTTGTCGGCGCCCGCAAGGAGCAATTTCCGGATGTCGTCCGTCGAGCGCACGCCGCCGCCGACCGTGAGCGGCATGAAGCATTGCTCGGCGGTCGCGCGCACCGCGTCGTAGAGCGTGTCGCGCTTCTCGTGGCTCGCGGTGATGTCGAGGAAGCAGAGCTCGTCCGCCCCTTCGGCGTCGTAGAGGCGCGCCTGCTCGACCGGGTCGCCCGCGTCGCGCAGATCGACGAAGTTGACCCCCTTGACCACGCGCCCGTCCTTCACGTCGAGGCAGGGGATGATCCGCACCTTGAGCATCTCAGCCGTCCTTCGCGAGGGCGAGCGCCTGCGCCAGATCGACCCGCCCGTCATAGAGCGAGCGGCCCAGGATGGCGCCCACGATGCCCTCGCTCTCGTGCTCCTTGAGGGCGGCGAGGTCGTCGAGCGAGGCGATGCCGCCCGATGCGATCACCGGCGTCGAGATCGAGCGCGCGAGGGACGCGGTCGCGGCGACGTTCGGGCCCTCGAGGGCGCCATCGCGCTCGACGTCGGTATAGACGATGGCGGCGACGCCGGCATCCTCGAAGGCGCGCGCGAGGTTGAGCGCCGCCATGTCCGAGGTCTCGGCCCAGCCCTCGACCGCGACCTTGCCGCCGCGCGCGTCGATGCCGACCGCGACGCGCTCCGGGAAACGCTTGCACGCCGCGCGCACGAGGGCGGGATCGCGCAACGCCGCCGTGCCGAGCACCACGCGCGCGACTCCCGCCTCGAGCCAGGCGGCGATACGCGCCATGTCGCGGATGCCGCCGCCGAGCTCGACCGGAATCTTGACCGCGCCGAGGATCGATTTCACCGCGTCGCCATTGACCGGCCGGCCGGCGAAGGCGCCGTCGAGATCGACGATGTGGAGCCATTCCGCCCCCGCCGCCTCGAAGCTCCGCGCCTGGGCCGCGGGATCGCGATTGTAGAGGGTCGCGTCCTCCATGCGCCCGCGCAAGAGCCGCACGCAGGCGCCGTCCTTGAGGTCGATCGCGGGAAACAGGATCATCGCGACCTCCTCACGGCTTCCAGCGCAGAAAATTGGCGATGAGCCGCAGTCCGGCATCCTGGCTCTTGTCCGGGTGGAACTGGGTCCCGACCATGTTGTCGCGTCCGACCGCGGCGGTGAGGGGCGCGCCGTACTCGACCCGCGCCAGCACCTGCTCCGGCGACCGGCAGCGCAGCGCATAGCTGTGGACGAAATAGACGTCCGTTCCGGTCGGGAGCCCGCGCAGCACCGGATGGTCGCGCGCGATCTCGAGGTCGTTCCAGCCCATATGCGGGATCTTGAGCGCGGGATCCGCGGGCTCGATCGCCACCACCTCGCCGGGGATCCAGCCGAAGCCCTGGTGGCTGCCATGCTCGAGGCCGCGCGTCGCCATGAGCTGCATGCCGACGCAGATGCCGAGGAACGGCCGGCCCTTCTCGATCACCGCCTCCTCGAGGGCGTCGCGCAGGCCGAGGATCGCGTTGACGCCGCGCGCGCATTCGCCGAACGCGCCCTGGCCGGGCAGCACGATGCGCTCGGCCGCGCGCACCGCGGCCGCGTCGCTCGCGACCCGCACTTCGAGATTTTTCGACACCTCGGCCGCCGCGCGCTCGACGGCTTTCGCCGCCGAGCGCAGGTTGCCGGAGCCGTAATCGATCACGACGACGCTCATGGCGCCCCATCGTCCCTTGGTTCGCGTCCTGCTGCGGTGCTGTCGCGCGGCGCCGGGCCTAGAGCCGGCCCTTGGTCGAGGGCACCAGATCGGCCTCGCGCGGGTCGACGGCAAGAGCCATGCGCAGCGCGCGCGCGAGCCCCTTGTAGCAGGACTCGACGATATGGTGGCTGTTGTCGCCGTAGATGTTCTCGATGTGCAACGTGACGCCCGCGTGCTGCGCGAAGGCCTGGAACCATTCCTTGAACAGCTCGGTATCGAAATCGCCGAGCTTGGGCCGGGTGAACTCGACCTTCCAGATGAGATAAGGACGGTTCGAGACGTCGAGCGCCACGCGCGTCAGCGTCTCGTCCATCGGGATGAGGGCCGAGCCGTAGCGCACGATGCCCTTGCGCTCGCCGAGCGCCTTGGCGACCGCCTGGCCGATCACGATGCCGGTATCCTCGGTCGTGTGGTGGTTGTCGATGTGGAGGTCGCCCTTGGCGCGCAGCGCGAGGTCGATCAGGCTGTGGCGCGAGAGCTGCTCGAGCATGTGGTCGAGGAAGCCGATGCCGGTCGCGACATCGTAGCGTCCCGTGCCGTCGAGGTTGACGGTGACCGAAATCTCGGTCTCGCGCGTTTTGCGCTCGACCGTGGCCTGGCGTCCCATTCCGCTGCGTCCGTCGCCCATCGTATCCTTCCCTGGGCATCCTTCCCTGGCGCGACCGTGGGGATCGTCCCGGCCGGTCCGCCGCGCGCCCCGGGGAGTCCGGGGACGCGCTCTTTTACCAGGAACCTCAGCGGCTTGCCAGCCGAGCTTCAGGGCCGGGCGATTGACCGGCCGGGCCGGATCGGCTAAGCCAGGGAAGGCCGGCTCCGAATCCGCGGGGGGCCGGCTCGAGACGGAGAACGGCCATGCCCGAGAGGTCATTCTCGCCCGGCGAGTTCGTTTACCAGGAAGGCGACAAGAGCGACTTCGCCTATTTCGTCAAGACCGGCAGGGTTGAAATCCTGAAGTCCGAGGGCGCGGGGTTGCGCCAGGTGACGGTGCTCGGCCCGGGCGAGGTGTTCGGCGAGATGGGCGTGGTGCTCGACCAGCGGCGCTCGGTCACCGTGCGCGCGCTCGAGCGCACGACGGTGCGCGCCATCAGCCGCCTGAGCTTCATCGAGGCGGTGAACCAGCAGCCCGAGATGGCGCGCTCGGTGCTCAAGGCGCTGTTCGCGCGCCTCCACCAGGACGAGCGGCCGACGGCCGAGATCATGACGCTGCCGACCGCGCGGCGCGAGACGCCCGAGCCGGCGCCAGCGCCGGCCAGCGACGACGGGGCGCTCCGCTCGGGCATCAAGGCGCTCGGCAAGGCCGGGCCGCGCAAGCCCAATCCCGTGCTCGCCGCCGAGCCCGACGGGCCGGAGCGGGCGCTCGAGCGCGTGCGCCGGGATCTGCGCGGCGGCGGGCCCGCGCGCGAGATCGAGCCGGGCCTCAAGCAGTACGGCACCATCCGCCTCCTCGCCGACAGCGAGCAGCTCGGCAAGCTCCTCGACCGGCCCGGCGTCGAGGTCGAGCGCCTGCCGTTCCAGGTCGGCCGCGAGATCGGCAAGCACGAGGACCCGCCCCAGGAGGACAACGACCTCTCGCTCCCGGACGAGCGGCCCTACAACCTCTCGCGCCGGCATTTCGCGATCGAGCAGACCAAGCGCGGCCTGATCGTGCGCGATTGCGGCAGCCATCTCGGCACGCTGGTGAACGGCGTGCGCATCGGCGGTACCTCGAACGTGAGCGTCGCCATCCTCAAGACCGGCGACAATACGGTCGTCGCGGGCTCCGACACCTCGCCCTTCCGCTTCACGGTGCAAGTGGAGCCCGCGTGAGGCGGCGCGGCTGAGGTCGGGAACGGGATTGCGCCCTTGATCCGCGCGGCCTGCTTTCCCATCTTATGGGGTCGCCGGCCCAGGGGAGCGTCGCCGGCCCGATACGATCGTCCGCCGCTTGGCGCCGCCCGGGGAAGCAGGCCGCGCCGCACGAGCGGGTCTCGAGGGCAAATGACGGAAGAGAGCAAGAGCCCCTGGCACGGCACGACCATCCTGTGCGTGCGCAAGGGAGACGCCGTGGTCATCGCCGGCGACGGCCAGGTGAGCATGGGCCAGACCGTGATCAAGGCGAACGCGCGCAAGGTGCGCCGGCTCGGCGACGGCTCGGTGATCGCGGGCTTCGCGGGAGCCACCGCCGACGCGTTCACGCTGTTCGAGCGGCTCGAGGCGAAGCTCGAGCAGCATCCGGGCCAGCTCACGCGCGCCTGCGTCGAGCTCGCCAAGGACTGGCGCACGGATCGGTACCTGCGCCGGCTCGAGGCGATGATGGCGGTCGCGGACAAGAAGGCGTCGCTGATCCTGACCGGCACGGGCGACGTGCTCGAGCCCGAGGACGGGCTTATCGGCATCGGCTCGGGCGGTACCTTTGCCCTCGCCGCCGCGCGCGCCCTCATCGACCGCAGCGACATGACGGCCGAGGCGATCGCGCGCCGCGCCATGGACATCGCGGCCGACATCTGCATCTACACCAACCACAACATCGTGATCGAAGCCCTATGAACTACACGCCCCCCGCCGCCGCGAGCGCTGCGGCATCCCAAAGCGCCGCGGCCGACGCGCCGCAAAGCGCGTCCCAGAGCGCCTCGCTCACGCCGCGCGAGATCGTCTCCGAGCTCGACCGCTACATCGTCGGCCAGAACGACGCCAAGCGCGCGGTCGCGATCGCACTCCGGAACCGCTGGCGCCGCCAGCAGCTCCCCGAGGAGCTGCGCGAGGAGGTGCTGCCCAAGAACATTCTCATGATCGGCCCCACCGGGTGCGGCAAGACCGAGATCGCACGCCGCCTCGCGCGCCTCGCGCAGGCGCCGTTCCTCAAGGTCGAGGCCACCAAGTTCACCGAGATCGGCTATGTCGGGCGCGACGTCGAGCAGATCATGCGCGACCTCGTCGAGATTTCGATCGCGAGCACCCGCGAGCGGAAACGCAAGGAGGTCACCGCGCGCGCCGAGCTCGCGGCCGAGGAGCGCGTGCTCGACGCGCTCGTGGGCCAGAATGCCGGCGTCGAGACGCGCCAGAAATTCCGCAAGATGCTGCGCGAGGGCCAGCTCAACGACAAGGAGATCGAGGTCCAGGTGCAGGGCCAGGGCCAAGGCAGCCTGCCTACTTTCGAGGTTCCGGGCATGCCGGGCGCCAGCATGGGCATGATCAACTTGAACGAGGTGCTCGGGAAGGCGTTCGGCAACCAGTCGCGCCCGCGGCACATGACGGTCGCCGAATCCTACGAGGTGCTGGTGGCCGAGGAGAGCGACAAGCTGGTCGACCAGGAGAAGCTGGTGCGCGAGGCGATCCAGTCGGTCGAGCAGAACGGCATCGTGTTCATCGACGAGATCGACAAGATCGCGGCGCGTACCGACCGCATCGGCGCCGACGTGAGCCGCGAGGGCGTGCAGCGCGATTTGCTGCCGCTGATCGAGGGCACCACGGTCGCGACCAAGCACGGCGCGGTCAAGAGCGACCACGTGCTGTTCATCGCGTCCGGCGCCTTCCATCTCTCGAAGCCGTCCGACCTCCTGCCCGAGCTCCAGGGCCGGCTGCCGATCCGGGTCGAGCTCAAGGCGCTCGACAAGGCGGACTTCGTGCGCATCCTGACCGAGCCCGAGAACTCGCTCATCAAGCAGTACAAGGCGCTGCTCGCGACCGAGGAGGTGACCCTCGACTTCGCGCCCGAGGCGATCGCCGAAATCGCCGAGATCGCGGCCGAGGTCAACCGCGGCGTCGAGAACATCGGCGCGCGGCGCTTGCACACGGTGATGGAGCGGCTCCTCGACGAGATCAGCTTCCAGGCGACCGACAAGCCGGGCGACAAGGTCACGATCGACGCCGATTACGTGCGGCGCCACGTGGGCACGCTCGCCAAGGACGCCGACCTCTCGAAGTTCATCCTCTAGGGGCGCTTCTTCCTCGGCGCCTTCAATAGGCGCAGTGCCTCCGCCACCGTCTCCTCGGGGAGCGTCTTGATGCGCTCGGCGAGGAGATTCGCGAGCTCGGTCTGCGCGGGCGAGAGGCCGGCCGTATCCACCACGACGCGCGGGTGCGAGAGGCGCGCGAGCCGTCCAAGCTCCTCGGCGTCGTCCCAGATCAATCCGAAATAGGCGCAGATCTGCTGCACCAGGCCCGCCTTGGGCCGGCTGCGGCGGCCATGCTCGAGAGACGAAAGATAGGGCGCCGAAAGGTGGAGATCCTGCGCCATGCGCCGGAGCGTGATGCCGCGCTGGCGCCGGAGCTCGCGCACGCGCGCGCCGAAGGGCGTCATCGCTGGCGCTTCAAGAGCACGTAAAGCGCGCCCGAGCCGCCATGTTGCGGCCGCGCGTCGGAGATGGCGAGGATGCGCCCGCGTAGGCCCGGCTCGTTGAGCCAGCGCGGCACGCCCGCCTTGATCACGCCCACTCTTGCCTCGGCGCCGAGCTCGCCCTCGGGGGCGCGGCCCTTGCCGGTGATCACGAGAAGACAGCGTTGGCGCGCGCGCCAGGCACGCTCGATGAACGCGGCGAGCGCCTTGTGCGCCTCGACCACCGTGTGGCCGTGGAGATCGAGACGCCCGTCGATCTCGAGCTCGCCGCGGCGGAGACGCTCGGCGGTGCGCTTGTCCATGTCGCGCGCCTCGCCCGGCGCGAGAGCCGGCGGGCCGACCGGAACCGGGCGCGGCAGGTCCGAGCGTGGGATCGAGTTCGGCGCGGGCGCTTGCGGCGCCGACGCGCGCGGCTCGAGGGTGCGCGGGCCCAGGGGAAGCGGCTTCGGCAGAGGTGCCGTCGCCTTGCGCGCGATGGGGGTCGCGTCGCGCATCGCGCGGCGCCAAAGCTCGACCTCGTCCGAGGGAAGAGGCGCGCCGGGCTCAGGCCTGGGCGCGTTGGGCTTGGTGCCGCCCTTGGACGGCGCGTGCGCTCCCGCGCGCTTCGGCGGCTCAGGTTTTCCCATCGCCGTCGTCCGCGACCAGGATGATGTGGAGGCGCTTCGGCCCGTGGGCGCCCATCTGGAGCTGCTGCTCGATGTCGGCCGAGCGCGACGGGCCGGTGATGAAATTGACCGTGCGCGGCCAGCCCGAGCCCGCCTCGGCGCGAAGCCGGTCCCACCCATCCTCGTAGGCGCCGACGATCTGCGACGCGCGCAAGAGGACGATGTGGTTCTCGGGCAGGAAATTGAGCGTGGTGGGACGCGTCGGTCCGGAGACGAGCATCAAGGTCCCGGTCTCGGCGATGGCGGCGAAGGCGGGCGTCAGGCTCGCGCGGTCGTCGGGGGCGGCGATGCCGGTCTCGATCTTGACGAGGGGATGGCGCTCCCACGGCAGCCCCGCGACCGCGGCGTCGGGCGCGAGCTTGAGCTTGGGCGGCAGATTGTGACGCGCGAGGAACGCGGCCGCGGCCGCCGGCACGTCCGAAGCGCTCGCGACGCGCTCGACGCTCGCAGCCGCCTTCTCCGCCATCTCGACGAAGAGGGCTTGGCGCGCACGCGGCTCGAGCTGGCCGCGCTTCGGCACCAGGTTGCGCGCGTGGCGCGCGATGCGCGTCTCGACCGCGGCGCGGCGCGCGTCGCCGGACGCAACGCCGCCGAGGGACGCGCGCATACGCTCGAGAATCGCCGAACGGGCACCGCTCATGGCTTGCCTCCGCGCCGCGCCGCCCAGAGCGCTTGAAAAGTAGGGCCCTCGGGTGCGGGCATGTCGCGCCCGTCGGTCCAGCCATGGGCGAGCGGAAGCGAGCGGAACCGCCCGTTCCTGCGTCCAAGCGCTCCGAGAAACGCCATGGCGACGCGCGTCGCGAGCCGGTAGAGCGCGGGCCGGCGCGCGAGCCAAGCCCAGAGCTTGAGCGCCCAACGCGCGCGCGCGGGCGGAATCTTCGCCTCGAATTCGCGCTCGCGCCAATGGCGCAGCAATTTCGGCAGCGGAATACGCACCGGGCACACGCTTTCGCAACGTCCGCAGAGCGTCGAGGCGTTCGGAAGATCGTGCGCCTCCGCGACGCCGACGAGGGCCGGCGTCAGCACCGCGCCGATCGGCCCCGGATAGACCCAGCCATAAGCATGGCCGCCGATCGCGTTGTAGACCGGGCAGTGATTCATGCAGGCCCCGCAGCGGATGCAACGCAGCACTTCTTGGAACTCGGTGCCGAGCAGCCGCGTGCGCCCATTGTCGACCAGCACCACGTGATATTCCTCGGGCCCGTCGAGATCGTCCGCGCGGCGCGGGCCGGTCGAGAAGGTCGTGTAGACCGAGAATTCCTGTCCGGTCGCCGAGCGCGCGAGGATGCGCAGGAGCGTGGTCGCGTCCTCGAGGGTGGGGACGAGCTTCTCGGGCGTGGCGAGCACGATGTGCGCGCGGGTCAGGTTCTGGGTCAGATCGCCATTGCCCTCGTTGGTCACGATCACCGACGAGCCCGTCTCGGCGATGAGGAAATTGGCGCCCGTGATGCCGACGTCGGCGGCGATGAACTTCGCGCGCAGCACCTCGCGCGCCTCGGCCATCAGCTCCGACGCCTCCTCGAGCCGGCGGGACTTCCCGTAGCGTTGGTGGTTCTCGAAGAAGGAGTCGCTGATCTGGTCCTTGGTCAGGTGAATCGCGGGCGCGATGATGTGGCTCGGCGGCTCGTGACGCAGCTGGATGATGTATTCGCCGAGATCGGTCTCGACCGGCGCAATCCCGTTCGCCTCGAGAAACTCGTTGATCGCGATCTCCTCGCCGACCATCGACTTGCCCTTGGTCACGGTCTTGGCCTTGAGGCGCCGGCAGATCGCGAGCACCGCGCGGCGCGCCTCCTCGGCGTCGGCGCACCAATGGATTTGCCCGCCGCGCTTCACCAGCTCCGCCTCGTAGCGCTCGAGATAGAGGTCGAGATGGGCCAGCACGTGGTTCTTGATGTCGCGCCCCTGGTCGCGGAGTTCCTCGAACTCGGGGAGCCGCGCCGCCGCCGCCGCGCGCGCCTCGCGGAAGCCGAGCTTGGTCATGGCGCGCTGGAGCTGGGCGTCCTCTAGCGCGTGACGCGCGTTCGACTTGAAGGCGTGGCTGGTCGCTTCCATCAGCGCGGGCCCTCGGGCGCGGCACTTCGTCGCTCGCCGATCGCAGGCGTCTCGGTCATGCCGGCGAGGAGCTCGGCCACGTGGCGCGCCTCGATCCGCGAGCCTTCGCGCTTCAGCTTACCCGCCATGTTGAGCAGGCAGCCGAGATCGCCCGCGAGCAGAAGCGCGGCGCCCGTGGCCGCGATGTCCTTGGTTTTTTCTGCCGCGATGCGGGTCGAGATCTCGGGATATTTGATGCAGAAGGTGCCGCCGAAGCCGCAGCATACCTCCGCACCCGGCAGCTCCTTGAGCGTCAATCCCTCGACCGAGGCGAGGAGCTTCCGCGGCTGCGCCTTCACGCCCAGCTCGCGCAGGCCCGAGCAGGAATCGTGATAGGTGACGCTGCCGCGATAAGATGCCGCGACGCGCTCGACGCCGAGCACGTCGACCAGGAACGAGACCAGCTCGTGGGTGCGGCTTGCGAGCTCGCGCGCGCGCCGCTCCCACTCCGGCTCGTCGCGGAACAGCTCGGGATAATGGATCTTGATCATGCCGGCGCAGGAGCCCGAGGGTGCCACCACCGCATCGTAGCCGGCGAAGCTCTCGATCACCTGGCGCGCGATCGGCTTCGCGTCCTTGCGGTCGCCGGAATTATAGGCGGGCTGGCCGCAGCAGGTCTGGGCGCGCGGCACTTCGACCGTGCAGCCCGCATCCTCGAGCAGCTTGACCGCGGCGAATCCCACCGACGGCCGGAACAGATCGACCAGACAAGTGACGAACAGGCCGACCCTCATCGGGGCGTTTCTCCCTTGCCCGAGACCGCCGCGGACCGGGCCAAGAATGGCGCCTCGCCCCCGCGATGGCAAGCTCAGGGTGCCGCGCGCGGGAGGAGGATCGTGTAGCCGCCGCTCGAGCGCATGTGCCCGGCCGCACGCTCCGCTTCCGGCCCATAGCCCCAGAAGAGATCGCCGCGCACCGGCCCCTTGATGGCCGAGCCCGTGTCCTGGGCGATCACGAGGCGCCGGATCGGCGGCCCGCCCGGGACGCCGTCGGCCTCGAGCCACACGGGGGCGCCGAGCGGAACATAGGCGGGATCGACCGCGAGGCTGCGTCCCGGTGTGAGGGCGACACCTTCGGTGCCGATCGGCCCGTCGCCCGCAAGCCGGCGAAAGAAGACGTAACGCGCGTCCTGGTCCATGAGCGGTTTGGCCTCGCCCGGATGCGCGCGGAGCCAGGCGCCGATCGATTGCAGCGAGACCTCGTCGAGCGTCAACGCCCCGCGCTCGACCAGGATCTTGCCGATCGAGCGATAGGGCCGTCCGTTCGTCGCGGCGAATCCGAGCGAGAGACTCGTTCCGTCCTCGAGGATCACGCGGCCCGAGCCTTGGACCGACAGGAAGAACGCGTCGACGGGGTCGCTCGCCCAGGCGAGCACCGGCGCCTTCCCCTTCAAGGCACCCGCCTCGATTTCGGCGCGCGTCGCGTGGGCCGCAACGGCATCGCGCGGCACGCCGTAGATCGGCACGCGGTAGCGCGCGTTCGGCCGGCGCGATCCGCGCAACGCGATCTCGAAATATCCCGTGAATGTGCCGACCGCCCCGTCCCGGCCGCGCGCGCGATAGGGTTCGAACCAGCGCTCGAAATAGGCGCGCGCCGCGGCGTCGCTCGGCTGCTTGAGCGACGCGAGCGCTTGGCAGGCCGGCCGCCAGTCGCGCGCGACGAGATGGGTCGCGGCCGGGCCGACCGGCGTCTCGGGGGGAAGCGACAGAAGCTTCGTGCAGGAGCGCGCGAAGGCGGGGATCGCCGCCGCGACGGAATCGCCGCGCCAGCCCGCGAGCGCCTCGAACCCGACCGGCGCGAGCGCAAGCTCGGACGTCACTTGCACGGAATTCGGGGGCGCGGGCTTCGGCGGCGCTGGCGCCTTCGCCTCGCAGCCCGCGAGCGCCAGGATCCCAACGAATAAAGCGGAAATCGCGCGGCCGCGCCGGGCGGCGCGCGCGTCAATGGGCGCTGCGCGTCTCGACAAGGGTCCAGTTCGGATTGCTCGAGCGCGTGTTGCGCGCGAAGACCCAGATGTCGGTCACGTCGACCACCTGGTTCGGATCGCCCTCGATCACCTTGTCGTCCTTGTCGCGCGTCACGTTGACCTGCTCGGAGACGAACTTCACCGTGACGAACGCGGCGCGTTGCTCCATGCGCGCCTCGAGGAGGGTGAGCTCCTTGATGCCCACGAGCGTGGTCTCGCGCCTGGTCCCCGCCGCCTCGCGCGCGCGGATCGCTTCCTGGAATTGCTCGAACACGCCGTCGCTGAGGAGCGGGCGCAACGCCTTGCGGTCGCCCTTGGCGAAGGCGTCGACGGTCATCTCGAACGCGACCTTGGCGCCGTCGAGGAACCCTTGGGGCGTGAAGCTCGGATCGGCGACGCCGATCTGGGCGAGGCCGGCCTCGAGCGGCGGCACCTTGGCGCCGGTGGGCTGCGGCGCGGGCTCGGGCGCGCGGCCGGGCAGCGGAATCGGCTTCTCGGGTGCGCTGGCCGCGGCATCGCCGGGCTTGGGCATGCTCGCACCCGGTCCCGCCGGTCCCACGGGGCCGGAGCGGTTGACCGGGCTCGGCCGGAACGGGTCGGGCCGCTCGCGCTCGTTGCCGGTACGCCGGCCGAGCACGCTCCGCAGCCGCAAGATCAGGAACACGGCGACGATCGCGAAGAAGATGATGTCGGGAAACTGCACGTCCGTTCCCTTTTCCGGGGAGCCCGCCTTTCGCCGAAGCCGGCCCGATGGCTAGGGTCCAAGGCCCCGGCGCTGGACCGGCTCCGGGCGTTGGGCTAAACAACCCCGGATGAAAATACTCGAACCGCGCCCTGGGGTACAGCCTCGCCGGCGCATGCCCGCGAGGGGGCTCGGGTCCTTGAGATTAAATGGGTCTTCCGGCCCGGGTACGCAAGCATGGCGCCGCTGATCCTGCTCGCCTTCCTGACCCTCCCCTTCATCGAGATCGCGGTCTTCATCCGGGTCGGCGCCGCGATCGGCGTGCTGCCAACCGTGGCCTTGACGCTTCTCTCGACCGCGGCGGGCATAGCGCTCATGCGCCATCAGGGGCTCGCGACGCTTGCGCGCGCGCGCGCGTCGGCCGAGCGCAACGAGCCGCCGGTCGACGAGATGCTCGACGGGCTATGCATCCTGCTCGCGGGGCTCCTCCTGATCGTCCCCGGCTTCGTCACCGACGCGCTCGGGCTTCTGCTGTTCATCCCGGCGGTCAGGCGCCGCGTGCGTATGCGCTTGTGGCGGGGACTCGAGGGTCGCGGCGGCGGACGCGGGCCGGGCGGCGGCGGGACCGTGATCGAGACCGACTATGTCGTGATCAAGGAGGACCGGAAGCCGGGCGACGCCCCGCATGGGCCGCCGCGGCTCGGCAATGGCGGCGCATGATTCTCGCGCGCCACGGCCAGTCCCAGTTCAACGTCCATTTCGGCGCGACCCGCACCGATCCGGGCATCGTCGACCCGATCCTGACCGAGCTCGGCCGCGCCCAAGCGCTCGCGATCGCGGACGCCCTCATGGCTGGCGATCGGCCGCGCGTGAAGCGTTTGATCGCGAGCCCATACCGGCGCGCGCTCGAGACCGCCGAGATCGTCGCGACGCGGCTCGACGTGCCGGTCTCGGTCGAGCCCCTGGTGCGCGAGCGCGCCGCTTTCACCTGCGACATCGGCAGCGATCCCGCCGAGCTCGCGCGCCGCTGGCCCCATCTCGCCTTCGATCATATCGGGAATCGCTGGTGGGGTGCGGGCGAGGAGAGCGAGACCGATCTCGCCGCGCGTTGCCGCGCATTCCGCGCCGCCATGGCCGCGCGCGAGGATTGGCGCGAGGTCGCGGTCGTCTCCCATTGGGGATTCATCCGCGCCCTCACCGGCCAGCCGCTCCCGAACGGCGCCTGGATCGCCTTCGATCCGACCTTGTGAGCCGGCGCGCGTGGCGAACCGAGCCGGCCATTGCCGCGCCGGGGCGTTCGTGATAGCCACTCCCCGGGCGCGCGGCCAAGCTAGAACCGCATTTCGCGCGCCGATCGAGGAGCGATCATGGCCAATCCGGAAAGCCCGCCCGAGGATGTGCCGAAGCCGGCCGCGGCGGGCGTCTTGCCGCCGCTCATCGTGCGCGCGCAATACGTCAAGGACCTCTCGTTCGAGAATCCGCGCGCACCCCTGAGCCTCCAGTCGTTGAAGAGCCAGCCCGCGATCCAGATCGCCGTGAGCGTGGGCGCGGCCAAGATCGGCGAGCAGGACTACGAGGTCGTGCTCACGATCAACGCCGAGGCCAAGGAGGGCGAGGAGACCGCATTCGTGGCCGAGCTCGTCTATGCCGGCGTGTTCAGCGTGGGAGCCGTCGCCCCCGAGCATGTGCGGCCGCTCCTTCTGATCGAGGGGCCGCGGCTCCTGTTCCCGTTCGCGCGCAACGTGCTCGCCGACGCGACGCGCGAGGGCGGATTCCCGCCGCTTATGCTCCAGCCGATCGACTTCGTCGAGCTTTACCGGCGCGAGCTCAACCAACCATCGGGTCAAGCGGGCGCGCGGCCCAATTGACGCGCGCTCCCGCGGCGCCGGGCGGCGCGGTCGATCAGTCCAGCCAGAGCGGCTTTTCCAACTGCTTGAGCATGCGCTCGTGCGCCTCGAGTTCCTCGGCCGAGGGCGCATGGGGCCGCGCCGGCCGGAAGCCGCGCGCCGCCGCCTCGGCGCGCGCCTCGGTGCCGCCCGCGCCCGCGAGGCCGAGGCTCGCCTGGCGCCCGCCCACGAGCTCGAGATAGACCTTCGAAAGCAGGTCGCAGTCGATGAGGGCGCCGTGGAAATTGCGCGCGCTGGTGTCGATGTTGAAGCGCTTGCAAAGCGCATCGAGGCTGGCGCTGGCACCCGGGAATTTGCGCCGCGCCAAGGCCAGCGTGTCGATCGCGCGCTCGGGCGGGAGTGCCGGAAGGGCGATCTTCCCGAGCTCGGCATTGAGGAACCGCAGGTCGAACTCGGCATTGTGGATCACGAGCTGGGCATCGCCCAGGAAGTCGAGGAGCTCCTGGGCGATCTCGGGGAATTTCGGCTTGTCGGCGAGGAATGCGTCGGTGAGCCCGTGGATCGCGGTCACGTCCGCGGACATGGCGCGCTCGGGGTTGAGGTAGCGCTGGAAGCTGGCACCCGTGGGCAGATGGTTCACGAGCTCGAGGCACGCGACTTCGACCACGCGATCGCCCGCGGCGGGGTCGAGGCCGGTGGTCTCGGTATCGAGCACGATCTCGCGCATGGCAAATCCTCGCGGCGGCTAGCGGCGTTTCCCGGGCCCGATGCGCGGACGCGGCGGCCAGTGCCGGCCGCGGCGCCGCTTCATCAGTGTGACGATGCGCGCGATGGCGCGCAAGCTGTGGCTCTTGCCGAGGCCGGTCTCGACCACGAAATCCGCGCGTCGTCGCTTCGCGCGGTCGGGCATTTGCTTGGCGAGAATGGCGGCGAGG
>DATJLQ010000221.1:0-11206 GCA_035509415.1 Alphaproteobacteria bacterium
GCTGGGCCTGGATTGGACCAAGCTCGGGAACGATCTCCGAAATTCGTTCAGCCGGTCGCTCGCGAGCATGATCGTGAGCGGCACGAGCTTCCAGAAGGCGCTGCAGCAAATCGGTCAATCCGTCCTGAGCGACTTCATCAATCAGGAAACCCAGCGAGTCTGGAGCTGGCTCTCCGCCGAGGCGGATCTGACCGCCGCGACCATTGCGGGCACCACCGAGCGCAATGCGCTCGAGCAATCCTCGACCACCGGGTCGATCGGCGCCACGGCCGAAAAGGCGCTCGCCTCGATCGGCAATTACGCGGCCGAGACTTTCGCAGGCGTGTTCGCCTTCCTCTCGGACCTGCTCGGCCCCGCGGCCGCGGGACCCGCGGCGGCGGCGGAGGCGACGGTCCAGAGCGTCGCGGGCTCGGTCGCGTTCGCCGAGCGCGGCTTCGACGTGCCGCGCGACACTTTCGCCTATCTCCACAAGGACGAGATGGTGCTGCCCGCCTCGCTCGCGGGCCAGGTGCGCGGCGCCGCATCCGCGGGCGGCGGCGTCGGCGCGGCGCCCGTGATCAACCTCGCCTATACCGCCCAAGGCCGCACCACGGCCCACGAGCTCCTCGGCCATTCGCGCACGATCGCGAGCGCCGTCGCGCGCGAGCTGCGCCACTTCAATCCGAACCTCAGGATGCGCTGACCATGTCGAACGCGATATTCCCGACGCTTCCGGGGCTCGCCTGGAACGTGGTGCGCTCGCCCATCTGGTCGACGCGCGTGCAGACAACCGTCTCGGGCAAGGAGACGCGCACGGCCGACTGGGTCACCCCGCTCTGGCAGTGGGAGCTCCAATACGAGCTCCTGCGCGACGACGCGACCGACGAGCTTCGGACCCTCATGGGGTTCTACCTCCAGCGCCAGGGCTCGTACGACGATTTCCTGTTCCAGGATCCGGACGACAATTCGGTCGCGGGCGCGGTGGTCGACAGCTCGGCCGACGGCAGCACGACCGCATTCCAGCTTCTGCGCAGCCTCGGCGGCTATCCCGAGCCGATGACCGCGATCGACGCGGTGAGTGCCGTCTATCTGAACGGCACCGCCCAGGCCACGAGCGGCTGGAGCGTCGATCTTTCGACCGGCATCCTCACCTTCGCGACCGCACCCGCGTCGGGAAGCGCGATCACCGCGGACTTCACCTATTACTTCCGCGTGCGCTTCAAGGAAGACGAGGCGGATTTCGAAAAATTCGCCCAGGCGCTTTGGGGCCTCAAGACCATCCATCTCATGAGCGTCAAATGAAGACCGCAAGCTCGGCACTCCAGACGCTGCTCGCGGGCGGGCAGTTCTACATGGCGGATCTCTATACCTTCACGCTCGTGGGCGGCGGCGTGCTGCGCTACACGGACGCCGAGATCGACGTGGCCGCGAACGGCTTCACCTTCACGAGCGAGGGGCCGGTGTTCGACCGCACCAACGGCGGCACCGCCGAATGGAAGCTCGGCCTCGAGGTCGACACGTTCGACATCACGGTGCTCCCCGGCCCGGACGACACGATGAACGGCGCCCCCTTTCTCTCGGCGCTGCGCATGGGCATGCTCGACGGCGCCACGGTCCAGGTCGAGCGCGCCTTCATGGCGAGCTGGGGCGACACCTCGGCGGGGACGGTGATTCTTTTCCTGGGACGCGTGGGCGAGGTCGATGCCGGTCGCACCCAGGCAACCATCCACGTCAACAGCCATCTCGAGCTGTTCGACATCGCCATGCCGCGCAACCTCTACCAGCCGAGCTGCGTCAACACGCTCTACGACGGAAGCTGCACCGCATCGCGCGCGGCCTTTGCGGTCACGAGCAGCGTCGCCGCGGGCTCGAGCCAGACCGACGTGCTGTGCGCGCTCACTCAGGCGGCAGGATGGTTCGACCTCGGCGTGCTCGAGGCGACCGGCGGCGGCAATGCCGGCTTCGCGCGCATGGTGAAATGCTACACGCCGGGGAGCTTCACGCTGGTCTCGCCGTTCCCGGTCGCGTTCGCGGTGGGCGATCCGTTCACGGCCTATGCCGGCTGCGACAAGACCCAGGCGACCTGCCAGTCGAAATTCAACAACCTCGCCCATTTCAAAGGCTTTCCCTACATCCCGCCGCCCGAGACGGCGCGTTAGCACGTTCGCTCGCCCGCGCGGCAACGGAGCAGGCATCCCGTGACCCAGGAAGAACGCGCGCGCCGCGACGCCGTGCTCGCGGCCGCCGAAGGCTGGCTCGCGACACCCTATCACCATCAGGGCCGCGTGCGCGGCGCGGGCGTCGATTGCGCGACGCTTTTGATCGAGGTCTATCGCGCGGCCGAGATCGTGCCCCACATCGACCCGCGGCCTTATCCGCCCGATTGGCATCTCCACCGCTCGGCCGAGCGCTATCTCGGCTGGGTGCTGCGTTACGCGCGCGAGGTCGCGGCACCGGGCCCCGCGGACGTGGCGCTGTTCCGCTTCGGGCGCTGCTTTTCCCACGGCGCCATCGTCGAGGACTGGCCGCGTTTGATCCACGCCTATATCGGCCAGGGCTGCGTGCGTGCCGACGCGACCAAGGCGCCGCTCGTGGGGCGGCCGGTGCGCTTCTTCAGCCCGTGGCCAGAGACGCTATAGCGCGCGGGCCCCATCGAGGAGTGAGCCATGGCAGGATTGATCGGCGGCAGCGCCAAGACCAACGCGACGACGGCGCCCGCCGCGACAAGTCTCCGCATCCAGACCAGCAACACCGGCATGGCGCTTCCGCTCGTCTACGGACAGACGCGGGTCGCGGGCAACCTCATCTGGTACGACGACTTCGCCTCGACACCCGTATCCTCGGGCGGCGGCGGCGGGGGCGGGAAGGGCGGCAGTGCGCCGAGCTCCACCGGCAGCACGAGCTACGATTATACCGCCTCGGTGATGTTCGGTATCTGCGAGGGACCGGTCGGCGGCATCGAGACCGTCTGGCGCGACAAGGACACGATCTCGAGCGACCCGAGCAATGTCGCGACCGTCTCGAGCACGGCGAGCGAGACCTACGCCGTGCCGCCGGGCCTCGCGGTCGCGGTCCGCAATGCGGCAAGCTTCGTCTCGGACGGCGGCGTGGTTTCGGGCATGGCCCCGCTCACCGCGGGCGCCTCGAGCAACGGGTACCGGGTGAGCGCCGGCACCTACACGTTCACCGGCGATCTCGCGGGAACCACGGTCTCGATCACCTACAGCTACACGCTCTCGCTCCAGGAGCCGCCGCTCGGCTTCGCGCTCGTCAACGGCGCCCTCGGCCAGCCGGTCTGGGGCTATCTCTCGAGCGTCCATCCCGAGGCGGCCCTCGGCTACAACCAGATCGCCTACGTCGCCTGCGCCAATTACGACCTCGGCGACAGCGCCTCGCTGCCGAACCACAATTTCGAGATTCTCGGACTCCTCGCGGGCACGGTCGCGGGGGTACTCGACGTCAATCCGGCCGACGTGGTGGCGGACTACCTGATCGATCCCGAGCACGGCACCGGCTTCGATCCAGCATTGCTCGCCGATCTCTCGACCTATCGCGCCTATTGCCAGGCGGCGGGGCTTCTGGTCTCGCCCGCCTATACCGACATCGAGACGGCCAACGACGCGCTCGAGCGCCTTGCGACCCTCACCAACAGCGAGTTCGTCTGGTCCGAGGGCAAGCTCGACATCGTGCCCTATGGAGATGCGGCGCTGAGCGCCAACGGTGCCGTCTACACGCCGCCCTCGGCCCCCCTCTACGACCTCGACGACGACGACTTCCTCGCGATCGACAACAACGACCCGGTGCAGCTCACGCGCTCGCGTCCGGCCGACCAGATGAACTCGGTCCAGCTCGAGTTCTGCAACCGCGCGATCGCCTACAACATCGACATCGTCGAGGCGAAGGACGAGGCGCAGATCGCGCTCTACGGCGCGCGCCCCGAGCAGTCGCTCCAGGCGCACGAGATCTGCGATGCCGGCGTCGCGCGCACCTCGGCCCAGCTCTGGCTCCAGCGCCAGGCCGTGCGCAACACCTACAAGTTCAATCTCGGCTGGCGCTATGTGCTGCTCGATCCGATGGACATCGTCACCATCACCGACGCCAATCTCGGGCTCGAGCGCCAATGGGTGCGCATCACCGACATCGCCGAGGATTCGAGCGGCACGCTCGCGGTCACCGCCGAGGAATATCTCGCGGGCACCGGCGCCGCCGCGACCTACGCGTTCGAGATCACGAGCGGGAAGGGCATCAATCCCATGGTGGCGCCCGGTAACGCGCTCGCCCCGGTGTTCATCGAGCCGCCCGACGCGCTCACGACCAGCGGCCTCGAGGTGTGGATCGCGACCGCGGGCGGAGCCGATTGGGGCGGCTGCGACGTCTGGATCTCGACCGACGACGCGACCTACAAGCTCGCCGGGCGTTTCAACGGCCGCTCACGCATGGGCACGCTCACGGCGGCGCTCGGTGCGGTCGCCCCCGCCGCGACCGGTCCGACGGTCGATTCGAGCGACACGCTCGCGGTCGATTTGAGCGCCAGCGCCGGCGTCCTTCTTTCGGGCACCGAGGCGGACGCGTTGGCGCTCGACACGTTGTGCTTCGTCGATGGCGAGCTCGTGGCCTACGCGAGCGCGACCCAAACCGCGGCCAACGCTTACGCGCTCACCTATCTCGCGCGCGGCGCCTATGGCACGACGATCGCGGGCCACGCGGCCGGTGCGGCCTTCGTGCGCCTGGATCAGGGCGTGTTCAAATATCCCTACGATGCGAGCCGCATCGGCCAGCCGATCTACGTCAAGCTGCTCTCTTTCAACATCTTCGGCGGCGCCGAGCAGTCGCTCGCGGACGTCTCGCCCTACACCTACGTGCCCACCGGTGCTGCCCTCGCGTCGCCGCTCCCCGACGTGACCGGACTCGTGAGCGCCTTCGTGGGCGGCCAGACGGTGCTGCAATGGAACCCGGTCGCCGATTTCCGCGCCGTCGACTACGAGCTGCGCATGGGGACCTCCTGGGCCGGTGCGCGCGCCCTTCCGCGCACGCCGCTCACCTCCTATCCGTCCCAGGGCGACAGCACCTATTGGGTCGCGGCGCACGCCAATCCGCTCACCGGCCTCGACGTCTACAGCGCCGATCCCGCGGCGATCGCGATCGCGGGCTCGGTTCTCGTGCGCAACGTGGTCGCGAGCTTCGACGAGGCGGCCGCGCATTGGCCCGGCACGGTTTCGGGCGCCGCGTTCGTGAACAGCGACGGGCTCGAGCTCGGCTCGACCGGAAACATCCTCGGCGTCGCGAACCTGCTCACCCTCGCGGACGTGATCTGGTACGGCGGCGTCGCCGCGAGCGGAACCTATACGTTCCCCGCGAGCGAGACGGTGATCGTGAGCCGCGTCGCCTCCTGCGCGGTCAATTTCGGCTTCACGGCCTACGGCGTGTCGATCTACGACAACGTGCTCGCCGTGCCGGACATCCTCGGCGTCACCGACTTCCTCGACGCGGCACTCGGCGCCCAGCTCTCGGTCCAGCCGCAGATCAGCCTGTCCCAGGACGGCACGAGCTTCGCGCCGTGGCAGAACTGGGTCCCGGGCCAGTATCTCGCGCGCGGATTCATGGCGCAAATCCTGATCGCGAGCGACGATCCCCAGGTGCGCGTGGTAGTGAGCGCGCTCACGTTCCTCGTCGACGTGCCCGACCGGGTCGATACCGGCACCGCCGTCGCGGTGCCCACAAGCGGGCTCGCGGTCGCCTACGCGACGCCGTTCAACGCCGTGCCCAATCTCCAGGTCACCATCCTCTCGGCGAGCGCCGGCGACGACGCGATCGTGTCCGGCTCGACGATCTCCGGCTTCTCGATCTCGATCGAGAACGGCGGCGCGCCGGCCGCGCGCTCGATCAACTGGGTCGCCCAGGGCTATTGAGGGCGATCTCATCCCGCGCAAATACTCCAGCGAGGCCCATCCATGTCGCAGAACTCCCTCGTGCTGCCGACCACCGGAACGGTGAGCGGAACCGAGCTCGTCACCCTCGTCAACCAGGCGCTCGATACGCTCAACACCGCGTGGAGCGGCGCCTCGGCACCCTCCGCGCCCGAGGCCTATCAGGGCTGGCTCGACACCTCGACCGCGCCGCCGACGCTGCGCATCTATGACGGGGCATCCTGGGTCGCGATCGCCCAGCTCGACACGACCAATCACCTGTGGCTGCCGCCCCTTGGCGGCGGCGCCGGCACGATCGCGAGCGCATCCTCGTGCGATCTCGGCTCCCAGCCGCAGAGTTATCTCTCGATCACCGGCACGACGACGATCGCGAATTTCGGCGCGTCGATGAAGGTCGGGCAGATCAAGGCCGTCTCGTTCGCGGGCGCCCTCACGCTCACGAACGGCGTCAACCTGATTCTGCCGGGCGGCGCCAATATTCTCACCGCCGCGGGCGACATGGCGCTCGTGACCTGCACGGCGGCCGGCACGCCCAACACCTGCTCCGTGATCTACCGTCCCGCCAGCGGCAAGTCCGTCTCCGGCATCATCGGCGGCTCGCACAGTGCGACGACGCCCTATTCCTTCGCGACGACCGACGACGGCATCCTGCAATATTGCACGAGCGGCGCCTCCGTCTTCAACCTGCCGTCGGCGCCGCGCATCGGCTACGTCGCTGCCATCATGTCGATCGGCTATCAAGTCACGATCAACGCGTCGGGCAGCGATTTCTTCCAGTTCGGCAATGGCGCCGATCCAACCAGCGTCGCCTTCACGGCGACCGCCTACGAGATGATCGTCCTCATCTATCGAGGCGGCGTCTGGCTTCCGCTCTACATGACGCCATCGATCGCGGCGTCGCTCGGCCTGACCTCGGCGGCGTTCACCAAGTCCTACACCTCGAGCCAGCAGACCATCACGGCCGGCGGCTCGCTCACCCTCGCCCACGGGCTCGGCGCGCAGCCGAAGCTGATCGTGATCAAGCTCCATTGCCTCACGGCCGAGAATGGCTACTCGGTCGGCGACGAGCTCATCGTGCCGCCCGGCTTCGTGACCGACTCGAACGGCTCCGGACGCAACTGCGGCGTCGTGCCGGACGCGACGAACTTGAACGTCCGCTTCGGCTCATCGACCACCTACACCTTCCTCATCGGCAGCAAATCGACCGGCGTGCCTGCGGGCGCGACCAACACGAATTGGGCCGCGATCTTCGAAGCCTTCGCATAGGAGCCGCGACATGACCGATCAATCTTCCGCACCGCTCGCCTACTACGTCGACGCGACCGGGAATTATCTGGGATCCTTCGCGTCCGGCGCGACGATCCCGGCCGGCGCGGTCCAGGTGCCGACGCCGCCGCCGAGCCCGATCTTTGTCTGGAACGCGAGTGCCTCGCCGCCCGCGTGGCAGCAGATCGGCGTCACCTATTATGTCGACGCGAGCGGCAATTTCCTCGGCGGCTTCGGCGGCGGCGCCGCGCCGCCCGCGGGGGCGACGCAGGTCTCGGCCCCGCCGCCCGACGTCAATCACGTCTGGAACGCGACCGCGTCCGCCTGGAAGCTCAACGCGCCGGGCGCCCTCGCGGCCCTCGCGGCCAAGGCATCGGCATTGATCGCGGCCGGCTATCTTCCGTCGGGCCTCGCGAGCGTCACCAAGACGTTGGCGCTCGACCCGGACTCGCTCAACAAGATCACGGCCCAGGGTGCCGCGGCGGACATCGCCATCCTCAAGGCCAATGGCGCCGCGGTCGCGACCGCCTACACGCTGCCCTGCGCCGACGGCACGCTCGCCACCGCCGCGGCGTCGGACTGCGCGGCCGCGGCCGAGGCGGTGCGCCTCTATGTCCAGGCGATCGACGTGAACGCGGCCGCGCTCGCGGCCTCGATCGCGGCGGCGAGCGATCCCTCGACCGTCGACGTGACCCAAGGTTGGCCCGCGGCCGGTAGCTGACGCTTGCCGATCTCGCGCTTTTCCGTTCCCTCGTCCCCGTCCGCCGCGCGGCCCCCGCGCGGCTTTTTCATTGGAGCCCAAAATGAGTCTCGATCTCACTCTGCTGTCGCTCGTCCCGGGCGTCGGCAAGCTCATCGCCGTGCTGCCGCAAATCCTCCAGATCGCGACCGCGCTCATCGCCGCCGCCTCGGCGATCGCGGCCATCCTGCCCCATCCGGCCCAGCTCGACGGCTGGATCGGCACCGCGCGCAAGATCGTCGATTGGCTTGCGCTCAATGTCGGCCACGCGACGCCGGCCGCGACCGCGGCGAATTCCACGCGCGCGCCCAGATCCGCGACCGGTGTCCCGAAAAGCGCGCTCGCGCTCGTGATCGCGGGCGGCCTCGCGGCGGCGCTGACGCTCGGACTCTCGGCCTGCGCCGCACCCGAGACGCCGCAACAGACCGTGTTCGACATGCGCGCGGCCTACGACGCGGCGGTGCTCGTGCCCATGACCCATTACGCGGCGTTGCCGACCTGTGCCACGGGCGTGTCCGCGACCGCGGCGGCGCCGTGCAAGAGCGCCTCGGTGCTCGCCTCGCTCGTCAAGGCCGACACCAGCGCCAAGGCGGCGCTCGACGCCGCCGAGGATATGGTGCGCAACCAGCCGACCCTCGACGCCACGGCCGCGATCGCGGCCGCGACCGACGCGATCAGCGCCGCCGAAGCGATCGTCACGACCTACAACATCCAGTGAGAGGAGACCGACAATGGATTTCGCAGTCGCAGCCCTGCAGCTCGTCCCGCTCGTCGTCCAGACCGGCGAGGACATCGTCCAGTTCGTCGCCTGGGCGGTCGGCGTCGCCAACAATCCCGACGGGCCGACCGACGACGACTGGAACACGCTCGAGCAGAAGGAGGCCGCCTACCGCGCCCAGATCGCGGCGCAGAATTAGGGCGAACAATGTTCGATGCTACGCTCCAGGCCGGCCGAGGCCGGCCTGGAATGGCCCGGACGTAAGAGCGCCCGATTCGATCCATGACCAAACGCTAATTCAATCTGCCCGCAATAATGTTTCTCAAAAGACGCCTATTTCAATCACAATTTTTCCGTGTTATTGTCACAGCAACCACAATGTAACAGCCACCACAATATAGCGGATTAGATTCGAACAAAAAGGCGATGCTGCAGGCGGTTTGAGCTTTCGGTCTGCGGCGCCACTGGTGTCATGGCGAATAATCGTCGGCACGTGGGTACGGTTTGTGGGACGCAATACATGACGGCAACCGAAGCAGTCCAGCTGCTATTCATCCTCGTAGGTGTCGGGATTGCGTATAGGTGGCTTTGGACCTGGAATAGCCGAATGATACGGCGCGTTTCCTTCGACACGCATGCGACCACTTTCCCGGTAACCCACACGGGGAGCATGTTCGTACCTCAATTCGATAAGTACGCCGCAAACGGCTCTCAGGTGTTCATCCCGGCAGGTGACGGGCTTTATTGTACGCGCATCAAACGTTCCAGACGTGCGCGCTATAAGAATGGACTGAAAAAATGGCTCGACAAAAAGGAGATGACCATTCACCTCGTGATCACTCTGCCTAGTGATGCGGCCCGTAAGGAGTGGCAGTCGCTGAAGGACGAATACCCCGACCGATTTTGCGTGTATCTTTTGCACCGCGAAAAAGTAACCGAGCCCTCAGCGGACATGATCAAATCGCAAATTGCGAGCCTCGATACCTATCATCCTTCGTTACTGGTTAACCCGCCGGGTACCGACTGCTTTCCTGGAGCAATGTGGATTGAGGCATTTCATCCGGTCGGTTCAAAATTTGCGTACCATGTGGAGTTCGTGCCTCCTGCCGTCGCGGTAAATGACGAGCGATTCGATAAATATAGGCAGCTATATAAAGCGATATTGCAGGGTCCATATGTGGAGCAGATGCAAAAAACCGCGCGCAGCCGGATTGCGGCATAAAAAGAAGGTTTTCGACGCTGGTATCATGAAAAATCGCGATCTTAGGTGGCGGAGCTGAGGCGTCAGCTTGCGTGGGGGAATCGATGGGCGCACACAACTTCATCGAGAGGCTGCTGGGCTCGTATATTCATAATGTTGGGCTGGCGGCGTTGATTGTTTCCGCCGGAGCATTGATTCTTCTGGCTTCGCGCGACATGTTCGAAGTCGATTCTCGCCTTAGGAATTACAGGGATCCTGTCGGCGCCACCAAATCGATGTGGGAATGGCGGTACATGAGTGATTTTGCTCAAGATTGCCGCTCGGAATTGCTTGTGCTTGTGGATTTACTTCGCTTAGTTCTCGTCGTTATGATCGGATTTAGCGTCCTTTTCTTTTTTGCTGAAGGAATATTTGGGCTCATCGATTTCGCAACAACGTACTTTTCGGGTTCGGGATTTTGCGGCGAAATCCCCTTCAGCCATTTCATATGCGGCGTCCTATTTACGGGTATTGAGAGGATAGTTGATTGGTCGAAAGTCAACCCCAATGTCGAGCTCATGGTCCACGATGGCCTCGGCATACTGGTGATCGCCTTCATACCCTTTTTCATGTTTCGCATGGCGCGGGTGATTTATAATTTGGTAAGGGCGCGGCATGACCACACCAACAATAAGCATCCGTGGTGGTAAAGGGTGCCCATTCTCGGGAGCAAACGGGCCTGTTATGGATGAATAGGATTCCGATCTTGGCGTTTATATCTCGTGGAACACGGAGCGTGTTCAAGAAGAAACGAGTTCAATTATGATCGCGCGCCGTGCCGGTATTCTTTGACCATCATTTCTAGTAGCCTTTCCGCTCGTGATACTCCCGGGCACCCCCCCATCAGCCCCCCCGTTGACTTCCCCGCCGCGCGGCCTATTTTGCGCCGACCGTGAGCGTGCTTACGAAGCCGCCCCCGCGCGCGATTTGCGCCCAGATTTTGGAGCCCCGGCGACCCGTCCATGACCGACCTCGACAAGCATTTCGGCTTTCTCATCAACGACGTAGCGCGTCTTCTCCGGCAGCGCTTCGACCAACGCGCCCAGGCGCGCGGCCTCGGCCTCACGCGCACCCAATGGCGCGCCCTGGGCCACATCAAGCGCCAGGAGGGCATCCATCAAGCCGCCCTCGCCGAGAGCCTCGAGGTCGAGCCGATCACGCTCGCGCGTCTCGTCGACCGGCTCGAGGCGCGCGGTTTCGTCGAGCGCCGCACCGATCCGGCCGACCGGCGCGCCTGGCGCCTTTACCTGACGCCCAAGGCGGCTCCCGTGCTCGAGCGCATGACCGAGATCGGCGAGGCGAGCCTGGCCCACGCGATGGCGGGGCTGAGCGCGGCC
>DATJLQ010000222.1:0-3208 GCA_035509415.1 Alphaproteobacteria bacterium
CACGCGCGCGATCGGCGCGGCGTAGTCCAGCCTGCCGCGCTCGACCAGCATCGCGACCGCGAGCGCCATGACGCCCTTGGTCACCGACCAGACATTGACCACCGTGTCCCGCTGCCACGGTTTTTGCCGTGCCGCGTCGGCGTGGCCGCCCCAGAGATCGACGACGACCTTGCCATCGACCACGACCGAGAGCGCCGCGCCGTGGTCGATCTCCTCGTCGAACCCCCATTGCAGCGCCTCGCGCAGCGCCGCGAAGCGGGAGTCGGTGGTTCCCGAGACGGGCGTGGGCATCTCAGCTCACGACCGTCAGGTTCTCGCGCCGGAGTTGCACGGCAAGCTCGTTCAGCGCCTGCTCGGTGCCGTCGAGCATCTCGTCGATCTCCTTCTCGGTGATGATCAGCGGCGGGCAGAAGCCGAGCGATTCGTTGATCATCGCCCGCCCGATCACGCCATGCGCCTCCAGCGTCTTCGCCGCGCGCGCGCCGATCTTCTGCTTCGGATCAAAATTTCTCCGGGTTGCCTTGTCCGCCACCAGCTCCACCGCGGCGACGAGGCCGAGGCCGCGCACCTCGCCCACCAGCTCGTGGCCGGCGAAGCGGCGGCGCAGTTCCTGCTGCATGTACGGCCCGACGGCGCGGACATGCGAGCCGATATCGGTCTCGTCGTAGATCTTTAGCGTCTCGACGGCCACCGCCGCCGGAACCGGATGGCCGGAATAGGTGAAGCCGGTGCCGAACGTGCCGATCTTGTTGCTCTCGTCGGCGAGCGCCTGGAACACGCGCTCGTTCACCATCACCGCGCTGATCGGCAGATACGACGAGGACAGCGCCTTCGCGCAGGTCAGAATGTCCGGCTGCAACCCCATCGTCTGGCTGCCCCAGTAGTTGCCGGTGCGCCAGAACCCGCAGATCACCTCGTCGGCGACGAACAGCACGTCGTATTTCCGAAGCACCTTCTGCACCTTCTCGAAATAGGTGCGCGGCGGCGGCATCACGCCGCCCGCCCCCATCACCGGCTCGGCGAAGAAGCCGCCGACGGTCTCGGGCCCCTCCTTGAGGATGAGCTGCTCGAGGGAGTCCGCGCAGCGCGTCGCGAATTCCTCCTCGCTCTCGCCGTCCTTCCCGAAGCGGTAGTAATGTGGGCAGTCGGTATGGAGGATGCGCGCGATGGGAAGATCGAAGTTGCGGTGGTTGTTCGGGAGCCCCGTGAGGCTCGCGGTCGCGACGGTGACGCCGTGATACGCCTTGTGGCGCGAGATGATCTTCTTCTTCTCGGGCTTGCCGATCGCGTTGTGATAGTACCAGATGAGCTTGATCGCGGAATCGCACGCCTCGGAGCCCGAGTTGCTGAACAGCACCTTCGACATCGGCACCGGCGCCATGGCGATGAGCTTCTCCGCGAGCTCGATGCCGACGTCGATCGATTTGCCGTTGAACGCGTGATAGAAGGGCAGCTTGCGCATCTGGCGCGCCGCCGCCTCGACCAGGCGCTCGTTGTCGAAGCCGAGCGCCGTGCACCAGAGCCCGCCGAAGCCCTCGAGGTAGCGCTTGCCGTTCTCGTCGAAGACGTAGACGCCCTCGCCGCGCGTGATGATGAGCGGACCGTCCGCCGCGATGGCCGCGATGTTGGTGTAGGGATGCATGTAATAGGCGAGGTCGCGCGCCTGGAGCGAGTTCAAACGGGCACTCATCGGAGCCTCTTGGCAGGGAATCGAAGGGCGGAAGGATTAGGCTTAGCCTAATCCGGAAGCGCGCTCCAGCGGAATTCGCGCGATGCCTGCGGGGGATGCCGCGGCCAGATTTTCCGCGCACCCCGCGCGGCGCGCGGCTAGGATGGGGCGGGATCGCGGCAATGGGTCGTGAGGGGCGTGCGTGCGCGTGCCGGAATGCGCGGCCGGCCCTTGACCCAGGTCAATGATCTATAAGGATTTTCGCGCTCGAATAGCCGGGTGCGCAAAGCGCCGCGACGTTCAAGCCAAGCCCGGACAGGGAGGAAGCCATGGCGTACAAGGATCTGCTCGTCCATCTCAACGATTCGAAGCACCGCGCCCGCCGCCTCGACCTCGCGGCGCGCCTCGCCGAGCAGTTCGACGCGCACCTGATCGGCCTCTACACGGTGCCCGATCTCTACGTCCCGGGCTATCTCATGGCCCAGATGCCGGCCGACCTGATGGCGGTCCAGCAGGGTGCGATCGACCGGGCGCGCGATGCGGCCAGGGCCGAGTTCGAGACGCGCGTCCGCGGCGGCGGGATCGAGGCCGAATGGCGCGCCCTGACCGGCGAGCCCTCGAGCGTCGCCGCCATGCATGCGCGCTACGCCGATCTCGCGGTCGTCGGCCAGGGCGATCCCGACGAGCATCTCATGGCGGGCGAGGACGAGGTGCCCGAGCGCGTGGTGCTCGAATCCGGGCGCCCGACGCTCGTCATTCCCTATGCCGGCAAGTTCCCGAAGCTCGGCGAGCGCGTGCTGGTGGCGTGGAACGCGAGCGCCCCCGCGACGCGCGCGGTCAACGACGCGCTGCCGCTCATGAGCAACGCGAAGAAGGTCACCATCCTCGCGATCAATCCCGAAGGCGGCGATTCCGGCCACGGCGAGGTGCCCGGCGCCGACATCGCGCTCCACCTCGCGCGCCACGGCATCAAGGCCGAGGCGAGCCACGTGTTCGCGGACGACATCGACGTGGGCGACATGATCCTCTCGCGCGCGTCGGACGAGGGGGTCGACCTCATCGTCATGGGCGCCTACGGCCACGCGCGCATGCGCGAGCTGGTGCTGGGCGGCGCCACGCGCGACATTTTCCAGCACATGACCGTGCCGGTCCTGATGTCCCACTGAGCGGCGCGGATCGAGGCGCCGAGGCGACGCGCGCCGCTCAGCGGACGCGCGCGAGCGGGCAGAGCGAGTAGGCGAGGTAGCCGATGTCGGACGGCACCGGCTTGCAGCCCGCGCGCGCGATCGCGAGCCCGTAATAGGGCAGATATTTTTCCGCGAACACGGTCTCGTTCGGATTGAACAGGATCATGATCGGGCCGCGATGCGCGGCCACGATGCGCTCCATCTCGGCGTTGAAGCGCACGCCCGTCTCGGTCGGGTTGGTGAAGCCGCTATGGATGCGGAGGAACCGCACTGCGGGCGGGAAAGACGGAATGAGATACGAAAGCGGCTCGTGCCCGGTGATGAGCACGATGGTGCGCGCGGGCTCGGCGAG
>DATJLQ010000223.1:0-22150 GCA_035509415.1 Alphaproteobacteria bacterium
GCGACCGGCTGCGGCGGGGCCGAATTGAGCCCGCGCTTCACCAGCACATAGCCCACGAGGCCGAGCCCCGCGACGATGAGGATGCCCAACACGATGACCAGGGTCTTGAGCGCGCGCAAGGTTCGGTCCAGTCTCCGAGCCCCAGGGAGCGGAAAGCCGTTCGAGAGCTAGGACATATCGGGGATGGGCCGGGAGGTCAAACAGGAAGAGGCCGGGCCGACGGGCGCTGCCGCGGAGCACCGGGTCGAGATCGGCGCGGCCGAGGCCGGCGCCCGGCTCGACGCGGCGTTGGCGCGCGCCCTTCCCGCCCTCTCGCGCTCGCGCCTGAAGCGGCTCATCGAAAGCGGCTCGGTCATTCATGTGCCGAAGGGCGCCGCCGCGACCGACGCCTCCGCCAAGGTCAAACCGGGCGACCGGTTCCTCGTGCGCGTGCCGGCGGCCGAGCCCGCGCGTCCTGCGGCCCAGGCGATCCCGCTCGACATTATCTATGAGGACGCGAATCTCATCGTGGTCGACAAGACAGCGGGGCTCGTGGTGCATCCGGCCGCGGGCAATCCGGACCGCACGCTGGTCAACGCGCTTTTGGCCCATTGCGGCGGCACCTTGTCGGGCATCGGCGGCGTGCGGCGCCCGGGCATCGTCCATCGCCTCGACAAGGACACGAGCGGCCTCCTGGTCGCGGCCAAGACCGACCGCGCCCACGCCTCCCTCGCGGCGCAATTCGCGGCCCATACGGTCGAGCGCGCTTATGTTGCCTTGGTCTGGGGCGCGCCCAAGCCGCGCGAGGGCACCATCGCGGGCCAGATCGGGCGCAGCGCGCGCGACCGTAAGAAGATGGCCGTGGTCGCGCGCGGCGGGAAGCGCGCGGTCACGCGCTACCGGGTACGCGCGAGCTACAAGGGGGTCGCGAGCCTGGTCGAGTGTCGCCTCGAGACCGGGCGCACGCACCAGATCCGCGTCCACCTGGCTTCGATCGGCCATCCCTTGATGGGCGACCCGGTCTATGGCCGGCTCACGGCCGAGCGCCGGGCGGCGCTGCCGCCCGCAGCCCAGGCGGCGCTCGCGGCCCTGGGGCGCCAGGCGCTCGACGCCTATTTGCTCGGATTCCGCCACCCCGCGAGTGGCGAGGCCTTGCGCTTCGAGAAAAAGTTTGCTATAGATTTCATGCGATTGAACGATTGTTTGGAAAAAATTTAAACATTGTCACAAAGAAGTGCGCGCGCCCGCAACGTAATCCATGCGATAGGGTGCGGGTGCGAAGAGCGGACGCCGGCTAGGGGCGTGTCACTTTCGCCCTCCCGCGGGTCCCGAAACGCAGCCTAACGCGACGCGCAACGTATAACGAACAGGCGAGACAAACCGAAAGGGCCGTCATGGCGTCGACCGCGACACTACCCAGCATTCCTGTGATCAGCCCGGAGAGCAATCTCAGCCGCTATCTGCGCGAGATTCGCCGCTTTCCGATGCTCGAGCCCGGCGAGGAATACATGCTGGCCAAGCGCTGGCGCGAGCATGACGACGTGGACGCGGCCCATAAGCTGGTCACCTCCCATCTGCGGCTCGTGGGCAAGATCGCCATGGGCTATCGCGGCTATGGCCTCCCGCTCGCGGAACTGATCTCGGAAGGCAATGTCGGGCTCATGCAGGCGGTGAAGCGCTTCGAGCCCGACCGCGGCTTCCGGCTCGCGACCTATGCGATGTGGTGGATCCGCGCCGCGATCCAGGAATATATCCTCCATTCCTGGTCGCTGGTGAAGATCGGCACCACGGCCGCGCAGAAGAAGCTGTTCTTCAACCTGCGCAAGATCAAGGGCCAGCTCCAGGCGATCGAGGACGGCGATCTCTCGCCCGAAAACGTCAAGAAGATCGCGACCGACTTGAACGTCTCGGAGACCGAGGTGGTGCAGATGAACCGCCGCCTCGCAGCTCCCGACCATTCGCTCAACGCGCCCTTGCGCGAGGATGGCGACGGCGAGTGGCAGGATTGGCTGGTCGACGAGGGGCCGAGCCAGGAGACCAAGGTCATCGACGCCCAGGAAGGCTCCAACCGCCACGACCTCCTGTCCTCGGCGATGAAGCTCCTCAATGCGCGCGAGCGGCGCATCCTGACCGAGCGCCGCCTCAAGGACGAGCCGACCACGCTCGAGGACCTCTCGCAGGAATACGGCATCTCGCGCGAGCGCGTGCGTCAGATCGAGGTGCGCGCCTTCGAGAAGCTCCAGAAGGCGATGAAGAACCTCGCCATCGAGCGCAATCTCAACGGCTGAATCTCGAGCGCCAAAAACCTTCCCTCGCCCCTTGAGGGAGAGGGTTGCTTGCGCTTGGCGAGGCGGGGTATCAAAACCTCAACCCGCTCCCCTTGTGGGAGAGGGCGACGAGCGTAGCGAGCGGGTGAGGGGTCGTCAAAAACAGAGGCCCCCTCACCCTCCCATTGCTGCGCAATGGGTCCCTTCCCTCTCCCACGAGGGGCGAGGGAATCAGAACATCGCTCTGGAATATCCGCACGCCCGTCCTGATCCTCGAAGGGTCAATCCTCGAACGGATCGGTCACCAGGATCGTGTCGGCGCGCTCGGGGCTGGTGGAGAGCAGCGCCACCGGCGTCGCGATCAGCTCCTCGATGCGGCGGATGTATTTGATCGCGGTCGCGGGGAGTTGCGCCCAGGAGCGCGCTCCCTGGGTCGACTCTCTCCAGCCCTCGAAACTCTCGTAGACCGGCACCACGCTCTCCTGCGCCGCATGCTCGGGCGGGAGCCGGTCGAGCAACGCGTCTCCGAGCCGGTAGCCGGTGCAGACCTTGATCTCGTCGAGCCCGTCGAGCACGTCGAGCTTGGTGAGCGCGATGCCGTCGATACCCGCGAGCAGGATCGCCTGGCGCACCATGACGGCGTCGAACCAGCCGCAGCGGCGTTTCCGGCCCGTGACCACGCCGAACTCCTTGCCGCGGCTCCCGAGCAGCTCGCCGATCTTGCCCGTGTCCTCGGTCGGGAACGGGCCGCTGCCGACCCGCGTCGTATAGGCCTTGACGATGCCGAGCACGTAGCCGATCGCTCCCGGCCCAAGGCCCGAGCCCACCGCCGCTTGCGCCGCCACCGTGTTCGACGAGGTGACGTAGGGATAGGTCCCGTGGTCGACGTCGAGCATGACGCCCTGCGCCCCCTCGAACAGAATCCGCTTCCCCTCGCGCCGCAGATGATCGAGCCGGCGCCAGACCGGGTCGGCGAAGGGCAGGATCCTGGGCGCCAATTCGAGCAACGCCTCGCGCAACGGCGCATGCGCGACCTCGGGCGCCTTGAGCCCGCGCCGCAGCGCGTTGTGGTGCATCAAGAGCTCGTCGAGGCGCGCGTCGAGAGTCTTCGCGTCTCCAAGGTCGCACACGCGGATCGCGCGCCGCGCGACCTTGTCCTCGTAGGCGGGGCCGATGCCGCGCCCGGTGGTGCCGAGCTTCGCCGAGCCGCGCATCTCCTCGCGCAGCCTGTCGATCTCGCGATGGAGCGGGAGGATCAGCGGTGCCGTGTCCGAGACGCGCAAAACTTCGGGCGTGACCGCGACACCCTGGCGCGCGATCGCCGCGATCTCGTCGAGGAGCGCCCAGGGATCGACCACGACCCCGTTCCCGATCACCGAGAGCTTCCCGCGCACGACACCCGAAGGCAGCAGGGACAATTTATAGGTGACGCCGTCGACCACGAGCGTATGGCCCGCATTGTGGCCGCCCTGGAAACGCACCACCACGTCGGCGCGCGCCGAGAGCCAATCGACGATCTTGCCCTTGCCTTCGTCGCCCCACTGGGCGCCGACCACGGCGACGTTTGCCACCTGCTACCGTCCTTCCCCGAAATTCATGATGGTTCCGCCTTGCCCGCGAGCCAGACATGGCTGCAGCCGAGCCGACGCGCCTCGGCGCGTGGGTCGGACGCGGGCTCGAGCCCGGCGACCGCACGCCAGCCTTCGGCGCGCAGCGTGGCGGCATCGCGCGCACTCGTGCCGTGCGGCAGGAACAGGCGCTTCGCCGCCTCGGGTGCCGGCACCGCGCGCAGCACGGAATCGAAGAAGAGCGTGAAGCCGGTCGCGGGCTCGGTCTTGCCGTTCCCCGCGAGATAGCGCCCGCCGCGCCCGAGCTCGCCGCGTACGCCGCGCGCGAAGAACGTGAAGCTGACCCCGGTCTGGTACTCGAAGCCGCGATACTCGACGGGATCGATCGTGAGCATGAGCGCGGGCGCCGCGCGGCGCACGATGTTCGCGACCTCGATGAGGCGGCGCGCCTCGGCCGATGCCGCCGGCGGCAACGCGATCGCCGCGAGCTTCGCGAGCGCCGTCTCGGCCGCGCCCGACACGTCGAGCAACGCTCCGCAGAGCTTCGCCGCGTCCCCGCTCACGGACGCGACCGCGGCCGCGTCCTTGCGATCGAGCGCCGCGCGGAGACGCTGGGTCTCGGCGGGCCCGCAGCCGAGGCTTTTGCTCAGGGTCTGCACGAGGGTCGGCGAATTGAGGTCGATCGAGAGCGGCTCGACGCCGATGCGGCCGAGAGTCTCCGCGGCGAGCAGGGCCGCTTCGGCGTCCGCCGCGGCGGATTCGCTGCCGATGAGCTCGGCGCCCACCTGGAGGAACTGGCGCTCGGGACGGAGCTGGGTGCCTTTGACGCGCAGCACGTCGCCCGCATAGCTCAAGCGCAAGGGACGCGGCGCCTTGGCGAGGCGCGAGCCCGCGATGCGCGCGATCTGAAGCGTCATGTCGGCGCGTACGCCCATCATGCGCTGGCTCACCGGATCCATGAGGCGGAACGTGTCGGGCGCCATGGCAGCCCCCGGCCCCGAGAACAGCCCCTCCTCGAACTCGACCAAGGGCGGGCGCACGAGCTCGTAGCCGTAGGAGGCGAGGCAGGCGAGGGCCGCGTCGCGCAAGGCGGCCTCGTGCGCCGCGTCGGGCGGCAGGAGGTCGCTCAGGCCGGCCGGCAGCAGGGCCTTGGGCATCGGATCGGTCATCGGGATCGCCCGCTTTCTGAGCCTCGCCCGGCAGCACCCCGGCCCCCTTCGGCCGAAGGGCGGCGGGGACGGCGAGCGGGCTTTGCGCGGTACCGGGATGTAGCCGCTTTCGCCCGGAAAAGCAAGGAGTTAGGCGCGGATTCGCGCGTCGGGCGCGCCCACGCCCACGCCCTCAGAAATTGAGCGCGCGCACATAGAGGATGTTGGGGAGCTTCGCGATACGCGCCACCAGCTCGTCCGGGAGGGGCTGGTCGACGCGCACGAGGGCGATCGCGTCGCCGCCCGCGATCGTGCGGCCGAGATGGAAGGTCGCGATGTTGACGCCCGAATCGGCGAGGGTCTTCCCCAGATTGCCGACGAAGCCGGGCTTGTCGGTGTTGAGCACGTAAAGCATGTGGGCGCCGAGCTCGGCCTCGACCGGGATGCCCTTCACCTGCACGATGCGCGCGCGTCCCGAGGTTGCCCCGGCGCCGCCGAAGAGCGTGCCGGCGAGCGTGAAGCGCCCGTCCTCGCTCTCGACCGTGAGGGTGACGAGCGTCTGGTAGTCGCTGATCTCGTCGCAACGCGACTCGCGCACCTGGATGCCGCGCTCGCGCGCGAGCTGGGGCGCGTTGACCATGTTGACGGTCTCGAGCTGGCGCTTGAGCAGGCCCTGGAGAATGACGCCGAGCAAGGGGCGCGTGTCGAGCTCGGCCGCGTGGCCGGCATACTCGACCGTGACGGTCTTGGGTGCCGAATCCGTGAGCTGGCCGAGGAAGCTCCCGAGCTGGCCCGCGAGCTGCATGTAGGGCTTGAGGACGGGCGCCTGCTGCGGGCTGATGGCGGGCGTGTTGATCGAATTCACGATCGCGCCGGTGAGGAGGAAATCCGAAATCTGCTCGGCGACCTGGAGCGCCACGTTCTCCTGCGCCTCCTCGGTGGAGGCACCCAGATGAGGGGTCGCGACGAAGTTCGGGTGACCGAAAAGCGTGCTTTCCTTCGCGGGCTCGACCTCGAACACGTCGAACGCGGCACCCGCGACCTGGCCCTGGTCGAGCGCCGCGCGCAAAGCCGGCTCGTCGATGAGCCCGCCGCGCGCGCAGTTCACGATGCGCACGCCCTTTTTCATCGACGCGATCGTGCGCGCGTTGATCATGCCGCGCGTCTCGTTGGTGAGCGGCACGTGGAGCGTGATGAAGTCGGCGCGCTTGAAGAGCGTCTCGAGGTCGACCCGCTCGACGCCCAACGAGTCCGCGCGCTCCGCATTGAGGTAGGGATCGTAGGCGATCACCTTCATCTGGAGGCCGCGCGCGCGGTTCGCGACGATCGAGCCGATGTTGCCGCAGCCGACGATGCCGAGCGTCTTGGCCGTGAGCTCGACGCCCATGAAGCGGTTCTTCTCCCACTTCCCCGCCTGGGTCGAGCGGTCGGCCTCGGGGATCTGGCGCGCGAGCGCGAACATCATGGCGACCGCGTGCTCGGCCGTGGTGATCGCGTTGCCGAAGGGCGTGTTCATCACCACGACGCCGTGGGACGTGGCGGCCGCCAAATCGATGTTATCGACGCCGATGCCCGCGCGTCCCACGACCTTCAAGCCCTTCGCCGCCTCGAGCACCTTGGCGGTGACCTTGGTCGCCGAGCGCACGGCGAGCCCGTCGTAATGGTCGATGGCGGCGATCAGCTCGGGCTCCTTCATGCCCGTCTTGACGTCGGCCTGGATGCCGCGCGCGGCGAAAATCTCGACGGCGCGCGGGCTCAGCTTGTCGGCGATCAGGACCTTGGGCATGGCGTCACTCGATCTAGAGGGGAACGGGCTAAAGGGGAACGGGGTCAGGCGGCCGCGGCGGCCGAGCCGCGTGCGGCGGCATAGGCCCAGTCGAGCCAGGGGAAGAGCGCTTCGAGATCGGCGCGCTCGATGGTGGCGCCGGCCCAGATACGCAAGCCCGGCGGCGCGTCGCGATAGGAGCCGATATCGAACGCGACTGCCTCGGCCTCGAGCATGCCCGCGATCTTCTTCGAAAGCGCCGCCTGCGCGTCGGGCGCCATTTTCGCGACCTCGGGGTCGGCGAAGGAGAGGCACACCGAGGTGCAGGAGCGCGTCGCGGGATCGGACGCGAGGAACGCGATCCAGGGCGTCTTCTCGACCCAGGCCGCGATCGCGGCGAGGTTCGCCTCCGAGCGCGCGACGAGCGCCTTGAGGCCGCCGACGCCCTCGGCCCATTTGAGCCCGTCGAGCGCGTCCTCGACGCACAGCATCGAGGGCGTGTTGATGGTCTCGCCCTTGAACACGCCGTCGATCAGCTTCCCGCCCTTGGAGAGGCGGAAGATTTTCGGCAGCGGCCAGGCGGGCGTGTAGGTCTCGAGGCGCTCGACCGCGCGCGGGCTCAGGACAAGGATTCCGTGCTGCGCCTCCCCACCCAGGACCTTCTGCCAGGAATAGGTCACGACATCGAGCTTTTCCCACGGCAGCGCCATGGCGAAGGCGGCCGAGGTCGCGTCGCAGATGGTGAGGCCCGCGCGGTCGGCCGGAATCCAGTCCCCGTTCGGCACGCGCACGCCCGACGTGGTTCCGTTCCAGGTGAACACCACGTCGCGCGCGAAATCGACCTGCTTCAAATCCGGGAGCTTGCCGTAGGGCGCTTCGATCGTGCGCGCGTCCTTGAGCTTCAGCTCCTTCGCGACGTCCGACGCCCAGCCCTTGCCGAAACTCTCCCAGGCGAGCACGTCGACGCCGCGCGCGCCGAGCATGGACCAAAGCGCCATCTCGACCGCCCCGGTGTCGGACGCGGGCACGATGCCCATGCGGTAATCCTTGGGCACGCCCAGGATCGCGCGGCTCTTCTCGATCACCTCGTTGAGGCGCGCCTTGCCCTCCTTCGAGCGGTGCGAGCGGCCGACGCAAGCGCCCGCGAGTGCCGCGGGCGTCCATCCCGGGCGTTTCGCGCAGGGGCCGGAGGAAAAATGGGTCGTACGGGGCCGTTGGCTGGGCTTCATCGATCGCGATCCTGTCGGTGCCGGAGCCCGGGCGGGACGAGGTCCTGCGCCGGGGTCGCGGAGTTGTAGGGCAGGCTCGCCGCCCCGTCAACGCGAGCCGAAGCGGCGTATCGTCGCGCGCGGGCCCGCTTGCCGATAGGTAATACCATGACGGGGAAAGGAAATACCGACTCGCATCCCAACCCCCTCACCCGCTCGCTATCGCTCGCCACCGTCACCCGATTTCGGGAGAGGGAGGGCTCATGGCCGCAGGCCATGGGAGGGTGAGAGACGGGATTTTCGAGACGCGACGATCGCTAGAGCAATGGATTTCTAGCTCGGCCGGCGCCGCACCAAATGGATGCAGAGGAAGCTCAACACTTCCTCGCCGCGTTGATTGAATGCGCGGTAGCGCAGCGCGAGAACGCCGCGGTCGGGCCGGCCGCTCGAGGGACGCGCCGATTCGACGGTGACGGTCGCCTTGAGCGTGTCGCCGGGGCGCACGGCCTGGGCGAACTTGACCTCCTCGAAGCCGAGGCCCGCCATGTTGGACGCGCCGAGGGCACCCGTCTCGAAAAACAGGCGGAAGGTCACCGCCATGGTCATGAAGCCGCTCGCGATCAGCCCGCCATAGAGCGAGCGCTGCGCGGCCTCGGCGTCGATGTGGAAGCTTTGCGGGTCGTAGCGGCGCGCGAACGCGATCATCTCGTCCGCGCCGAGGACGGCCGGTGCCGTGTCGATCGCGTCGCCCGGCTTGAAATCCTCGAAATAGCGCTCCGCCATGGCGTCCCCTCGTGCCCTCGAGCCGATGCGCGCGGGACCCTAACGCAGAGCGGGCGGCAACGGAAGCCGTTGCCGCCCGGGTGCACCAAGCAGGTTGGGAGGAGGTTACGCTGCCTTGGTCGAGTGCTTGTTCTCGTTCGCGGCCGAGATCTTGCCCGCGACCACCATCGGGATCATGGCCGAGGTGATGCCGAGATCCTGGAGCTCGTGCTCGTTGAGCATCGAAAGCTCGCGATAGGTCCGCTCGCGCTCCTGCCAGGCGCGGTAGGGTCGCGCGACCGTCTTGGCCCAAAGTGCCGTGAGCCCGCGGCCCACATTGCGCGCGAAGCCGGCGAGCGCCTCGTCGCGCTGGCGCCGCGCCTCGGCCAACAGGGCGTCGTTGTCGAAGCCCTGGGGGAGCCGCATTTCGTCCGATTGCCGTGTGAAGTCGCTCATCTTGTCCTTGCCTCTCCGAGCCATGCCGCCGGTCTTGTCCGGCGCGGCTCAAACCGGGGCGATCCGCCCCCTTGTGATCGGCCTATAAATAGCGCCCATGTTGCATTGCAACAAGCGCTGGCGGGGCATATCGAGCATGCAGAAAACGCGTGGGATACCAGCCAGCTCTGTTCAATGCGCAGAGCTTGGGCAAGGCGCGCCCAAGGAATGGGCGGATTAGAGCGATGGCGAGTTTTGCGCCAATCGTCCGGCGGGGCGGCGCACCAAGACGTCCGCGCGGCAAGCTCGGGGCGGCGGCCTCGGGACCGAGCGCCCGTCAAATGGCGGAGACGATCGCCTGGCCCATCTCGACGGTGCTGGCGTTCCCGCCCATGTCGCGGGTACGTAGGTCGCTCTCGGCCAGCACGCGCTCGATCGCGCGCTCGATCGCGCGCGCCGCGTCGCGCGCCCCCAGATGGTCGAGCATCATGGCCCCCGACCAGATTTGCCCGATCGGGTTCGCGATGCCGCGCCCCGCGATGTCGGGAGCCGAGCCGTGCACCGGCTCGAAGCAGGAGGGCGCGTCGCGCTCGGGGTTGATGTTGGCGCCGGGCGCGATGGCGATCGTGCCGGTGACCGCCGGCCCGAGGTCCGAGAGAATGTCGCCGAACAGGTTCGAGCCCACCACCACGTCGAACCAGTCGGGATGGAGCACGAAGTTCGCCGACAGGATGTCGATGTGGTACTGGTCCGTGCGCACCTCGGGGTACTCGGCCGCGATCGCGCGGAAGCGCGCGTCCCAATAGGGCATGGTGTGCTTGATGCCGTTCGACTTGGTGGCCGAGGTCACGTGCTTCTTCGCGCGCGACATCGCGAGCTCGAAGGCGTAGCGCATGATGCGGTCGCAGCCCTTGCGCGTGAAACGCGTCTCCTGGATGCAGGCCTCGTCCGCGGTGCCCGCATGCAGCACGCCGCCCACGTCGGAATATTCGCCCTCGTTGTTCTCGCGCACGATGTAGAAGTCGATCTCGCCCGGTGCCCGCCCCGCGAGCGGCGATTTGACGCCCTTGAGCAGGCGCACCGGCCGCAGATTGACGTATTGCCGGAAGCCGCGCCGGATCGGGATCAGGAGCTGCCAGAGCGACACGTGGTCGGGCACGCCGGGGAAGCCGACCGCCCCCAGATAGATGGCGTCGAACGCGGCGAGCTGCTCGAGCCCGTCCTTCGGCATCATGGTGCCGGTCTTCTTGTAATGCTCGCAGCTCCAGGGGAAATGCTGCCAGGCGAAACCGAGGCCGAACTTGCGGCCCGCGGCCTCCAGCGCCTTGACCCCCTCGGGCACCACCTCGTTGCCGATGCCGTCGCCCGGAATGAGCGCGATCTTGAATGTCTTCGCCATGATTTCCTTCCCTCTTCCTACTTGTCGGGGAGCGAGATGGTGCCCTCGATCACCTCGACGCATTGGCCCGCGATCGCAACCCGGCCGCCGCGATCCTCGCACCAAAGGGCGCCGCCGCGCGGCGAGATTTGGCGCGCGAACAGCTTCGGCTTCCCGAGGCGCTTCGACCAATAGGGGATGAGCGCGCAATGGGACGAGCCGGTGACCGGGTCCTCGTCGATTCCCGCCTTGGGCGCGAAGAAGCGCGAGACGAAATCGACGCCGCTTCCGGGCGCCCCCGGCGCGGTCGCGATCACGGCGAAAAGATCGAGCGCTTTGACGCGCGCGAAATCGGGCTTGAGCGCCGCGACCTTGGCCTCGCTCCCGAAGCGCGCGAGGCCGTAGCGCGATTTCAGCAGCTCCTTCGGCCGCGCGCCGAGCGCCGCCGCGACTGCCTCGAGGCCGTCGCAAGGCTCGGGCGGCTCGGATGGGAAATCGAGCGCCAAGCGGTCGCCATCGCGCGCGACCTCGAGCCGGCCGGAGCGGGTCGCGAAGGCGACCTGCGTCCGGGCGGGCTCGAGTCGCGTGAAGATCACATGGGCCGCGGCGAGCGTCGCGTGGCCGCAGAGATCGACCTCGAGGGCGGGCGTGAACCAGCGGAGCGCGTAGTCGGCGCCGCCATCTTGCGCGCCGGCGGGCACGAAGAACGCCGTCTCGGCGAGGTTGTTCTCGGCCGCGATCGCCTGCATGAGCTCGTCCTCGAGCCAACGCTCGAGCGGGCACAGGGCGGCCGGATTGCCGCCGAACGGCCGGTCGGTGAAGGCGTCGACCTGGTAAAGCGGGATACGCATGGCGGGTTCAGCCCCGGGGTGCCGCGCGGTTGATCACGAAGCAGCGCTCGCTCTTCTCGAGCCCGATTTTGGGATAATAGTCCATCGCCGCGGGTGCGGAGAGCAGGATCAGCATGCATTCCCGCCCCGCCGCCTCGTGGGTGCGGCGGATCAGCTCCTTCCCCACGCCCTGACGCTGCAACGCGCGATCGACGGCGAGGTCCGAAAGATAGACGCAGAAGCTGAAATCGGTGAGCGCGCGCGAGAGGCCGACGAGCGTCCCCGTCGCGTCGCGCGCGGTCACGATCAGGTTCGCATGGCGCGCCATCTTCTCGAGCCGCGCGGGCTCGTCGTGCGGCCGGCGCTCGGCGAGGCCGGAGCGCTCGAACAGGTCGAGCATCTCGCGCCAGTCGAGCCGGTCCTCGACCGCATAGGCGATGGTCATGGGGGAGTCCTCCGCGGCGCCTAGCCCTCGCCCTCGAAGGCGAGGATGACGCGCTTGTTGCGCTTGCCTTTGCTCTCGATCTTGACAACCTGCACGCGGCCGATCTCGCCCGTGCGCGCGACGTGGGTCCCGCCGCAGGGCTGCAAATCGACGCCCTCGATCTCGAGGAGGCGCACGCGCCCCTGCCCCGAAGGCGGCTTGACCGACATGGTGCGCACGAGCTCGGGCTTGGCCGCGAGCTCGTCGTCCGAGATCCAACGCACGCCGACCTTGTGGTCCTCGGCGACGAGGGCGTTGACCTTGGCCTCGATCGCGTCCTTGTCGAGGACGAAGCCTTCGGGTGCGGCGCTCGTGTCGAAATCGAGCCGGCCCTTGCCGTCGGAGATCTGGCCGCCGGTGACGCCCGCGGGCACCGCCGCGCACAGAAGATGGAGGCAGGTGTGCATGCGCATGAGCCGGTGCCGCCGCGTCCAGTCGATTGCCGCGACGACCCGCGCGCCGGGTGCGGGCAAGGGCTCGCCCGGCTCGGGAATGTGGAGAATCTCGCCGGGCGCCTCGCCCTTTCGCGTGTCGGCGATGCGCAGCACCGCCCCCGTCTCGAGGGTGAGCGTGCCCGAATCGCCCGGCTGGCCGCCGCCCGTTGGATAGAAGACAGTGCGGTCGAGGCGCACGCCGCGCTCGTCCGCCGCGACGACCGTTGCCTCGCAACGCGCGAGATAATGATCGGAACGGAACAGCTCCTCGGTCGCGCTCAGGTCGCTCATGGTCGCCTCGGGGCTCGCCGGCCGGGACCGTCCCGGCCGCTTGGGTCCCGATTATCGCCGCTCAGCGCCGCTGCGCAAGCCAGATGCCGACCAGCACGGCCGCGCCCGAAAGGAGGAGCGGCCCGGTCAGGCGCTCGCCCAGGAACAGGACCGCAAGCAGGATGGTGAAGATCGGGTTGGTGAACAGAAGCAGGCTCACGCGCGCGACCCCGCCGCGCGCCATCGCCCAATACCAGAGCACGTAGGCGAGGAACGAGGCGCCGATCGCGATATAGGCGACCGCCGCCCAGACGGTCCAATCGAGCGCACTCCAGTCGACCGGGGCGCCGAGATAGAGGAGCGGGCCGAGCGCGATGAGGGCCGCGAGGATGTTGCCCCAGACCGTGGTGCCCCAAGTGCCGATGCGCGTCGCGAGCCGTGCGCCCGCGACGTAGCCCGAGGAGGAGACGAGGGCCGCCGCGATCGCCCAGAGATCGCCCGTGAGCGAGCCGCCGACCGAAAGCCCGAAGCGGAACGCGATCAGCGCCACCTCGCCCGCGAGGGCCACGACGCAGCCCGCGATCCAGCGCTTGGTCGGCGCGCGCCGCTCGAGGGAGGCCGCGATCAGGCCGGTGAAGATCGATTGGGACGCGAGCAGCAGCGCCACGTGGCTCGCGGTCGTGTAACGCAACGCAAGCGTGTAGCAGAGCGGGAATCCAATGAAGGCGCAAACGGCGCTCAGCACCAGCCAGCCGATCTCGCGCGACCCGCGCGGCCGCGGCACGCGGAGGGCGAAGGCGGCGGGGACGAGCAGGACGCCCGGCACCACCGTACGCAGGAGCGCGAGCAGCACCGGGTCGATGCTGCGTACCGCGATCTTGGTCACGATCGCCGTGCCGGCCCAGATAAGCACGGTCACGAGCCCGGCGGCATAGACCGCCGCGAGCGAGGAGGCCGTCGGGCCCGCGGCCGGCGGATGCGAGGCGAGAGGTTGCGCGCGGCCAATCATGGACAGGGCCCGATGGAGGTGAGCGGAACGGGTGCGAGGCGGAAGGTTACGCTCGAAGCCAGTGCCGCGGGGCGGCCCGCGTATCAATCACTTCTGGCACCCGGGCGCAAGCCCGTCCGCGCCGGCCCGTGCCGGCCGGATCAAGCGACGCAGCAGGCTCAGGCTTTTTTGCGGAAACGGAAGTCGCACGACGCGCCACCTTCCATGATGGTGCGCGTGCGCGTGAGCTCGACGGTCGGATCGAAGCCCGCGATCATCGCATGGTCGCGGTTGCAGTGGACGAGGAAACCGAGCTCGGCGAGGCCGAGCGCGCGGTAGAACTCGGCATAGCGGCAGCGCGTGACGTTGAAGTCGAGCTTGCGCTCGTCGGCCTCGAGCATCTCGACCTCGAGACTGCCCCCGCCCGCCCACAGTTTCTCGACCACCTGGCGTAGCGCGGGCACACCCGCCCCGAAGCTCGCGGCCCACCGAGCACCGTCCTCGGCCGCGAGTTGTTTGATAGTCGCGATCACGAGCTCGCGCGTCGCGGCATCCCCGAAGCGCGCGCGGCACGCCTCGATGAAGGGGATCAGCACGCCGCTCTCGATCTTGCGCCGCTGCAAATGGCTGATCGGCACGTCCGCTTCGTCGGTCATCGGCGTCGCTCCGTTTCAAATCCGAATTCGATCGCGCGCCAGGCCGCCCGCGCTAGGACGCGGTGCGCGAGCCGAGGTCGCGATCCTCGGCACCCCCTTCGAGCATGTGAGTCAGCTCCTCGGTGCGCCGGATCGACCCGCCCTCGATCTCGAAAAAGGCGTGGACCGTGAACCGGACGCTCGTGCCGTCCTTCTTGCGCGCGCTCACGACATGCCGGGTCGCGACGATGGACCCGCTCGCGACCACTTTCTCGAGCGCGACCGCGCCGCTTTCGAGCGCCCTCTTGAGGACGCGCACGTGATCGACGAAATGCGCGCGGTCGAGCCGCTTGCCGTCGGCGATCTGCACGTAATCGGGCGCGAAGAAGGCGGCGACCGCCTCGGCACTCGCGGCCGGGTCGAACAGGGTTCCGAACACGCGCGTGAGGAATTCGCGCGCCTCTCGATCGGTCATGTGCGCTCTCCGGGCCGGCGCGTCGGGAATTCGAACGGCCGCACCGTATGCCCATGATTGAGCGGACCATGGCCGCGGCCGAAACCGGGCGCGGTGCGGATCGCCTCCCGCACATAGGCGCGCGCGCGCGCGATCGACTCGACGAGATCGAGGCCCTGGGCGAGGCCGGTCGCGATCGCGGAGGCGAGCGTGCAGCCCGTGCCGTGGGTGTTGCGGCTCTCGAGACGCGGGCTTTCGAAGCGCTCGACCCGACCTTCCGTCGCAAGCACGTCGACCGCGTTCGGGCCCTCGAGATGGCCGCCCTTCAAGAGGACGGCGCGGGCGCCGAACGCGAGCAGATCGCGCGCGGCCCGTTCCATCGCGCCCACGTCCGGGATCTTGCGGCCCAAAAGCCGCTCGGCTTCGGGAATGTTGGGGGTCACGAGGGCCGCGCGCGCGATGAGCCGCCGCTTCAGAATCTCGAGCGCGTCGTCGTCGAGGAGCCTCGTCCCCGACGTCGCCGCCATCACCGGGTCGACCACGATCGGGCCTTGGAATTTCGCGCGCTCCAACGCGTCGGCGGTCGCGGCCGCGATCGCCCCCGTCGCCAACATGCCGGTCTTGACCGCGTCGGCACCGGGATCGTTCAGCACCACCTCGATCTGGCGCGCGACGAGCGCGGGCGAGACGGGCTCGATCGCGTGCACCGCGAGCGTATCCTGCGCGGTCACGGCCGTGAGCGCGGTCTCGGCATAGGCGCCGAGTGCCGTCACGGTCTTGATGTCGGCCTGGATGCCGGCGCCGCCGCCCGAATCGGAGCCGGCGACGATGAGGACCCTGCCCTTCATCGCGCCTCCGCCAAGCCGTCAGCGCGCGGCGCGCTCGATCGCGCGCACCACCGCGTCGACCGCGCGGCCCACCAGCGCCCCGTCCTCGCCCTCGGCCATGACGCGGATGAGGGGCTCGGTGCCCGATTTCCGGATCAAAAGCCGGCCTTGGGCGCCGAGCATGGTCTCGGCGGCGCGGATCGCCTCCTGGACCGGCGCCACGCCGAGCGGCGCCTCGCCCTTGAAGCGCACGTTCTTCAGGAGCTGCGGCACGGGCTCGAACAAACGCAGCGCCTCGCTCGCCGGGCGTTTCTCTTCGACCAGGACCGCGAGCGCCTGGAGTGCCGAGACGAGGCCGTCGCCGGTCGTCGTGTAGTCGCTCAGGATCACGTGGCCCGAGGGCTCGCCGCCCACATTGTAGCCGCGCTCGCGCATCGCCTCGAACACGTAGCGGTCGCCCACCTGGGTGCGCGCGAGGCCGAGGCCGAGGGATTTCAGATAGCGCTCGAGCCCGAGATTCGACATGACGGTGCCGACCACCCCGCCGCCCGCGAGCCGGCCGCTCTGGCTCCAGCCGCGCGCGACGAGGGCGAGCAGCTGATCGCCGTCGAGGACCGCACCCTTCTCGTCCACCAGCGCGACCCGGTCCGCGTCGCCGTCGAGGGCGATGCCGATGTCGGCCTCGGAATCGATCACCGCGTGCTGGAGCGCCTCGGGCTGGGTGGCGCCGCAGCCCTTGTTGATGTTGAAGCCGTCGGGATCGACCCCGATCGGCACCACGTCGGCGCCCAATTCCCAAAGCACCGTGGGCGCCGCGCGATAGGCGGCGCCATGGGCGCAATCGACCACGATCCTCAGCCCGTCGAGACGCAGCCCGCGCGGGAAGCTGCCCTTGGCGAACTCGATGTAGCGGCCGAGCGCGTCGTCGAGCCGGCGCGCGCGCCCGAGATGCTCGGGCGTCGCGAGGCTCAAGGCGGCACCGTTCGAGGCGAGGCGCTTCTCGATGTCCGCCTCGACCTCGTCCGAGAGCTTGTAGCCGTCGGGGCCGAACAGCTTGATGCCGTTGTCCTGGTAGGGATTGTGGGACGCCGAGATCACCACGCCGAGATCGGCGCGCAGCGAGCGCGTCAGCATCGCGACCGCGGGTGTCGGCAGCGGCCCGAGCAGAACCACGTCCATGCCGACCGAGATGAAGCCCGCGGTGAGCGCCGGCTCGAGCATGTAGCCCGAGAGGCGCGTGTCCTTGCCGATCACGACCAGGTGCCGGTGATCGCCGCGCGTGAAGCGCTGGCCCGCCGCCATGGCGAGCTTGAGCGCCGTCTCGGCGGTCATGGGCTCGGCGTTGGCCGTGCCGCGCACCCCGTCGGTGCCGAACAGCTTGCGGGACAAGCTTTTGCTCCCCAAGGGTTATTACGCGCCCCTTATATCAGATGGGGCGCCGGGGTCCAGGGTGCCAGCAGGTGCGATGAGCGTTCGTCCCGCCGCTTCCTCATCCTGAGGAACCCGGCCGCCCTCCCTCGAGACGCCTGCTACGCGGGCTCCTCAGGATGAGGCGGCGGGGTGTCTCGAAGGATGAGGTCAATTCGCGGGGTGCCCTCCGTCTAGCCGAGCCCTTGAGCGCCGCGCCAGATTTCGATCGCCTGACGCGTCTCGACCACGTCGTGGACGCGCAGGATCTGCGCGCCCTGGCCAAGCGCTGCGAGGGCGGCCGCGAGCGAGCCGCCGAGGCGCGCCTTGGGCGCGAGCTTGGCCGCACCCGCCGTGAAGCTCTTGCGCGACGCCCCCACCAGAAGCGCGCAGCCGAGCCCGTGGAACAGGGCCAGGCGCTCGAGGAGCTGGTGATTGTGCGCGAAGCTCTTGCCGAAGCCGAGACCGGGATCGATCGCGATGCGCGCGCGCGGAATGCCCGACGCGACGCAGGCCGCGACGCGGCCCGCGAGAAAATCGAACACGTCGAGCGCCACGTCGTCGTAACGCGGATCGTCCTGCATGGTCCTGGGCTCGCCGCGCATGTGCATGAGCACGACGGGCACCCCGCGCGCGGCGACGAGGGCGAGGCTCGCGGGATCGCCCGCGAGCGCCGTCACGTCGTTGACGAGTGAGGCACCTGCGTCGAGGGCTGCCGCCATGACGGCGGCGCGCCGCGTGTCGATCGAGACCATGGCGCCCGCGCGCGCGAGCCCCTCGACCACCGGGCGCACGCGCGCGAGCTCGTCCGCGCTCGAGACCGGCTCGGCGCCGGGGCGCGTCGATTCGCCGCCGACATCGACGATCGCCGCCCCCGCCGCGATAAGCGCCTTTCCATGGGCGATCGCGGCCTCGGGTGTCGGGTGATCGCCGCCGTCGGAGAAGCTGTCGGGGGTCACGTTGACGATGCCCATGACGCGCGGTCGCTCGAGACCGAGCCCGGCGAAGGGCGGCCGCGGCGACGCAAGCCTCGCGAGAATCGATTGGATGAGGCGCGACTCCTCACCCGTGCCGCGCGCGCGCCGGTCGAGCTCGGCGAGGGGCAAAAGCTCGCGCCGCGTGCCCTCGGGATCGCGCCTCAGGATCTCGCAGCCGGTGAAGGCGAAGGGCCCGCCCGCGAGCGGCAAGGCGAGCTTCGCGTCCCGTGCCGCCGTGGCGGCGGCGCCGCTCAACAGCCCGGTCGGGCGCAGGTAAAGCGATTGCGTCCCAGACAACGCAAAGCCCCGGTCGGGGCCGGGGCTTCTTGTTTCGATCGCGGAGGCCGGCCGCGCGCGCACCGGGCTCATGCGCCCGGTTGGGGCTCCGGCTCCAGGCCGCCGCTCGGGCCGCGCTGGCCCGCGGGCTTGCTGGTGGGAACCGAGGAGCGCGGCTTCGACGGCGGCTCGGGCTGGCTATCCTTGTCGTCGCGCACCACGGGCTCGCCGCGCAAGAGTGCGCGGATCTCGTCGCCCGAGAGCGTCTCGTATTCCAGGAGCGCCTTCGCCAGCACATGGAGCTGGTCGAGATGCTCGGTCAGGATCGCGCGCGCCTTCGCCTCGCCCTCCTCGACGATGCGGCGGATCTCCTCGTCGATGATCTTCGCCGTCGCCTCGGAGACGTTCTTGCGCTGGGTGACCGAATGGCCGAGGAACACTTCCTGCTCGTTCTCGGAATAGCGCAGCGGCCCCAGTTTCTCGCTGAAGCCGAACTCGGTGACCATGCGGCGCGCGAGCTCGGTCGCCTGGCGGATGTCGTCGCCCGCACCGGTGGTGACGTCGTCCTTGCCGTAGATGAGCTCCTCCGCGACCCGGCCGCCGAACATCATCGCGACCTTGGCCTCGAGCTCCTTCTTGGCGAAGCCGTAGCGGTCGCGCTCGGGGAGCGACATGGTGACGCCCAACGCGCGCCCGCGCGGGATGATCGTGACCTTGTGCAGGGGATCGTGGCCGGGCGAGTAAAGGGCGACCAGCGCGTGGCCCGATTCGTGATAGGCCGTGGTCTCCTTCTCCTTGTCGCTCATCACCATCGAGCGCCGCTCGGTGCCCATGAGGACCTTGTCCTTGGCCCCTTCGAGCTCGGTCATGGTGACGAGGCGCTTCCCCTTGCGCGCGGCGAGCAACGCCGCTTCGTTGACCAGGTTGGCGAGATCGGCGCCGGAGAAGCCGGGTGTGCCGCGCGCGATCACCTTGGGATCGACGTCGGGGGCGGCCGGCACCTTGCGGAGATGCACCTTCAGGATCTTCTCGCGCCCGAGGATGTCCGGGTTCGGCACCACGACCTGGCGATCGAAGCGGCCCGGACGCAGGAGTGCCGGGTCGAGCACGTCGGGCCGGTTGGTGGCCGCGATCAGGATCACGCCCTCGTTGGTCTCGAAGCCGTCCATCTCGACGAGGAGCTGGTTGAGCGTCTGCTCGCGCTCGTCGTTGCCGCCGCCGAGGCCGGCGCCGCGGTGGCGGCCGACGGCGTCGATCTCGTCGATGAAGATGATGCAGGGGGCGTGCTTCTTCGCCTGCTCGAACATGTCGCGCACGCGGCTTGCGCCGACGCCGACGAACATCTCGACGAAGTCCGAGCCCGAGATGGTGAAGAAGGGCACGTTCGCCTCGCCCGCGATGGCGCGCGCGAGGAGCGTCTTGCCGGTTCCGGGAGGGCCGACGAGGAGGCAGCCCTTCGGAATCTTGCCGCCCAGGCGCTGGAACTTCTGCGGATCCTTGAGGAAATCGACGATCTCCTCGAGCTCCTGCTTGGCCTCGTCGATGCCGGCCACGTCATCGAAGGTGACGCGGCCCGCCTTCTCGGTGAGGAGCCGCGCGCGCGACTTGCCGAAGCCCATGGCGCGGCCGCCGCCCGACTGCATCTGGCGCATGAAGAAGACCCAGACGCCGATCAGCACGAGGAAGGGGAACCAGGAGACGAGAATGCCGAAGAGGGAGGGCACGTTGTCGTCCTCCGGCATCGCGCGCACGCGCACGTTATGGTCCGTGAGCCGGCTCACCAGGTTGTTGTCCTGGGGTGCGTAGGTCGAGAAGTTGCGCCCGTCGGCGAGCTGGCCCGAGATGCTGTGGCCCTGGATGGCGACCTCGCGCACCTCGTTCTGGTTCACGTGCGCGATGAAGTCCGAATAGGCCATCTGCTGCTGCGCCTGGCGGCTGGAGGAGCCCTGGAACAGGTTGAAGAGCGCGACCAGCAGCAGGCCGATGACGACCCAGAGGAAGATGTTCTTGCCGAAGTTGTTCAACGCCCGCGCCTTCCGCTCTCCGCACCGGCCCCGCTGCGGCTCCTGCCGCCGCCGGCCGGGCTCTCCGCCGTGCGATAGTCGTGCATCAAACTAGATAATCCGGATGGTCCATTAAGCAACCGAGCTGGCCCCGCTTGCCAGCGCACGTGCGGGCGCAAAGATCAAAGTGCGAACGGACACGCTAGCAGTTTCGTCCCGCCCTCGTCCATAGCTCAAGTGGGGCACGGCGATCACGCCTTCAAGCCCGAAGAGCGCAGGCAGCGCAGGGCGCACGGCCGCGGGCAGCGGCGTGCGGCCGAGCGCCGGCATTGCCCGCAGCAGGAAGGACCAGCCCGCCTCGCCGAGCGCGCCGACGCTGAGCCCCGCACGGGGCGCGCCCCCGCGGCCGAGACGCAGGCGGAAGCGCCCGTCCCAGACGGCGCGCTCGCCGGCGCGCAGGGCGAGCGCCTCGGTCCGGCGCCACTCGCGGCAGACGAGAAGCAAGTCGCGTCCGTGCCGCGCGGGAGCACGCAGGATGCGGCAGCCGCCGAGGGTGCGCGGCGCCGGCAGCCCCGCCGCCGCGATCTCGCGGTAGAGGCGCTCGAGCCGCTCCAGGCGCGGCGGATGGGCGCTGCCACCGACGGACTGGAGCACGCGCGCGAGGGCGCGCAGCCCGACCTCCGCCTCGGCCGCCGCGAGCGGGGCGGCGGCGAGGAGGACATGGCCTGCGGGATCGACGGTGGCGCTCGCCCCAAGGAGGTGCGCAACCTCGGCCTCGAGCGCCTGGCGGGCGCGGCCGAGCCGGGCCGCGGTCGCGGCGAGCCGGGGCGCGGTCATGCCCTCCGCCGCGAGCGCCGGCATGAGCGCGCGGAGGCGCACGCGGGCATGGCGCGGGTCGCGGTTGCTCGGATCCTCGACCCATCCCGCCGCCGCCTTCGCGAGCGTGGCCTTGAGCTGCTCCCGGGGCACGCCGAGAAGCGGGCGCAGGAGGCGGAGCTCGGCCCGCTCCGCGACCGGCGCCATCGCCGCCAGCCCCTCGACGCCGCTACCGCGGGCGAGGCGCAGCAGCAGCGTCTCGGCCTGGTCCTCGCGATGATGGGCGAGAAGGAGATGAAGCACGCCCAGCCGGCGGCAGCACTCGCCGAGCAGGCGGTAGCGCGCCGCGCGCGCCGCGGCCTGGAGATTGGTGCCGGGCTTGGCGCCGCGCCACACGAGGATGCGATGGTCGATGCCGCGGGCGGCGAGGAGGCGCTTCACCTTGCGCGCCTCGGCCGCCGATCCGGGTCGGAGGCCGTGATCGACGGTGAGGGCGAGCGCCCTACCGCCCCGGCGCGCGGCCCAGGCGTGGGCCAGGAGGGCAAGGGCCATGCTGTCGGCCCCGCCCGAGACCGCGACCGCGATCCGCGGCCGCGCCTCGAAGGGCGCGAACGCCGCCATGAGGCCGGCGAAGGCCCTCTCCCCCAGCGCGCCCGCCGCATCCTGCCGGGGCGCGCCCATGAGCCTAGCTGCAGCTCGCCCGCTGGCGCTCCCGCTGCATCGCCTGTTTCACGTTGGTCGGGGCGGCGGGATAGCGCTGCTCCAGCTCCTTGAAGAGCAGGCAGGCGTCCTTCTTGCGGTTGAGCTGGACCAGCGACATGCCGAGCTTGAGAAGCGAGTCGGGCGCTTTGCTGCCCTTGGGAAACTTCTGGTAGCCCTCGGCGAAGGCGCGCGCCGCGGCATCGTAGTTGGCGCGCAGATAGAAGGTCTCGCCGAGCCAGTACTGCGCGGCGCCGGCGAGCGGGTCGTCCGGGTGGGTATTGACGAAGGCGGCGAAGGCGCGCTCCGCCGCGGCATAGTCCTGCTGCACGAGGAGCGCGCGGGCGAAGTCGTACTGCTGCTGCGGCGTGCCGACCGGCAGCACCTGGCCGCCCGGGAGCGGGCGCTGGCGCTGGGGCGGCGGCTCGGCCGAGGCAAGCGGCGGCGGGGCCGCCGCCTGGCTCCGCGCCGGGGCCGGCGCCGGAGCGGACGGCGCCAGGGGGGCCGGGGCCGTCGCCGCGGCCTGGGGCGGCGGCGGCT